>JBOFBK010000169.1:0-18850 GCA_051645525.1 Dermatophilaceae bacterium | reverse complement strand
TCCACGGTGCGCGCCCTGCACCTCGGTGCCGACGACTACGTGGTCAAGCCGATCCGCCTGCGGGAGCTACTCGCCCGCATCGACGTGGTGACCCGCCGGCGGCCCGCCGACGGCGTCACGGCGTCGGCCGAGGTGCACGTCGACGGAGCCGTCATCGACCTCGGTGCGCGCACCGTAGTGGATGCCGCTGACCGCCCGGTTCCGTTGACCGCCAAGGAGTTTGCGCTTCTCGCGGTACTGGCCCGACGGGCCGGCACGGCGGTGAGCCGGCAGCAGATCCTCGACGAGGTGTGGGGCGACGCCTACGCCGCTGCCTCCCGTTCGTTCGACGTGCACCTCACCCAGGTGCGGGCGAAGCTGCCGGCGTCGGTGCGCATCACGACCATCCGCGGCTTCGGCTACCGCCTCGAGGTCTGAGCGTGCGCACCCGGGTGCTGGCCCCCATCCTCGGCTGCGTCGTGCTCGTGGTCGTCACACTCGCGGTGCCGACCCTGTCGGCGATCTCGACCGAGCGCACCCAGCAGCTGGTGTTCGAGCGGTCGGTGGCCCTCGGCCGGTTCGCGAGCCTGGCCCGGTCGGGCCTCGACTCCGGCGACCCCACCGCCCTCGACCTGCATGCCCGCACCTACTCCCGCCTCTACGGCGAGCCGGTGCTCGTGGTCGACCCGGCCGGGCAGGTGGTGGCGCAGCGCGGGTCGCTCACCCTCGACGATCCCGACGTCGCGTCCGCCGTCACCGCCGCCCGGCGCGGCCAGTCGGTCGACACGGTTCCCGCGGTGCGGCCGTGGAGCGAACGCCGCTACCTCATGGCGCAGCCGGTGGTGGGCAGCGGCGACGTCACCGGCGGGGCGGTCGTCATCCGGGTCGACGCGATGCGTGCGGTCGCCGACGTGCGGCAGCGTTGGGCGCTCGCGCTCGCCGCCGCGCTCGCAGGGCTCGGCGTGCTCACCACGCTGGGCCTGGCCCTCGGGCGGTGGATGGTGCGACCGGTGCGTGAGCTCGACCTCGCCTCGCAGGCCCTCGCGGCGGGCCGGCTGCCCGAGAGCCTCCGGCACACCGGGCCGCCCGAACTGCGCCGCCTGGCCGCCTCGTTCGACGCGATGGCGGCCTCGGTGACGGCGACCATCGGCGAGCGGGGCCGGCTCGTCGAGGACTTCTCGCATCGCCTGCGCAACCCGCTCGCGGCGCTCCGCCTGCGCGTCGACGCCCTCGCCGACGGCGAACGCGACGCGCGCCGGTCCACCACGCTGGGCCAGGTGGAGGCCGACCTCGACCGCCTCGAACGACTGGTCGACACCATGCTCGACCTCGCCGAGGCCGAGCACCGCTCCGGGGCGGCGTCGGTGCGCGGCCTGCTCGGCGCCGACGAGCAACCCCTCGACCTCACCTGCGACCTGTTCGCCGAGGAGGTCGTGGCCCGGTGGTCGCCGGCGGCAGCGGAACGGGGCGTCACGCTCGAGCGGGCCGGGCTCGACCATGTCGGGTTGCGCTGCTCGGCGATGGACGCCCACGACATGGTCGACGAGCTGGTCGAGAACGCGCTGCGGTACGCCGGGCCCGGCGCCGAGGTGGTGCTGACGCTGGCCGTGGATGCCGGTACGCCGCCGCCTGCGCACTCGCCGGCGGTCGCCGTCGTCTCGGTGGCCGACACCGGGCCCGGGCTGCCGGCCGGCGACCTCGAGCGTGCGGTCGAGCGGTTCTGGCGAGCCCCCGGGGAACGCGGCGACGGAACCGGGCTCGGCCTGGCCATCGTGGCTCAGCTGGCCCGCGCGAACCGGGGCCGGCTCGAGCTCGAACAGCACACTCCCCGAGGGCTGCTGGCGCGCCTCGTCATCCCCACCAGCGAGGAGCCGTGACCGTGCCCAGCTGGATGAACCACCCCACCACGGACGACCCGGGCCTGGGCGGGCCAGCCGCAGGTCACCCGGCCGTGGTCGAGCCGGTCGTAGGTCACCCGGTCGAGGGCCACCCAGCGCTGGGCCGCCGGGTCGTGGGCCGGCTGGCGGGGTTGGCCGGGGTGGCGATGCTCGCCGGTGCCGGCACGGCCTGCTCGCGTCGCACCACGCTGGACCGGCTCGACATCGCCTGCGGAGAGCCGGGCGGCACGTACATCCGCTTCGGACGTGCGGTGAGCGATGCGGTGCTCGCCGACGGGCTGGCCCGCCGGTCGGAGGCGCTGGTCACCGCGGGCAGTGTCGAGAACCTCGACCGGCTCGGTGCCGGGTCGGCGGCGCTCGCGATGTGTCTCGCGGACTCGGCCCGGACCGCGCCGGCCCCGGTGGTCGCGATCGGCCGGGTCTACCAGAACTACCTCCAGGTGGTCGTCCCCGCGCGCAGCCCGGTGGAGTCGGTGGAGGAGCTGCGCGGGCGCCCGGCGTCGATCGGCGCCCCGTCATCCGGCACCGCCGCCACCGCGCGTACGGTGCTGGGCGCGCTCGGGCTGCTCGCACCCTCGCCCCGGCCGGTCGACGTCGTGGAGCTCGCGCTGGCCGAGGCGATCGCGCGGCTGCGGGCCGGCCGGCTCGCCGCGTTCGTGTTCAGCAGCGGCATCCCGATCCCGGCGCTCACCGAGATCGCCGAGGAGTTCCCGGTGCGGCTGCTCGACCTCACCGACGTGCTCGGCCGGCTGCCGGACGGCGACCGCGAGGTGTACACCCCGGCGGTGGTGCCGGCGGCCACCTACGAGATGCCGCGCGACGTCACCACGGTCGGCGTGGCCAACCTGTTGCTCGCCCGTCCCGACCTGCCCGACGACAGCGCCGCCCGGCTGGTCGACCTCGTGCTCGGCCGCGCCCGCGAGCTCGTCCCGCCGCTGTCGACCGGCCTCCAGTTCCTCACCCGGCAGACACTGGTCGACACCGCTCCGGTGGCGCTGCATCCGGGCGCCGCCGAGCGCTACCGCGAGCTGCACGGATGACGTAGGGCACGGCGCCTCGCCGAGCCCGCTGACTGGTGTCCTGCGGCGCGGCTAGGCTCACGGCCACCGGCGCCGCTCTCGGAGCCGGGCGAGCGTCATCCGCACTCAGGGAGGGCAGCTGTGGGAGTCACCGTCGAGTTCTGCGGCGAGCGGTTCGCCGCGCCCGAGGACCGGCCCCTGACCATCGGCCGGGTCGCCGACGTCGAGGTCGACGACAACCCGTACCTGCACCGGGTGTTCCTCCAGGTGCACCGCGAGCACGAGCTGTGGTGGCTCACCAATGTGGGGTCCACACTCACCGCCACGGTCGCCGACACCAAGGGCCTGTTCCAGGCGTGGCTCTCCCCGGGTGCGCGCATCCCGCTCGCCCTCGATGCGTTCACGGTGTGGTTCACCGCCGGGCCCACCACCTACGACCTCGACCTCCTCGTCAGCGACACCCCGTTCGTGTCCGTCGAGACGGCGCCCGAGCTGGAGCCGGAGGGGTCCGAGGGCGAGACCACCGTCGGGCGGGTCTCATTGACCCCCGACCAAAAGCTGCTCGCCGTCGCCCTGTGCGAGGGGTTCCTCCGGTCGAACCACGTCGGCGCGGGGCAGATCCCCAGTAGTGCGGATGCCGCCGGGCGGCTCGGCTGGACCGTCACCAAGTTCAACCGCAAGCTCGACAACGTCTGTCAGAAGCTCGCGGATGCCGGGACCCGCGGCCTGCACGGTGGGCCGGGGAAGCTCGCGAGCAACCGGAAGGCGCGGCTGGTCGAGCACGCGCTGTCGACCCGGATGGTCACCGAGGCCGACCTCGCCCTCCTCCCACCCGACGCGTCGGAGTAGACCACCACCGCGAGCCCGAGTCGGGCAATCGCTCCGAGGTATCCGCTCGAGGGAGGGTGTGCGCACCACTTCCGATCGTCGTGCCGGCCGAAGTTTTCGGTGGTGGTGGATCTGCACGTGACGCATCGATTGACTCCTCGTCGGCCGAACACCACCCACGAGAGGTCATCGATGACGATCAAGGTATCTGCTGCTGCGCGTCGATGGGCGGTCGGCGCCGTCGTCGCCGCCGTCGTCAGCAGCCCGACCGCGGGCGAGGGGCCGTCGACCCCGTCCCCGAGTTCCACTGTCGCACCGCCGAAGAAACACCTCATCGAGCTGAGCTGGACCGCGCCCGACCCCGAGACGTTCCGCGACAAGGTGTCGACGGTCGAGAAGCTCGACCTGTTCTCGGGCACCCATCTCCGGCTGACCGCGCTCCAGGACTCCCGGGTGTTCGGTGCGGCGGTACCCGAGGAGAGCTTCGCGAAGGATCGTGCGGAGCTGGCCGCGGCGACCCCGACCACGATGACCGAGAACTTCATCCGGGTGAACTCCGCCACCGACGACAACTGGGACTGGTTCGACGACCAGGTGTGGGCCGGCGCGTTGAGCAACATCCGCAACGTCGCCCGCACCGGCGCCGCGGGCCCGGTCAAGGGGATCACCCTCGACCCGGAGGCGTACGGCAAGTCGCCGTGGCACTACCAGCAGCAGCTCGGCGCGGCGTCGCACACCTTCGCGGAGTACGAGGCGATGGTGCGCGCGCGCGGAGCCGAGTTCGCTCGCACCCTCGTGGCCGAGGATCCCGACATCCAGATCTTCAGCCTCGGCCTGTTCACCTGGCTCATCGATGTCTACACCAACAACACCGACGACCCGGAGGCGCAGCGTCGAGCGCTGCAGGAGCACAACTACGGTCTGCTTCCCGCCTTCGTCAACGGCATGCTCGAGGGCGCCGGGCCCGACACGGTCCTTACCGACGGCAACGAGATGTCATACAGCTACCTGCACGAGGAGTCGTTCAGCAGAGTCGACGCAGACCAGACGTCGTACGCCCTGCCACTGCTCCTCGATCCGGCCCTCAAGGACCGGTACGACGCGCAACACCAGAGCGGCCAGGCCGTGTACCTCGACCAGCTGCTCGACCTTTTCGACAAGGACGTACCGGGCTATGAGCACTACTACCAGGCCCGGCCGCCGCACTTCCTGTCGTCTGACGACCGGATGCGACTGCTCGAACAGAACGTCTACTTCGGTCTCAAGCACACCGATCGCTACCTGTGGGTGTACAGCGAGGACATCTCGAAGGACCGGTTCTTCGACTACGGATGGGGCACCACCGCCGTCCCGGACGGAGTGATCGACACGATGAAGCGGGCGAAGTCGAAGATCGACTCCGGTCAGGAGCTCGGGTTCGACATGACCGCCCAGATCGAGGCGGCCAAGAAGGCGTGCAAGGACGCCGTCGGGGCCACCTACCCGTTCAACTGCAACGGCTGACGCACTGCCGCGGCTGACGCGGCAGTGTTCCACCACGACCGGTGAGGGTCGATCGGATGCGTCGGTCAGCCTCAGCCCATGGACGGCATGGACGGGCGGCTCTCGGCGGAATGCGGGGCGGTACCTCGCACTCCGCCGAGATCGTCGCTCACGCGGCCAGGATGCTGGCTCGGACCGCGGCGACGATGGCCTCGGCGACGCCGACGGCGGATGCCGGGTTCTGCCCGGTGACCAGCCGGTCATCGACGATCACCTGGGCCTGGAAGGTGCCGGCCGGCACGTGGATGGCGCCACGCTCGACCAGGCGGTCCGCGAGCAGGAACGGGACGACATCGGTGAGGCCGACGGCAGCCTCCTCCTCGTTGGTGAAGGCCGCCACCCGCCTGCCGTCGACCAGGTACCGGCCGTCCGAGAGCGTGATGTCGACCAGGCCGGCCGGGCCGTGGCAGACCGCGGCCACCACGCCACCGCTCTCGTAGACCTCCCGGCCGAGACCGGCCAGCCGGTCGTCGCCGGGGAAGTCCCACATCGTGCCGTGGCCGCCGGCGTACAGGACCACGTCGTAGTCGGAGGGGTCCACCTGGTCCGGCCTCGGCGTGGCGGCGAGCTTTGCGCTCATCTGTGGGTCGTCGAGGAGCTCGCGCACCGTCGGGTCGGTGTCGTCGAGGCCGTCCATCGGCGGGCGGCCGCCGGCGGTCGACACCAGGTCGACGTCGATACCGTTCTCGCGGAACACCTTCCACGGATGCGCGACCTCGGGAACGTAGAAGCCGGTGGAACGGCCGGTCTCGCCGAGACGGTCGTGACTGGTGAGCACGATGACGGCGCGGGTGGGTCGGTGGCTGGTCTGCTGAGTCATGGTGAGGCTTCCTCTCGGTTCGGTGGGCGTACTGCCCGACGGACCAAGGGTGTGCCGGTGGGCGGCCGATCGTCCAATGACCGGTGCTGCTGCCCGTCATCAGGATCCTGATGGCCAGACCCGACCTTCGGATGCCAGGATGTCCGGCGACGACACGGAGGTCGACATGGATGCTGCACGAGTGCTGCTCGTGGCGACCGGGACCCGCACGCTCGCGGACGGGCGGCCCGCCGGCTTCTGGCTGCCGGAGGCGGCCTATCCGTGGACCGGCCTGACCGCGGCCGGGTGGGCGGTCGACCTGGTGGTGGCTCGTGCCACGGGCCGGCAGGTACCGGATGACGGTCCGCTGGCCAGCGGCGTCGACCGCGCAGACCCGGTGCAGCGCGCCTTCCTGGCCGACCCGGCGGCCCGGCGGGCGCTGAGCCGCGCCACCCCGGTCGGTCGACGAGACCCGGCGCGGTACGCCGCGGTGGTCTACGCCGGCGGCTACGGCGCGGTCTTCGACATGCCGCACGACGAGGCCCTGGCGTCGTTCGCGTCGGCGGTCGCAGCAGGCGGCGGGTGGCTGTGGGCGGTGTGCCACGGCCCGGCCGGGCTGCTCCCCCTGCGCACCGAGGCGGGCCGGCCCCTGGTCGCCGGTCGCCGCGTGGCGGCGTTCACGGTCGAGGAGGAGGACGCCAGCGACATGCGAGGCGTGGTCCCTCTCCTGCTCCCGGACGCCCTCGGCGCGCTCGGGGCTCGGATGTCGGCCGGCCCGGCGTTCCGGTCGCACGTCGTCCGGGACGGCCGGCTGATCACCGGGCAGAATCCGGCGTCGGCGCCGGCCGCGGCCCGAGAGCTGGTCGACGCGTTGGGTCCCGCGCCGGGGCGGGCGGCGCTGCGGCGCGCGGCATCCGTGGCTCGGTCGACCGGGCGGACGGCGCCGCGGGCGCGGCAGCCTCGCCGCGGCCCGGCCGACACCGAGATGGCGACACCGGCCGGGTCGGCACGTGGCGGGCGTTCGTGAGCCGCGGGCTCGCCACGGTCAACATCGCGCTGCTGCGGACGTTCCTGGTGTGCTACCGCGCCGGGTCGATGACCGGTGCGGCCGCCGAGCTGGGTGTCTCCCAGCCAGGGGTCACTGCGCAGGTGCGGTCGCTGGAGCAGCAGCTGGGAGTCGAGCTGTTCCGCCGCAGCCGTCGTGGTCTGCATCCGACCACCGCCGCCGACGAGCTGGCGCACCGCGTCGGCCCGCACCTGGACGGCCTGATGGGTGCCATCACCGACTCCGACGGTCGCCCGATGCCCGGCCCCGAATCGGGCGCCGACCCGTTCCGGCGCACCGTCCTCCTGGGTGGCCCCCCGGAGCTGACCGGTGCGCGTGTGCTGCCGGCACTGTCCGATCTGTACGACCGGGGCCTGCGCCTGCGGGTGAGCACCGGCCTGGCGGACGACCTGCTCGCCGAGCTGGCGGCGGGAGGGCTCGACCTGGTGGTCTCCACGATCCGTCCACGGGTCCGCCGGGTGACCGCGGTGCCACTGACCGACGAGGAGTTCCAGCTGGTCGCGAGCCCCGAGACCGCCGGCCGGCTCGACGGCGACCGGCTGGCCGTCGAGCCCGCGGCGGTGCTGGCCGACGAGCGGGTCGTGGCCTACGACGAGCAGCTCCCGATCATCCGCCGGTACTGGCGGCACGTGTTCGGCCGGCCGGCGCCGCGCCGCGCCGCGGCCGTACTGGTCGCCGACCTGCGCGCGGTGGCCGCAGCGGTCGCCGCCGGTGCCGGCTACAGCGTGCTGCCGGCGTACCTGGTCCGCGACGACGTCGAGGCCGGTCGGCTGGTGGTGCTGTACGACGCGCCGGACTCGCCGATCAACACGTTCCACCTGGCCTGGCGCACCGCCGCGACCGGACATCCCGCAGTGGCCGCGGTTCGCACCCAGCTACGAATGAACGCCCCGCTCTGGTGACCCGGTGTGGCGGTCTCCCGCTCGAGCGGCCGCGACACCGGGATGACGCGGCCGGCTGGCTACCCTGCCGGTCGCCGGCCCGAGGTGCGCCGTCGAGTTCGACACGGCAAACTCTCGGCAGTTCGTCCGTTTGCGCGCACCGCCCGACGTCGATGGGGTACCGACTGGTGAACGACCACTCCCCCCCTTCACCCGACTCCGCCATCACCTCCGGTGTGGGCTCACCCGGACTGCTCGTGGAGGTCCTGGGCTCGCTGAGGGCGTTCGTCGGCGGTCGAGAGATCGACCTGGGGCCGCCTAAGCAGCGTGCCGTGTTCGCTCTGCTCGCCATGCGCCGGGCGTCGGTGGTGCCGCGAGACGAGATCGTCGATCTCGTCTGGAGTGAGGAACCGCCCCTGACCGCACGAGGAAGCGTCCACACCTACGTCTCCGGGCTCCGACGGGCGCTGGGCACCGAACGTGTCGCATTGGTCGGTACCTCCGCCGGATACTCGCTGGCTGTGGCCGACGAAGCTCTGGACGAGGCCGTGCTTCAGGACCTGGTCGCCCGGTCGGTGAACGCCCGCGCGACGGCGGACGTCCGGTCCGCCCTCGCCCACATCGACGAAGCGCTGGCGCTGTGGCGGTCCCGGGACGCCCTGCTCGATGTCCCAGGCCGGTTCGCCGCCGAGCAGCGGGTTCGACTGGCTGGGCTCAGGCGGCGTCTGCTGATCGATCGGACCGAGCTGATCACCGACGATCCCGCGCTTTCGCCTGAGGTTGCCGCCGCGGCTGATCGTCTGGCCCTCGAGGTGGACGGCGCGCCGTACGACGAACGCCTTCGGGTGACTCTGATGCATGCGCTGCATCGGAGCGGTCGCGTCGGGGATGCGTTGACGCAGTACGACAGTCTCCGTGTGGTGTTGGCCGAGGACCTGGGCGTCGACCCCTCGGCCGAGACCCGGGCCGCTCACGCTGCGCTGCTGACCGATCGGTCGCCGCGCGCGCAGCGCCCTCCGCCCCAGCCCTCGTCCGACAACCTGCCGGTCGCGCCCGAGCGCGCTGTCCGGGTGGTTCCGGCTCAGCTCCCTCCTGACGACGGGGTGTTCGTCGGTCGTGACGCGGATCTCGCGGAGATGTCGCGCACGACGGCCACGGGTCGCTCGCGCCTCGTCGCGATCGTCGGCATCGGCGGAGTCGGCAAGACCACCTTGGCGGTCCGCTTCGGTCATTGTGCACGCGAGCGCTTCCCGGACGGGCAAATACACCTCGACCTGCGCGGCTTCGACGCGAGGCGACCGCCCATGACGCCGGCAGCAGCGCTCGGACAGCTCCTCTCCGCTCTTGGGGTCACCTCGGCGCCGGCGGAGTACGAGCGGCGACTCGCCCTGTGGCGCACGTTGACCGCCGATCGGCGCATGCTGGTCATCCTCGACAACGCCTCGTCCGCCAGCCAGGTCGACGACCTGTTGCCCGGGGCACCCGCGTGCCAGGTCGTCGTCACCAGTCGCGACCGGCTCGCTGGACTGGTGGTACGCCGCGGTGCTCGACGAATCACGCTCGGCGCGCTGAGCGACGAGGACTCCATGCGCCTGCTGGCCGCGGCCGTGGGGGCCGACGACGTGGCCGCTGCGGGCGCCACCGCCGGGCGTCTGGTGCGCCTATGCGGCTCACTCCCCTTCGCTTTGCGCATCGCCGCCGAGCAGGTCGGGTCAGGAGGACCACAGGCGATCGGGGAGCTGGTGCTCCGATTGGAGAACGCCCGACATCGGCTCGACGCCCTCGATCTCGGCGAGGACGACCTCGGCTCGGTGCGCGGCGTCCTGCAGTGCTCTGTCGAGCGACTCGACCGCGACACCGCTTTCGTGTTCCGGCTGCTCGGGGCGATGCCCGTGGCCAACTGCACTCAGCAGATGCTGACATCGATCCTCGACACCTCCCTGGATCGAGCCGCCGTGGTGTCGACGAGGCTTGTCGCCGGGCATCTCCTCACCGCGACAGGTGATCGCTACGCCATGCACGACCTCACGAAGGCCTACGCCGCCGAGGTCGCCGTGGCGGTGCCCGAGGAGAACCGGCAGTCGGCACTCGGCCGGTTGCTGGACTGGTACATCGCGACGCTGACCAAGGGCACCAATCTGTCCCTTCCCTTCGATCCACCGCAGGTCCGGTGGCCGCTGCCCGTCCTCGCCGACGAGAGCGACCTGCTCCGCTGGTCCATCGCCGAGCTGCCCAACCTGGTGGCGTCCGTTGCGGCCGCGCACGTGCGGGGTCATCACGAGGCGGCGTCGCAGCTCGCCGCCCTGATGTTCCATGCCTTCTACGCGACCGGCGACGCCGTCGAGTGGCTGGACGTCCTGCGCATCGCGCGGCGTTCGGCGACGAGGTTGCGACACGATCACGCGTTGGCGGTGCTGCTCAACCACACCAGCGTGGCGCTGTCCCGGCTTGGTCGCAACGACCTCGCGGTCGAGCGCCTTCACGAGGCGCTTGCTCTCAGCGGCGGTGAGCAGTGGTCCTACCGCGTCAGCCTGCTCGGCAACCTCGCCTCCACGCTCCGGGAGGCGAAGGACTTCGACGCCGCCAGAGCACCGGCGCTGGAAGGGCTGCAGCTCGCCGAGCAACTCGGCATGGACTACTACATCAGCGGTTTGAACGACGTGCTGTGCGAGCTCCACACCGAGCTCGGCGAGTGGGAGAGCGCCATGGACCGCGGTCGACGTGGGCTCGACACGGCACGGCAGGTGGGGAGCAAGCTGCTGGAGTCCAACCTCCTGATCAATCTCGGGCTGGCCAGCAACGGCCTCGATGACGACACCGCTGCAGACGACTACTTCCACCAGGCGCTGCGCCTGTGTGCCTCCACCGGTGATCGCTACCACGAGGCTCTTGCGCTGTTCGGGCTCGCTCGGATCCGGGAAGCGAAGGAGGACGCCGAGGCTCGCCGGGAGGCACGTGACCTGGCCGGGCAAGCCCTCACCCGCTTCGAGCAGCTGGGCTCGGAGGAGGTCATGGTGGTTCGGGAGTTCTGCCACCACCTGCTCGACGTCTGAACCAGCTGCCTGCGCCGCAGGGCGAGCGACCGGATCAACTCACAGCAGCCTCGGACGCCTGCCATGCCAACACGGCCTCGACGCGATCGCGCACTCCCAACTTCGCGAAGATCCGATTGACGTGGTTCCGCACCGTCTTGCCGGTGACTCCCAGGTCCTCGGCGATGTCGAGATTGCGCATGCCACTCGCGATGCGCTCCATGACCTGTGCCTCTCTGGCCGACAGCGCGGATGTCGGTCTCGTTGAGATCGTCGACGGGCGCGCTCGTCGGGGCACGGCCGTCGTCGTGCCGCGACGAGGCGAGCCGACCAAGGTCAACCGGTACGGCGCTCGAGGCACGTGCGTGGTCGCTCCGAAGGACATCAGATGGCTCAGTGCGCCTCCCAGACCGGCTGAGCCCGGAGCGGCGCTCACGCGCGGACTGACGACGATGTCGTACACCGGCTGACGAATCTCGAGATGCGCCTCGTAGCCGTGGTCGGCAAAGGTACGCCGGATGCGCGCAACGATGTCCGGGCTGGAGATCGCGATGCGGACCCGGAAACCGCCGGATGCCGCAGACGGGCGAGAGGGGATGACGTCGGGAGCCACGAGACGACCATGCCGTTTCTCGCTTCACGCATGCTTCACGCGGTCTTCAGATCCCTGATTCGAACGCGGGACTGGACGGGGGCATCGAGCGGGCCGCCGTCGACCCGGCCGTCGGCATCAACCTTCATCCTCCACTTGGCCCAGGGGATGGCACCGACCACGACGACCGTCCAGGCATGCCTGGCGAGCTCGGCGATACGGGCAGCGTCAGCCCGACTGCTCCGTGAGATCACCAGCACGCCACCGCCGAGCTCGGCGATGGCCGATTCCGCCTGCTCGAGGTCGTCGGCGCGGGCGCGCGCGGGTGGAGCGTCCTCTCCACCGGGACCCACCCGCACCACCGGCACTTCGCCTGACCAGGGCGCCTGCGCGAGCTCGGTACACCATGCGTCGGCGACCGCCGCGGCGGCAGCGGCATCCCCGTCGAGACTGATCACACCCTGCGCGCGGGCCAGGTCGAGAAGGACCCGGCCCCGCGCCGAGTCGCCGATGGACACCAAGTGCGGAAACGGGGCGGCTCCGCCGGTGTCGACGGCATCCGACTGGAGGACGCGCAGGGGCGCCGACCACGTGCGAGCACCGTCGGCGGCGGTCCAGCTCGGAGGCGGGTCTGGATCGGGTCCGGTCAGTCGCAGCCGGATCGCGTCACCGTCCGCGACGACGGCATAGATGCCGGGCACGCCTCGCCCTGAAGCCGAGCACGAGGTGGCCAGGACACGCAACGCCCGGTCGACCGTCCAGACGCCTGCGTCCGCATCCGGGCCGGGGCCCAACGACCTCGACCGCATCCACGGCCAGCGAAGGCGGCGTCGAGGTACGGCGGTCGTCGATGCCGAGGATGCTGGGCCCGACCGCGCACCATCCGCGTGGCGGCGTCGCACCAGCCACGCTCCGAGCCCGGCGAGGGCCACCAGTGCCACGACGCCCCCGCCTATGGCCAACCAGAGGGCAGACCCAGAAGTGTCGTCGGAGGCGTCGGCGACACCGCTGTCCCGGACCCTGTTGAGCGCGTTCAGCTCCTCCAGGCTCGGGAGAGGACCGGTCTCGACGCCCTCGCCCTCGGCGTCCGGCGGTAGCGCCAGCAGCCAACCGTCCCGGATCTCGTTGGGATCTCTCACCACCCGGCCGCCCGGCTGCTCGCGGCCGACGTTCAGTTCGAAGATCTCGGCCACCCGGTCGCCGGATCCGAGAAACTGCTCGGCGATCTCGGACAGGGAGTCCGGCGCACTCTCGTCCGGCGAGACCACGTAGTACCTCGTCTCCACCCCGGAGGGCGTCTCCCGCGCCGAGGGAGGTGTCTCCTGCGCGGAGGGGGCAGCCACGGACTCGGCTGCGCGGGTCGCCTTGCGAATGGCCTCGTCGGTGGATCCGACCTGGACTCCGCTTCCTTGCGCGTCGGCCGGGAGCCGCAGTATCCATCCCGGCGCGAGCACCTGCGGATCCGTGACTCTCGACCCGTCGGGCTGCACTCGACCCCGGTTGAGCTCGAAGATCTCCTGGAAGCGTTGCCCAGAGCCGAGAAGTCGCTGCGAGATCAGGAACAGGGTCTCGGGGGCGCCACTCGGGGCCTGCGGGACCACGTAGTACTTCTCCTGGTCCGCTGCCGTCCGAAGGGAGAACGTCAGAACGGGCGTCGTCCCGGCCGGGACGGCAGCCGAGGCAGATCCGAGCGGGGCCACCACGCAGCCGCAAGCCGCGACAAGTCCGGCAACGGAGACCAGCAAGGCTCGGATGAGACGCCTGCGGCCAGGGTCGCGCACGGCCATTCTGCCCTCCATTCCTGGGTGACTTCAGTCGACCGATCATCACAAGGAAGACCCCTCGCGCACAGGTGGCGTTGGGTCCCCAGGCCCAACGGCGGCTGATCGTGTGGACCGGCCCGATCTCGCCTGCCTACTGTCGAAACCGACCGGTGCCGACACGGTCCCCGGGCACTCTCCAGGAAGGACGAGCGATGCCGAACCTCAACATCACCTACGGCGACATGAACCAGGTCGCGTCCAAGATCCGCAACAACAAGACCACGATCGACACCACGCTGACCGAGACCCGCACCATGATCTCCGATCTGGTCGCGAGCGGCTTCGTGACCGAGAAGGCCGGTCCTCGGTTCGACGAGAAGGCGGGGGAGTTCGACTCCTCCGCCAAGACGACGATGGAGACCCTCGCCCAGCTCTCGCAGTGGCTGGACAGCGCCGTCACCGCGCTCCAGGACGCCGACACCCAGATCGCGAGTGCCCTGGAGGGTTGAGCCCGCCCGCCCGTGTCGACGACCCGTGGTCGGCGCGAGCACCTGTCTCGAGAGGTCCGCTTCGATGGCGATGATGATCACGTTGACCCGGCCCGGAGCCTGGTCGACCGACATCGTCGTCGACGCCGACCCACTCACGAGCGTGCGAGACGTCATCAAGCACGCCATCGCCGGCTTGGACCCGTCCAGAACGCCCGACTCTGACGTCGATCCGGAGTCGGTCTATCTGGACGACCAGCTGGTCGATCTCGACGTGCCCCTGGGTATCAGCGGACTGCGTGACGGATCCGTCGTCACTCTGGGCGGCCCCGGCCGGGTGCGCCATCGATCCTCCGAACTGGTCACCGTGCGCGCGGTGGCGGGCCCGCTTGCTGGTCGCGTCTGGTGCCTAGGCGCCGGCGAACAGCAGCTCGGGGCGTCCCACCGTGCCAGCGTGCAGCTGAACGGCGGGCCAGACCTGGTCGTGCGGATGCGCGTGCGGTTCGACGCGACGGTCCGCGTCGAGGATGTCTCTGCCACGGCTCGGCTCGACCGCCAGCCGCTCGGCGCGCTCGGCGCCGAGTGGGTTCCTGGCGCCCAGCTCGCCGTCGGCACCACGCTCCTGGAGGCCCATCCGGTGACCGCCCCGGATGCGGTCGTCGAGCCTTCACCAGAAGGAGAGCATCTCGACTACAACCGGCCTCCTCGACTGCTCCCACCCGAGCGGCGCACGGAGTTCCGGCTCCCGGCTGAGCCCAAGCCACCGCCACCGGCGATCCTGCCCTGGCTGACCGCTGCGGTCCCCCTCGTCTTCGGGGTGACGATGGCGCTCGTGCTGGACAACCCCCTGTACCTGATGATGGCGGGGATGTCACCGCTGATGGTGCTCGCGAGCTGGATGAGCAGTCGCCGCGGCGGCACGGTGGGGCACCGCCGGCGTCTGGCCGACCATCGGGCGGAGTGCGAGCGGATCGAGGCCGAGGTCGTCGCCGCCCTCGAGGTCGAGCGGCAGGACCGCCGTGCGGCCAGCCCCGACCCGGCCGAGCTGATGCTGATCGCGACCGAGCCGCGGGCCCGGCTCTGGGAGCGTCGGCGGGGTGACCCGGACCACCTGCTGGTGCGGGTCGGGACCGCCGACCAGCCCAGCACCGTCGTCGTCGCCGAGCCGGAGGGCGCTCAGCAGCGTCAGGAGCCACGGACCGCACACGACGTCCCGGCCAACCTGTCGATCGCCCGCGCTGGAGTGGTCGGCCTGGCCGGCCCCGAGGAATGGCCGCGGCGAATGGCGCGCTGGGTCGTCGGTCAGCTCGCAGTGCTGCAGAGCCCTCGTGACGTTCAGGTCTACCTCCTCACCGACTCCCGCAGCGCACAGTTGTGGGACTGGGCCTCCTGGCTTCCCCACGTGCGCCCCATGCTCGGCCAGCCCGCGTTGGCGATGATCGGCACCGACGCGGAGACGATCGGTCGCCGGGTCTCCGAACTGCTGGAGATGGTTCAGGCCCGTCAGCGGATCCTGCTCAACACGGGCTCGGGCGCCGTCCTGGGCGAGCCCGAGGTCGTGGTCGTCCTCGACGGCGCCCGTCGGCTCCGGGCCCTGCCCGGGGTGGTCACGATCCTCAAGGACGGCCCTGGCGTCGGCGTCTTCAGCATCTGCGTCGAGAGCGAGGAACGGACTTTGCCCGAGGAGTGCGCCAGCGTCCTCGTCGGCGGGCCCGGGCGCACCGCGACGCTGAGCCAGCAGCGCGCCGCCCCGACCCGCGACATCCGCGTCGACGAGGTGGGCGACGCCTGGTTCGCGGCGACCGGACGACGACTAGCTCCGCTGCGCGACGTCAGCGAGTCACAGAGCGAGCTGGCCCTCCCGGCCCACGCGCGGCTGCTGGAGGTGCTCGAGATGACCGACCCGGCGCCGGAAGCGATCGCTGCACGATGGCGCGCGGCGGGCCGCAGCACCCGCGCTGTCGTCGGCCAGGCGTTCGACGGTCCCTTCGCGCTCGACCTGAGCGCCCACGGCCCGCACGGGTTGGTCGCGGGGACCACCGGGTCGGGCAAGTCGGAATTCCTCCAGACCCTCGTCGCGTCGCTCGCCGTCGAGAACCGGCCCGACGAGATGAACTACGTCCTGGTCGACTACAAAGGCGGCGCCGCCTTCAAGGACTGCATCGACCTCCCCCACACCGTCGGCATGGTGACCGACCTCGACTCCCATCTGGTCGAGCGCGCCTTGACGTCGTTGGGTGCCGAGCTGACCCGGCGTGAGCACATCCTCGCCGACATCGGGGCCAAGGACCTCGAGGACTACCAGGACCTGGCATCGCGCAGGTCGGGGCTCGGACCGGTGCCCCGGTTGCTCATCGTCATCGACGAGTTCGCCTCGGTGGCGCGCGAGCTGCCCGATTTCGTCAGCGGCCTGGTCAACATCGCCCAACGCGGCCGGTCGCTCGGCATCCACCTGCTGCTCGCGACCCAGCGTCCGACCGGTGTGGTGTCGGCGGAGATCCGCGCCAACACGAACCTGCGGATCGCGTTGCGGGTGACCGATGCCGCGGAGAGCACCGACGTCATCGACGCCAAGGATGCCGCCTCGATCTCCGCTGCCCATCCCGGTCGCGCCTACGCGCGGCTGGGGCACAGCTCGCTGATCCCTTTCCAGAGCGCGCGCGTGGGCGGCCGGCGGGTGCAGCACGAGGATGCAGCGATCGCCGCGCCTTTGCTGCATCCGGTCTCGTGGCTGGACCTGGGGCGACCGGCACCCGCGCGAGTGCGACAGTCCCAGCGGACCGATGAGGTGACCGACCTGTCGGTGCTGGTGGCCGCTATCGCCGAGGCCGGCCGACGGGCCGGGATCGCCGGCCAGCGGCAGCCGTGGCTGCCGCCGCTGCCGGAGACGCCGGTCGTCGAGCTGGCCACGTCGCCCGAGGCTGCCAGGGCCGGCGTCGAGCCGGCGTTCGCCTGGGCTATCGAGGATCTCCCCCGCGCGCAGCGGCAGGAGCGGGTCCGGATGGACCTCGCGACGTTCGGTCATCTCCACATCGCGGGCGCTCCGAGATCGGGGCGCTCGCAGGCGCTGCGGACCATCGCTGCCGCGGCGGCGGCCTCGAGCTCGGTGCACGACCTGCACCTCTTCGGCCTCGACTGCGGCAACGGCGCCCTCCTCCCTCTCGCCCAGCTGCCGCACTGCGGCGCGGTCGTGCAGCGCACCGAGCCCGACCGGGCGGCGCGACTCCTCACGAGACTGAACGAGGAGGTCGCACGGCGCCAGCAGCTCCTTGGTGCCGGCGGCTACGCAAGTCTCACCGAACAGCGGGCCGGAGCCGCGGACGGCGAGCGGCTGCCGCACGTGCTGCTTCTCCTCGACCGGTGGGAGGGGTTCGTCGGCACCCTCAGCGAGCACGACAACGGGGCGCTCACCGAGATCGTGCACTCACTCCTGCGCGAGGGAGCCAGCGCCGGTGTGCACTTGGTGATCGCCGGCGACCACACGCTGCTCAGCGGCCGGATCAGCTCCTTGTGCGAGAGCAAGCTCGTGCTGCGCCTCGCCGATCCGACCGACGTCAGCCTGGTCGGGATCAACCCGCGCACCCTCCCCGACCACATACCTCCCGGCCGTGGCTTCGCCGTGCCGGGGAACGTGGAGACGCAGGTGGCGCTGCTGGCCGAGGACCCGTCGGGGCCGGCTCAGGTGGCGCGGATCGGCGCTCTGGCCGCGCAGCTCGAGGAGCGGGAGGCCGACGTGCCCTCGTCCCGTCGGCCCACGCCCATCGCCGTCCTGCCGACCGAGCTGACCTTCGAGGAGGCCTGGTCGATGGTGGACGAGCATCGGCCGATGTGGGCTCTGGTGGGGGTCGGCGGCGACGAGCTGACACCGATCGGCATCGGCTTCCTCGAGGACCAGTCGACCTTCCTGGTCGCCGGCCCACCGCGGTCCGGACGCACCGCCGCGCTGTGCGTGATGACCGAGAGCCTGCTCCGGCACGACACCGAGGTCGTCATCGGCGCGCCCCTGCGGTCGCGGCTGCGCGACTTCGAGGGGCGTCCGGGCGTGCGCGGCGTCCTGACCGACGAAGACCCGTCCCCAGACGAGCTCGCCGACCTGCTCGACCCGGGTAACGACCCGGTCGCGCTGGTGGTCGACGACGCCGAGCTGTGGCGCGACATCACCGCACGTGACTGGTTGCGCAGCTTCGTGCGGCGCGCGCCCGAGAGACGACGCGCAGTCGTGATCGGGGGTGACTCCGCCGCCGTCGGCCTCGGCTTCTCGGGGTGGCAGGTCGACATCAAGAAGAACCGCCGGGGTGCGCTGTTGTCGCCACAGAACCTGAGCGATGGCGAACTGGTGGGCTTGCGAGTCCCGCGGTCGCAGCTGGCCACCCGGGTGGTGGTCGGCGCGGCGAAGGTCCACCTCGGCGACGGCACCCTTCGCAGCGTGCAACTGCCCCGGTTCCCCGAGCCGGCACCTATGCACGGCGCGACCGAGAGGTCGCGTCCGAGAGGCCGTGCGAGAGAGGAGGACACGCGATGACCGACCCCGACCTCAGGGTAAGCGAGGCGCTGGACGCGCTGGCCGACGACCTGGACGAGTTGGTCGACCAGTTCCAGGGTGCCCTGGACTTCGAGAACGACCACGACGGCGACTGGGGACAGCGCAACGCGAACCTGTCGATGGGCGACTTCGCGGACAACTGGACGACGAACCGCAACAAGATGGTGGAGAGCATGAAGACGCTGAGCTCGAAGGCGCGGGAGACCGCGCTGGCCTGGGACGACACCGACACCCAGCTCAAGGACAGCATGGACAAGGAGCAACCGTGAGCAAGCGGGATCTCGGCGACTGGTCGCCGCTGGATCGTGACTCCGACCCGGTCGACGTCGACCTGGAGAAGATCGCCGCGGCCCAGGACCGCTACCAGCACATCTCGACCACCATCGACGACGCCGTGCGGACTTTGGAGAAGATCTCGTC
>JBOFBK010000168.1:0-3487 GCA_051645525.1 Dermatophilaceae bacterium | reverse complement strand
TGCCCTTCTGCACGCCCACGGTCTTGCCGCACGCGTCATCCGGGTTCACGCCCTTGGGGTTGCCCTTCTGGGTGACCCACTGGGTGCCGGCGGTGAAGTAGCTGACCATGGTGGCCTGCTGCAGGCGCTCGGCGTTGACGGTGAAGCTGGAGACGCCGACGTCGTACTTGCCGCCCTGCACGCCGAGGATGATGGCGTCGAAGGCCGACGGGGTCCACTCGGTCTTCACGCCGAACTTGGCCATGACCGCGTCGAACAGGTCGACGTCCATGCCGATGACCGTCTTGCCGTCGGCGTCGAGGTACTCGTTCGGCTGGTAGGTGGCGTCGGTGCCGATGACGATCGTTCCGGCGCTCTTGATCTTCTCGGGCAGCTTGGCGACGAGCGCGGGGTCGGCCGCACCGGCGGATGCCGACGACGAGGGCGAGGCGTTCGCGGAGTCCGACTCCGAGAGCGAGTCGGAACCGCAGGCGGTGAGCGCGAGCGCGGTGGTGGCTACGGCGGCGATCGCCAGCGCACGGGTGCGGAACATGGGGGTCCTTTCACATCGTCGCCGGGTGCGGACAGCGCCCGGGTTGCCCCGCATCCTGCCACCGCGGCATCCCGGCGCGCAGTCACGCACAGGTAACTATCCGCGACGCGACCCGGGTCACAGTCCCGCCGGCGTCGTGTTGTGCGAGACTGCTCGGGCCGGTGGCCCACCCTCCTCCGGCGCCTCCCCGAGACGCACCCCCTCCTCGGCGCCCAGCGACATCATCCGCCGTCAGGAGTGCTCGTGTCCGCGTCCCCGTCCGTGCCGTTCGTCGACTCCGGCCGCCCGGTGTTCCGGGCCCACGAGGGCGGCAAGCTCGCCGTCCATGCGACCCAGCCGCTGCGCGACCGCGACGACCTCGCCCTGCTCTACACGCCGGGCGTCGCCGAGGTGTCGCTCGCCGTGGCCGCCGACCCGGCCCTGGCCGCGCGGTACACCTCTCGAGGCAACACCGTGGCGGTGGTCAGCGATGGCACGGCCGTGCTCGGCCTGGGCGACATCGGCCCGCTCGCCGCCCTGCCGGTGATGGAGGGAAAGGCGGTGCTGTTCAAGCACTTCGCCGGGGTCGACGCGGTGCCGGTGGTGATGGAGACCGGCACGGTGGAGGAGATCGTCGAGGCGGTGGTGCGCATCGCGCCGACCTACGGCGGCATCAACCTCGAGGACAGCGCCGCGCCACGGTGCTTCGAGATCGAGGCGCAGCTGCGCGAGCGACTCGACATCCCGGTCTTCCACGACGACCAGCACGGCACCGCTGTCGTGGTGCTCGCCGGGCTGCTGAACGCGGTAGGCGTGCTGGGTCGGCGGCTTGAGTCGCAGCGGGTGGTGGTGTCGGGGGCCGGCGCGGCCGGGGTGGCGGTGACCCGGCTGCTGCAGCGGGCCGGGGTGCGCGACGTCGGCGTGTGCGACTCGCGCGGCGTCGTGGAGCCGTCCCGGGCCGACCTCTCCGCGCACAAGGTGCAGCTCGCCGCGACGACCAACCCGCGTGGGCTGCGCGGCCGGCTCGGCGTGGCACTGTCCGGCACCGACGTCTACGTCGGGGTCTCGGGTGGCACCGTGCCCGAGCACGAGGTGGCGTCGATGGCGCCGGACTCGATCGTCTTCGCCCTGGCCAACCCGACTCCCGAGGTTCACCCGGAGGTCGCGCGCCGGCACGCGGCGGTCGTGGCGACCGGCCGCTCGGACTTCCCCAACCAGATCAACAACGTGCTCGCGTTCCCCGGCATCTTCCGCGGCGCGCTCGACTCCGGTGCCACGCAGATCACCGAGGCGATGAAGCTGGCCGCGGCCCGCGCGGTCGCGGATGCCGTGGAGCACCCGAGCGTCGAGGAGGTGGTGCCGTCGGTGTTCCAGGACGGCGTGGCCGAGGCGGTCGCGGATGCCGTGCGCCGGCTCGCGCGCTGAGGTAGACGGTATGCGAGGCCGCTTCCGGTGATGGAGGCGGCCCCGTCCATGTGGGTCGTGGCGAGGCGACCGGCGTTGCCCTTTCAGACCACGCATGCGTCCTATTGGCGCGGTTGAGGTCGTAAGAGCGGAAAGAAGACCAGCCAGATAAAGGCAACACGCAAGACCCAGAAAAAGATGGTTTCACTAGCTGTCTCAGTCGGCTCCAGCATGCGGCCGGTCACGAAGGCTAGGACCCCACAGAGACAACCAATCCAATACGACGGTCTACGTACCACCTGTCGGACATGTTGCGACCGCGTCATCGACTCACCCACAGCGTCTTGTCCTCTCTACGTGTTCGCGACCTACGACTGCGGCACCGTACCAGGGGTCAGGCTGGCGGTTGCGGCTCGACCTCTGATGGCGAGCCACACCGGGCGAACCTTGCTAAGGACGAAGGTTTGAAGCGCGCCGATGACGAAGAAGTCACACCAGAATGATGACTCGCACGAGTTGTATAGCTGTTCCAGCGTTTGGGATGTCAAGAATTCCGCTCCATAGATGTCCATACCCCCCTCGACTTTATCCGTACGTGTACTGATGAGTTTCACGTACCCTCGTGTGCAATCCCCAGGATTGGAAACGTAATAGGTAAGTCCGGATCCGTCTCGGCAGAACATGTTCCATGCCGTTGGTTCCCGCTGGAAGTCCGGCCGTCCGGCCGGTGCCGCAGCGGGATCGGCGAGTTCCACCTCGGCGGATGGATCTGGAGATTCGAGCAACGAGCCTGTAGCGGTGGGCAGGGCAACCACCACTGGGCTCGGCATGGCAGTGGCGGACGCCCCAAGGGCGCCTAGCAGTCCAACGATGGCAAGCGTGACTCCCGCCAGGCGTGTCGTTCTGATCAGGTAGCGCTTCATGTACATGCATCCCTTCTATCTGCCCCCGCACCTATCTGCCCCCGCACCGCGAAGGCGCTTGTTGGTCACACCATCGTTGCCGGTCCCGGAGGCGACCGCAACAGATCCCGCTTGTCCTGTGGACAAACACTCTGAATCTCGCTCAGTGCCTGTGGAAAGGGTTCAAGGCCGGTCAGGCACGAGGCGCACCGGCATCTCACCGAAGGCCGAACTCTCGGGTCCCAGAACACGTGAAACCATCGCGCGCCGGGGCCACCGGCTGTGTCCCGTTGCCTCGGACATCAGCGGCCGGCGGCGAGTGCCTCGGCGCGGGCCGTGCACGCCTGCATCGTCGGGAGCAGGCCGGATGACGCGGCGTCCGCGAGGGCGGGCGCGGCGGCATCCTTCGCCGACAGGTGCGGCGTGACGCTCTCGGGCAGGGCGAGGCCCAGGGCCGGGGTGCTCGACGTCGTGGTCTGCGACTCGCGCGGCGTTGTGGAGCCGTCCCGTGCCGATCTCTCCGGTCACAAGGTGCAGCTCGCGGCCACGACCAACCCGCGTGGGCTGCGCGGCCGGCTCGGTGCGGCACTGGCCGGGGCCGACGTGTATGTCGGGGTCTCGGGCGGCACCGTGCCCGAGCACGAGGTGGCGTCGATGGCACCGGACTCGA
>JBOFBK010000167.1:0-1115 GCA_051645525.1 Dermatophilaceae bacterium | reverse complement strand
CGGTCAGCCACCGGCCCCAGCGCCGGGCGTGACCGTCATCCGCCTGCCTGGATCGTGAACCCGACGGCGAGGTGGGTCATCCACCGCGGGGTGTCCAGAGGCTCGAGACGGGGAGCCCATACAGGCGGTCGGCATACCGGTAGGAGCTGGCGCCGGTGTTGAGTACGACTCCGCCGATGAACCGGTCGCCGAGCTCGTCGCGCAGGGTCCGGAGAGCGTTGAACTGGTCCCCCTTGAACGACGTCGCCGCTTTCACCTTGATCGCCAGGACTCGACCGCCGGAGAGTTCGAGGATGAGATCGACCTCGAGGCCGTTGCGATCCCGGAAGTGGTAGAGGTCGAACTCGGTGGTCGTCCAGGTCTGCTGCTTGAGCAGTTCGGCTGTGACAAGTCCTTCGAGCATCGCGCCATACGCCTCCCGGTAGGCGATGTCGTCGAGTTGCAGCCGGGTCAGCCGGGTCAGGTGGAGAGCAAGACCGGAGTCCGTGACCAACGCCTTGCGGCGGCCGACCTCACGCTTGCGGAGGTTCGGTGTCCACGGCGCGAGCGTGGTGACGAGCCCGACGTCGGTCAGGAGGTCGACGTAGGCGGTGATGGTGGCCGCCGGAATCTCCGTCGATCCGGCCAGCTTGGCCTTGACCAGCTCGCCGGACTGCGTGCCCGCGAGCGCTCGCAACAGCGCCTCGACCCGAGGCGGGCTGACCTCGCGACGCAACTCGCCCAGGTCGCGTCGCAGGACGCCGGTGAGGTAGCCGTCGAACCAGCGCCGCCGCATCCGGTCGGACAACCGGACTGCTTCTGGATAGGAGCCTTGGGCGATGCGGGCTGCGTAGTCGACCTCCGTAGGAACCCACTGCTCGACGAACGCGTCCAGGTCGGTTGCAGCAGTGACGAAGTCGTCATGGCCGGCGAGAAGCTCGCCCTGACTGAGGCCGTAGAGCGTGAGGCGTCCGACTCGTCCCGCCAGGCTGTCCGCGAGGCCACGGACCCGCAGCAGCGACGCCGAGCCGGTGAGGATGAACCGTCCCGGCCGGCGGTCGCGGTCGATGCTGGCCTTCACCGCCAGCGTCAGTTCCGGATGTCGCTGGATCTCGTCGACGACCATGACCCGGCCG
>JBOFBK010000166.1:0-12684 GCA_051645525.1 Dermatophilaceae bacterium | reverse complement strand
ACCTCCCGGACGCCCGCGACGGCGTCACCTACCGGCTGCACTGGGCTGCCGAGGGCGGGCTCACCGAGGACGGCGGCCAGATCGTCGGCGGCGAGTCGGCGCCGCTGACCGTCATCCCCACCGGCCTTCCGGCCGACCTCCGTACGCAGTTCCCGCACCTCGCCGCCTACGAGGCGCTCGCCGTGCCGTCGTCCGCCAGGGACGAGGTGGCCGACATCCTCACCGGGCAGGTCGCCGTGGCCTCGTACGCTCCGGCCGGTGAGCTCTCGACGGTCACGGCGGTGCAGGTCCCCGGCGTGCTCGACGAGCTCTACGCCAGCGCGCGCGACCGCGAGCTCGGGCCGGTGTGGCGCGGCGGCCGGCCGAGCCTGGCACTGTGGGCGCCGACCGCCAAGGACGTCACCCTGCTGGTCACGCCGGACGGGTCGGATGACGAGCAGCGGGTGCGGATGACGCGCGACGCCGACGGCGTGTGGTCCGCCCGGGGCACCCGGGACTGGCGCGACGCGCGCTACCGGTTCGAGGTGCGCGTCTACGCCCCGAGCACGCAGCGGGTCGAGACCAATCTCGTCACCGACCCCTACTCGCTCGGGCTGACCACCAACTCGGCGCGCTCGGTGCTGGTCGACCTCGACGACCGGGCACTCACCCCGAAGGGCTGGGACCGGCTGCGCAAGCCCGCCCTGGCCAGCCCCGAGGCGTCGACCATCTACGAGCTGCACGTGCGCGACTTCTCGATCTCCGACCAGACCGTGCCGGCCGGCGAACGCGGCACCTACCGCGCCTTCACCCGGCAGAGCAGCGCCGGGATGACGCACCTCCGCACACTCGCGAAGGCCGGCGTCACCACCGTGCACCTGCTCCCGGTCAACGACATCTCCTCGGTGGAGGAGGACCGCGCGGCGCAGCAGCGCCCCGCCTGCGACCTCGCCGCCTTGCCGCCGGACAGCGAGGAGCAGCAGGAGTGCACGAGCGCGGTGGCCGCGAAGGATGGGTTCAACTGGGGCTACGACCCGCTGCACTACACCGCACCGGAGGGCTCCTACGCCACCGACCCCGACGGGTCGACGCGCAACCGCGAGTTCCGCGAGATGGTCGCCGGGCTGAACCGGGCCGGCCAGCGGGTGGTCGTGGACGTCGTCTACAACCACACCCCGGCGGCGGGCCAGGACCCGAAGTCGATCCTCGACCGGGTCGTGCCCGGCTACTACCACCGGCTCAACCCGACCAGCGGTGCGGTCGAGACCTCCACGTGCTGTTCCAACACCGCGACCGAGCACGCGATGATGGAGAAGCTGATGATCGACTCGGTGCTCACCTGGGCTCGCGAGTACAAGGTCGACGGCTTCCGCTTCGACCTCATGGGCCACCAGCCGAAGGCGGCGATGGTGACACTGCGCCAGGAGCTGAACCGGCTGACCGTGCGCCGCGACGGCGTCGACGGCCGCTCCATCTCCATGTACGGCGAGGGCTGGGACTTCGGCGAGGTGGCCGGCAACGCCCGCTTCGAGCAGGCGACGCAGGCGCAGATGGCCGGCACCGGCATCGGCACCTTCAACGACCGGCTGCGCGACGCGGTGCGCGGCGGCGGGCCGTTCGACGAGAACCCCCGCCTGCAGGGCTTCGCCAGCGGCCAGTACACCGACCCGAACGGGGATGCCGTGAACGGCACCTCGCAGGAGCAGCTCGAGCGGCTGCTGCTCGACCAGGACCGGATCAAGATCGGGCTCACGGGGAACCTGCGCGACTACCGGTTCGTCGACCGCACCGGCGCCACGGTCACCGGCGCCGATGTCGACTACAACGGCTCGCCGACCGGGTACACGCTCGACCCGCAGGAGAGCGTCACCTACGTCGAGGCGCACGACAACGAGACGCTGTTCGACGCCTTGACCTACAAGCTGCCGACGTCGACGAGCATGGCCGACCGGGTGCGGATGCAGACCCTCGCCCTCTCGACCACCGCTCTCTCCCAGGGGGTCTCGTTCTGGCACGCCGGAGCGGACCTGTTGCGCAGCAAATCGCTCGACCGCAACAGCTACGACTCCGGCGACTGGTTCAACCTCCTCGACTTCACCTACCAGGAGAACGGGTTCGGACGCGGGCTGCCGCCGCGTGCCGACAACGAGTCGAAGTGGGAGTTCATGCGGCCGCTGCTGGCGGACTCGTCGCTCGACCCGACACCGGACGACATCGCCGCTGCGAGGCAGCAGGCCGGCGCACTGCTCGAGATCCGGCAGAGCACACCGCTGTTCCGGCTCGGCAGTGCCGAGCTGGTGCAGCAGAAGGTGTCGTTCCCCGGTGGCGGGCCCGAACAGGCACCGGGCGTCATCGTCATGCGCATCGACGACACCGCCGGCCGCGACGTCGACCGCCGGCTGGACGGTCTGGTGGTCGTGTTCAACGCCGGCCCCGAGTCGACGACACAGGCCGTACCCGGCACAGCCGGAGCGCGGTTCGGGCTGCATCCGGTGCAGGCGCGCGGGTCCGACCCGGTCGTCAAGAGCGCCACCCACGATCGGGCGGCGGGCACGTTCACCGTCCCGGCCCGGACCGTGGCCGTCTTCGTCGAGCGCTCCAGGTGACGCGGTGCTGAACATCTGACGGCGACTCCTCGGCCGGTCCCGCTCGACGCGCGGATCCGGCCGAGGTAGGGCAGGCTCCTGCACCATGACCGGACACCCCCGGACAGACCGCGCCCGCACCTCGGGCCTCGTCGTCATCCTCGCCCTGCTCGCCACCCTCGGCCTGGCGGCGGCACCGTCACAGGCTGCCGCCGCACCGCTCACCGTCGCGCAGGCCGCCCAGGCGCAGGACGGCTCGATTCACACCGTGCGGGGCTGGGTGGTGGGCCAGCCGACGGCGACGAGCACCGTCATCCGCTCGGGGTTCCCGAACGACTACGCCATCGCGATCGCCGACGACGCGAGCACGACGAGCACGTCGTCGATGCTCTACGTGCAGATCCCGTCGGCTCTGCGCTCGCAGTGGGGGCTGCAGAGCAACCCGGCGCTGCTCGGCGAGCAGGTCGACGTCACCGGAGCGCTGTCCTCGTACTTCTCCCATGCCGGGATGACGGGCACGACCGCCGTCGCCGCGAGTGGGAGCGGTGGCGGGGGTGGGGGTGGCACCGAGCCGCCGCCGAGTGGGGAGAGCCCCTGGGACGACACGTACTACGCGCCGGCCATCGGCAAGGGCGGCGCCGAGCTGAAGACCACGCTGCACGACATCATCGACGGCCACACCGAGCTGAGCTACGACCGGGTGTGGGACGCCTTGAAGGACACCGACCAGGACCCCGGCGACAGCGCCAACGTGCGCACGCTCTACTCGGGCCGGTCACTGTCGAAGACCACGAACGGCGGTGACCCGGACGACTGGAACCGCGAGCACGTCTGGCCGCAGTCACGTGGCGACTTCGACACATCGCCGGGTCCGGGCACCGACGTGCACAGCCTCCGGCCGGAGGACGTCACGGTGAACAGCGAGCGCGGCAACAAGGACTTCGACCTCGGCGGCAGCGCGGTCGGCCAGTGCACCGGCTGCCTGAGCGACGGCGACTCCTTCGAGCCGCCGGCCGCGGTCAGGGGCGACGTCGCACGGATGCTGTTCTACATGGCGGTGCGCTACGACGGCGGCGACGGTTTCGCCGACCTCGAGCTCGACGACGGTGTGGGTGCGTCGGCGCCGCTGCTCGGGGACCTGTCGGTGCTGCTCGAGTGGAACGCCGCCGACCCGGTCGACGACGTCGAGATGCGCCGCAACGACCGCATCTACGACACCTGGCAGGGCAACCGCAACCCGTTCATCGACCACCCCGAGTGGGCCGCCTCGATCTGGAGCTGACTCCGGCGGAACCTCGCAGTCACCGCCGAGGAGTCGAGCTCGGCGATGACGGCATCGGCGAGATCGACTCCGCAGCAGCTGCGGCGATGACGTCGTTCATCTCGTCGACATCGACCGCCGGGCGCCCGGACTGGGCTGCGACACCCTTGAGATCTCTCACCGACCCCGTCTCCAGGTGGACCTCGTCTCCGCCGGTGGGCGCGGTCGGCTCAGCCACGGGGGTGCTCGCCGACGAGCTGTACCGAGCCGCCGTCGACGCCCTTGGCGCCGCGCACCACCTCGACTCCGTCGGCGAGCGGGGCGTCATCCGCTCGGTACACCTCGCCGATCGCCCAGGTGCGGATGCCGCGCGCCTCGAGGAGCGCGGTGGCGGCGTCGACACTGTCGGCCGGCAGCACGGCGGCGAACCCGACACCCATGTTGAGCGTGCGCTCGAGGTCGGTGCGAGGCACGGCGCCGAGCCGGCCGACGAGGCCGAACACGGGAGGCGGCGTCCACGTCATCCGGTCGATCCGGGCGTGGGCGGATGACGGGAGCACCCGGGCGAGGTTTGCCGCCAGCCCGCCCCCGGTGACGTGGGTGAGCGCGTGCACCTCGACTCCGTCGGCACGGATGACGTCGAGCAGGTCGGCGGCGTAGACGCGGGTGGGCTCCAGCAGCTCCTCGCCGAGCGTGCGGCCGAGCTCGTCGACGTGCCGGTCGAGGGCCCACCCGGCGTGCTCGACGACGCGGCGCACCAGCGAGTAGCCGTTGGAGTGCAGCCCGCTGCTCGCGAGCGCGAGCACGATGTCGCCCGGCTCGACGCGGTGCGGGCCGAGGATGTCGGCGTGCTCGACGACGCCGGTGGCGGCCCCGGCGATGTCGTACTCGTCGGGGTCGAGCAGGCCGGGGTGCTCGGCGGTCTCGCCGCCGACGAGGGCGACGCGGGCCTGTTCGCAGGCGCGCGCGACCCCCGAGACGATGGCCGCGACGCGCTCGGGGACGACTCTGCCACAAGCGATGTAGTCGGTCATGAACAGCGGCTCGGCGCCACAGACGACGATGTCGTCGACGACCATGCCGACGAGGTCGGCACCGATGGTGTCGTGTCGGTCGAGTGCCTGGGCGATGGCCACCTTGGTGCCGACGCCGTCGGTGCTGGTGGCGAGCACGGGGCGCGCCATCCGGGCGATGGCGCTCGCGTCGAACATCCCGGCGAAGCCGCCGAGGCCGCCCAGCACCTCGGGCCGGGTGGCGCGGCGCACGGCATCCTTCATCAGCTCCACGGCCTTGTCGCCGGCCTCGACGTCGACACCGGCGCCCGCGTAGGTGATGGCGCTCGGCCGCGTCGAGCGCTCCGCCGGCGGTCGCGGCTCGCCTGACGAGTGCGGTTCGGTGGGCGACATAGGCACGCGCGGCAGCCTATCGACCGGCCGGCGAGCCGCACAGCACTCCAGAGACAGTCGCGTCGCGCCCGACGGCCATCGGCATCAGGTCACCCGTCTGTCCCGCGACCGCGACCGCGACGGTCACGACGCCGACAGCACGCCACGTGAGGTTGAGCGCGACCGACGGCCAGGCGCCGTGGATCGTCCCATTCACCACCAGCGCGACCGCACCCATGGCGTTGAGCCGACGACAGGTCGGGCTGGTAGTGGTCACTCGTCGATCGCTGAGCTGGTCGCCCCGGCGCTGGGAGCTCGACGGATCGGCGCGGTGTATCGAGTCAGGCGTCGGGATCCCTCACCGGTGGTCGTGGCTCTGCTGGAAGAGCTGTGCGCCGCAGCGCGACTGTCGCCGCGCTCGTCATCCGGCGACCACGGTGCGGGCGCCGACCGCCTCGTACGTGGCGCGTGCCCGGGCGTCCCTGGTGGCGAGCAGGGCGTCGTGCTCGGCCGCGGCCAGGGCCACGAGCGCGTCGTACACCGCGCCACCGGCGATCTCGAGCTCGCCGAGAATCGCCGGTAGGCGCCGGGCCGTTCGTGTGCTGAGCGTCAGGAGCGTGGTGAACCGAGCCGAGATCAGCTGCGCCGCATCCGCCGGGGCGAACCTGGCGTCGCCGGGGAGTCTGGTGAGAACCGAGTAGGTCTCGGCCGCGGCGTGCCCGCTGAGAGCGACCTCGCGTCCTCCCCACCACCGGTCGACGACGCGATGGACGTGATGGCTCTCCAGGAGCAGCGGGACGGCGACGCTGGTGTCGAGGGCGAGAACCTGGCTCAACGACGACCATCGTCGATGAGGGCGAACACGACGTCGTCGTCGATCTCGGTCTCGCTGGTGCCGACGAGCACCCCGTTCCGCTCGACCAGCCGTGCCGTGCGACCGCCGGGAACGAGGTGCAGACCGGCGCCGTGACGGGAGATGTCGACGAGGGTGCCGGGGGTGATGCCCAAGGCGTCGCGAAGCTGTTTGGGCAGCACGACGCGACCGACCGAGTCCACCGTGGCCTTCATAGGGAACAGCCTACCAACGTGCTCCCAGTCGAGATGTCCGATCGTGCCCGCGACGGCCGATGAGAATGACCGGGGCAGGTGGTCTGTCGTCGACGCACGACCTGTCACCAGAGGAGCGTCATCTCCATGAAGCTGTCGATCAGCCTGCCTGTCTCCGACCGCGCCGCGTCGTCGGCCTTCTATCGCGCTTTCCTCGGGATGGAGCCGTTCGGCCCGGTCGCCGACGACGGCGAGCCCGAGCCGCTGGCGTTCCGCACCGGTGTCGACACCGTGCTCATGCTCATCCCGACCGGTGGCTTCAGTTGGGTGACGGGCGACGCTCACGAGGTGTGTGCACCGAACCAGGTCGAGGCGCTGCTCGGTGTGACCGCAGCGGCGCCCGAGGAGGTGGGTGACCTCGTCGAGCGCGCTACCCGGCACGGTGGCACCGTGGCGGTACCACCCGGACGGCGCGAGTGGGGATACACGGCAGTCGTCGCCGACCCCGACGAGCACCTGTGGGAGATCGTCGTCGACGACCAAGACTCGTACCGGCACCTCGCCGACACCGACGGCGGATGACGCCGCCCGCCGCAGTTGCAGCAGCCCTCAGCCCGGCCGTACTCGCGCTGGTTGCCACCTGGCACTGAACAGTCGTGCCGACTGACGATCGTGGGAGTGGAGCGCTCGTGACTCGTCAGGCGATCAACTCGACCTGGCGTCGAGGTCCGTCGGCGGCTGCGAGCTTGCCGTCGCTGGTCGCGAGATGTGCGTCGAGGTGTTCTGCCAGCGCCACGTACGCGGCGGCGTACGCCGTGACGTTATCGCGCAGCCCCACCTGCGTTGCATCCGCGGTGCGAGCGCCATGCGGCGGATCGGAAAGTCGGCGAGGCGACGCAACGCGACCCGCACCGCTGCCTTGAGCGCCGGGGTTGGCCTGGACAGGCCGTGCGTCGCGCACCTCTCGCACGGCCGCAACCGTGTCATCGACACCGATCCCGCTCTCGGTGGGCGGGACGTAGGCCGCGACATAGTCACCGAGGCTGGCGACTCGAGCCACTTCGGTGAGCCGGTCGACCACGAACGCCGACAGCGACTGTCGGTCGGCCTCCGCGGCCTCGACCAACGCGGCGTACACGCCATCAGAAAGATCCCCAAGTCTCATCCGCCGCATGGTGCCACTCTGGCACCATGCGGCCGGATGACGGCGGCTTCGGCTTCGGCCTCGGCGTCGGACCACCGTCGGCGATACGGCCACATCACGTCGGCGAGATGACCGCACAACCGTCGGCAGATCAACCAAAGAACCGTCGGCAGATCAACCACAGAACCGTCGGCGAGATGACCATGCAGGCTTTAGGGTTAACCCATGACCTCAACGCCTGACCTCTACCCGCGACATGCCTTGGCAGCGGTGTCTGGGGCCTTGGAGGACACTCGCGTCGTCGTGGTCAACGGCGCCCGACAAACCGGCAAGAGCACCCTGGTCCGGCTCATCGCCAGGACGCGAGCCGGCACCGAGATCCGATACCTCGACGACGCGGCCACCCGAGCAGCAGCGGCCGCCGACCCCGCCGCGTTCGTCCGGCACGACGGCCTGCTGGTGCTCGACGAGGTCCAACGGGTACCCGACCTCCTGTTGGCGATCAAGCACCGTGTCGACCTCGACCCCACCCCGGGCCAGTACCTGCTGACCGGCTCAGCCCGGCTCTTCGCCCTGCGTGACATCCCTGATGCCCTCCCGGGGCGTGCCGAGACCATCGAGCTCTGGCCGTTGTCACAGGGCGAGCTGGCTGGCCAGCCCGACAGCTTCATCGACGGTGTGGTGGAGCACGGTGTCGACCTCGATGTCCTCCCCGGTGAGGAGAACCGCGAGGGCTACCTGGCTCGGGCGCTTCGTGGCGGCTATCCCGGTGCGGTGCGCCGAGGGGATCCCGGTCGTCGTGCTCGGTTCTTCGAGTCCTACCTCTCGGACCTCATCGAGCGAGATGTCAGGCAGGTGTCGGAGATCGAACGGATCGCCGACCTGCGCAGGCTCCTCGGGGTACTCGGTGCCCAGATGGCGTCGCTCGTCGTCCCGGCCAACCTGGCCAACTCGCTCACCGTCCCTGCGAGCACGGTGAAGCGCTATCTCGACCTGCTCGAGGTGCTGTTCGTCATCCACCGCATCCCCGCCTGGTCGACGAACCGCACCACCCGGGCGGTGTCCACCCCGAAGGTGGTCGTCACCGACACCGGCATCGCGGCCCACCTGGCCGGGATCACGCTCCGTCGCGCCCGTCAGGTGACCACTCCGGTCGGGTCGCTGATCGAGAACTTCGTCCTGGGCGAGCTGGCCCGCCAGCTCGGTTGGGCCAGTGAGCCGGTCGCGCTGCACCACTACCGCGACCGTGACGGCTACGAGGTCGACGCCGTTCTCGAGCACGCCTCGGGCGATGTCGTCGCGATCGAGGTCAAGGCCGCGGAGACCGTACGTGCTGACGACTTCCGCGGCATCCGGCACCTGGCGCGCCGCCTCGGCGACCGGCTCGTCGCCGGGATCGTGCTGTACGCCGGGTCGACGCCACTCCCGTTCGGCGACCGTCTGCGGGCCTGGCCCATCTCGAGCCTGTGGACGACCCGCGCCTGAACGTGGCCGGCCAGGTGCCAGCCCGGGCTCCAGTCGACGTGCGTGCTTCATCACTCACGGAGACCTGTCAGAAAATCGCCTACAGCAGAGCCGAACTCGCTCGGTCGCTCGATGAAAGCCTGGTGGCCGCACGGCATCCGGATGACGTGTGCGTGCGGCAGCGCCGCAGCCGCACGACGCCCGTCGACGAGCCACGGGAGGATCAGGTCGCGGGTCCCCCATACCAGCAGCGTTGGCGCCTGCACCGTCCGCGCAGCCTCCCGCGCATCGTGCCGAGGGTCGGCGAAGCTGCGCCACAGCTCGCCGAAGACGCGCCGGCTGTCGGCAGCGAACCGCAGCCGGGACGCCCGGTGGCGGGTGGCGCGCACGGCATCCGAGCGGGTGCGGAGGTAGATCAGCGGCAACAGCCGGAGGAAGACCCCGGCCAGGCGGGGTCGACCGATCAGCTGACAGGCCGCGGAGGAGCCGAGCCACTGCGGTGTGAAGCCGCCCGGGTTCACCAGGACGAGTGCGCGGACCAGCTGCGGCCGGCGGGCCGCCGTGAGAACGGCGGCGAAGCCGCCCACCGAGTTGCCCACCACGACTGCGGGTTCGGTACCCAGCGCTGCGAGAACCTCGGGCAGCACCTCGGCATACGTCACCGCACTCATCGGGCCTGCCGCCACACTGCCGCCGAACCCCGGCCAGTCGACCGCATGGACCTGGTACCCGGCATCGACGAGGCGCGGAACCACCTGGTCGTAGTCGTGGTGGTCGCCGGGGTTGGCGTGGAGAAGCACGACAGGCTCGCCCGAGCCATGTGTGTAGACGGCGAAGGTGCCGGCGCTCGTCTGGATCACGAGACAACGGTATCCGCGCAACGACCGTGGACCCGCGTGCTTGAGACGTGCCCGCAGGTCACGATCGTCGTGAACGGGCGTCGACTTCGGATGGTCTCCGGAGTCGTTCGCGGTGTCGGCGAGCCGAAGGGCAGGGGGTCTTACGAGATGAGCTCGATGGCGCACTCCAGCCCCGGTGCGGCCGCCAGCTTGCCGTCGCAGGTGACCATCACAGCGTCGAGCCGTTCGGCGAGGGCGACGTAGGCGGCGTCGTAGGCGGTGAGGTTCTCGCGCAGCTCCCAGATGCGCTGGAGCAGTGGACCGAGCGGCAGGCGTCGTAGCGGGAGACCATCGAGGTGTCGTAGGGCCGCGGGCACGCTAGCCGAGAGCGCTGGGTTGTTCCGGGCCAGGCCACGCAGTGCCGACACGACCTCGGCGTCGAGGTGCGCCGGTGCAGCGAGCGAGGCGCCCCCGCCCAGCCGCTCTACCACGGCAGGTCGTCGTGGGTCGTCGGCCGCGTAGAAGGCGACGAGAACGGAGGCGTCGACCACGGCGAGGCTCACGAGGCCTCGCGGACCTCTCGCACCGCCGTGACCGCGTCCTCGATGCTCACGCCGCTACCTGCCGGCGGTTGGTACGACGCGACGTACGCGTCGAGCTGTGAGACGCGCGCGACCTCGGCGAGCTGCTCGACCACGAATGCCGAGAGCGACTGGCGCCGAGCTGCGGCGGTAGCAGTAAGTGCCGCGTACACGTCATCCGGAACGTCTCTGAGGTTCATCCGCTTCATGGTGCCATTCTGGCACCAAGGAGCTCGTGCGTCCATCCGGCGAGGTCGACCAGCTCCTGCGCCTCGATCACCACGCGGCCGACGTGCAGGACACCTGGGTCAGTGGAAGTCGCGGGAGCGGTGGATGCCGCCCGCCGGCGTCGGCGCCAGACCCCCACCGAGCAGACCACGTTGAGCATGCCGGTCTCGTCCTCGAGATTGAGGAAGGTGATGCCGCTCGCGGTGCCGGGCCGCTGCCGGTGGGTGATGAGCCCGGCCACCGTGAGCCGCCGCCCGGGCTCGGCCGACGCGAGCTCGTCGACCGACCGGATGCCGGCCCGGCGCAGCTTGTCACGCAGGAGGGAGAAGGGATGACGCTCGGGCGTCATCCCGGTGGCCAGAGGTCGGCCATGGCGATCAAGCACCGTGTCGACCTCGACCTCACCCCGGGCCAGTACCTGCTGACCGGCTCAGCCCGGCCCTTCGCCCTGTGTGACATCCCTGATGTCCTCCCGGGGCGTGCCGAGACCATCGAACTCTGGCCGTTGTCGCAGGGCGAGCTGGCTGGCCAGCCCGACAGCTTCATCGACGGTGTGGTGGAGCACGGTGTCGACCTCGATGTCCTCCCCGTGTCGCTCGTCGTCCCGGCCAACCTGTCCAACTCGCTCACCGTCCCCGCGCTGGGCGAGCTGGCCCGCCAGCTCGGTTGGGCCAGCGAGCCGGTCCCGCTGCACCACTACCGCGACGGCTACGAAGTCGATGCCGTTCTCGAGCATGCCTCAGGCGATGTCGTCGCGATCGAGGTCAAGGCCACCGAGACCGTACATGCCGACGACTTCCGCGGCATCCGACACCTCGCGCGCCGCCTCGGCGACCGGCTCGTCGCCGGGATCGTGCTGTACGCCGGGTCGACGCCACTCCCGTTCGGCGACCGATTGCGAGCCTGGCCCATCTCGGGGCTGTGGACGACCCGTGCCTGAGCCCCTAGCGGGGACCGCTCCCCGTTGACGGCGTCATGGCCCGGCCGCACGCTTCCCACGGCGGCGCACGAAACACCTAGAGCAGGTGGCCCTTTCGACCACCACCGCGTGCCTGCCATCACCCGGGGGTCGCCATCTCGGCCTGCCCTGACTACGAGGAGAATGTATGTCTATCCGCACCAAAGCCCGGGCCGCCGTCGCGGCCGCCGCCCTGCTCGTTCCCGTCGGTGTCGTCGCTGCCGCCGGGCCGGCCGGCGCCCTCGCCGCGCCGACCCGCGCCGATGCCGGACAGACCCAGACCATCGCCGACCTGGCCGTCGCCGAGATCTCCGCCACCGTGGACGTGGCCGCCGGCAACACGCTGAGCGTCCGCGACGCGCCGGACGGCGGCGCCACGAAGGTCGGCTCCCTCCCTGACGGCGCCGCCATCTCGGTCATCTGCTCCACGACGGGCACCACCCACACCGGCAGCCAGGGCACGACCGACCAGTGGGACATGATCTCGACCGGCTATGTGTCCCACGCGTACGTGTACAGCCCGGAGAGCATCCCGGCCTGCTCGGACCCGGCGCCGCCGGAGCCCCCGACCAGCTCGATCGACGCGGCCATCGCCTGGGGCCAGACCCAGGTCGGCACCCGCTACCTCGGCTGCGCGGCGGGCACCTACCGGTTCGGCACCGGCAGCACGGTCGACCGCTGGCACGACGGGCGCACCTGCGGCCAGTCGCGGGTGTACTTCCAGCCGGCGAACACCGTGGGCTACGACTGCTCGGGCTTGATGTGGGCCATCCTGCAGCAGGCCGGCATCAACCTCGAGCACACCTCGTCGCGCTCGATCAAGGCGAACGTGCCCGAGGTGCCCAAGGACGCCATGCAGCCCGGTGACATGCTGGCGAAGAACGGTCACGTCGTCATGTACATCGGCGTGGTCGACGGCGTCCACTCGGTGCTCGAGTCGACCCCGCACACCCAGCTCCCGGACGGCTCGTACGTCGGCACCCGAGTGCATCCGGTCGACGGCTTCGTCGGCAGCGCCGACTACACCGCCCACCGCGCCCCCAGCCTCTGACCACGGCGCTTCATCCCGAGTCGGGTGCCCGGTTGGCTGCGCAGTGGACATCCGGGCACCTGACTCGGTGGTGGTCGGCCCGACATGACCACCGCCCCGCGGCTGGTTACCGGAGCCGCCAAGGACGATCAAGGCTCAACCACTCCGACCCTCCAAGGCCAC
>JBOFBK010000165.1:0-12780 GCA_051645525.1 Dermatophilaceae bacterium | reverse complement strand
GGTGGTGGTGATCATGCTGCAGTCCCGCTGGGTCGTCCAGCCGGGCCGGTCTGTGCGTGATGGGTCTCGTAGTCGGCGGGGCTGAGGTAGCTAAGGGTCGAGTGCCGACGGGTTGGGTTGTAGAAGCCTTCGATGAAGGCGAAGACGGCGTTGGTGAGGCCTTCGCGGGTGGGCCAGGTCGACCGGTCCAGCAGTTCGGTCTGCGGGGTCGCGAAGAAGCTCTCCGCGACGCTGTTGTCGAAGCAATCACCGATCGAGCCCATCGATCCGAGCAGCCCGGCCTCGCGGAGCCGGTGCCCGAATGCCCAGCTGGTGTAGGTCGACCCGTGGTCGCTGTGGTGGATCGCCCCGGGTGCGGGACGGCGGTTCCAGATCGCCATCTGCAGGGCGTTGATGACCAGCTCGGAGCGGATGTGGTCGGCGATCGACCAGCCCACCACCCGGCGGCTGAAGCAGTCCAGCACCACGGCGAGGTAGAGCCAGCCCTCGCTGGTGCGATGCTGGGTGACGTCGGCGACGTAGAGCCGATCTGGTGCCTGCGGTGTGAAGTTCCGCTCCACCAGATCTTCCGACGGTGTGGCGCCCTGGTCGCGGCGGGTGCAGCCGCGCAGTCGGCGGCGGTGCACGCCTTGCAGCCCGGTGTGGCGCATCAGTCGCTCTACCCGGCCGTGGCTGACCGCGACTCCTTGGCCCAGCACCAGCTCGGCGTGCACCCGCCGGTGGCCGTAGGTGCGGTGGGAAGCGGCGTGCACGTCGCGAATCGTATTCATCAGATGCGCCTGCTCCCAGGCCCGATCGCTGGCCGGCCGGGAGCGCCACTGGTAGTAGCCCGAGGTCGAGACCTCCAGCACCCGGCAGGTCACCGCGACCGGGATCGCCCAGTCAGGATCAGCGGCGAGCTCGCAGACCACCGGGTAGATCATTTTGGGAGGACGTTCTCCCGAGCGAAGTACGCCGAGGCCCGCTTGAGGATCTCGACCTCCATCTCCAGCGTGCGCTTCTCCCGCCGCAACCGGACCAGCTCCGCGCGCTCATCACTGGTCATGCCCTTCTGCTTGCCCTCGTCGACGTCGGCCTGCTTCATCCAGCGCCGCAGACCAGACTCGGCGATCCCCAGATCCTTCGCGATCGACGCGATCGGCTTCTCCCGAAGCCGGGCCAGCTCCACCGCTCGACGACGGAACTCAGGACTCCTCGCTGCCGGCATACAGACTCCTCTCGGGCGACCACCATCGCCTCACTCAAGGTGTCCGGGCTACCGGGGGCACTCCAAGCCAGCCATACCCCACACTTACAGACGGCTCAGTTCGCCGGACACTCCTCGGTTGCGACGTCGACGGAGATGGTGTCCGCGGCGTGCCGCGCACGACGCGCAGCCTTTACTGCGTCGGCAGCTGTGGCGACTACTAGCCCTTGGCGATCCCAAGACGATCGCAGTTCGGGTACCACCTGGCCAGGATGGCAATGCACTTCGACCAGATCTACGCCCGGCAACTGCCGGGCGTAGTCGAGGCCACGAATCTGGACGACCCTGCCGGCCGGGACGGCGAGGAACTCCACGGCCGCACCATTGCTCGGTTGGTCGGGTGGGCTCCACGACAGGCCGCGGAGTAGGTCGAAGGCCGCCCGATACGGATCGAACTCGTAAGCCCGGCGGATCAGCTCGAAGATCAGATCACCCGGGGCCCGGCCAGCACACTCGATGAGTATGGGTCCCCCGTCCCCGGGCACAATCCACTCGGCGTGTGCGATGCCGGTCTCGAATCCGATACCGGCCAACAGGCGAGTGGTGGCCAGCGTGAGGGCTTGGGTCACGACATCAGGAACCGGCGCCGGGACGATATGACCTCGCTCCACCGGGAAGCAACCAGCGAAGAGTGACTTCGCCGTGCAGTTGGCGAAGAGAACTTTCCCATTCCGGACAAGTCCCTCGACGCTGAACTCCTGTCCCACAACCCGTTGCTCGACCAGATGGTTTGAAACGAAGCCACGCCGGGCGACCATGGCGCCCTCGTCGACGCTTGTTGTGATCTGCCATGCGGCGACTGGGTCATCACCCGGTTCCAGAAACACCACCCCCAGACTCGCTTGCCGATTTGCTGGCTTGACGACGACGGGCTGACCCTGAGCGAAGTGCACGATCTCTTCCGGTGCACCGACCCTGCTCCACCGCGGTTGGCGAATCTCGGCGCGGTCTGCGGCCTCCCGGAGCGCTGCCTTGTCGCACAGGATCGCGGCGGCGGCGGGCCCTGCGCCGGGGAGCCCCCAACGTCGGGCCAGCTGCGCTGCAGCGGGCACTGCGTACTCCAGTCCGGGCACCACGACATCTACTGGGCGGCTGAGCTGGGACGCGTCGACCGCATCCAGGAAGTCTGCGCTCTGCTGGTAGCGGGCCGCGACCACGCGGTCCACGCAGCTGATTCCGCTGGCTCGGGTCTCGACTCGCCTGCGGTTGATGACGTCCGGCTCCTCCAGCACGGTGACACTCCGCGGAGGCAGGAAAGCGTCTAGTCGCTGTAGCCAGCCCACACTGAATCCCACCAATAGGACGTGCAGCGATCGCCTCATCCTGCAGTCCCTGCGGACGCCACGCAAACCCGGATTGCGGCGTCGAGCTCGTGGTCGAAAGTGTCGAGTTCATCCCGGTCGGGCGCATCGAACAATACAGATACCGGGCGGTCCATCGAATTGCGCCATGGCCCGACTTCCTGGCCGGGTAGCTTCTCGACCAGTACCTCGCGCAGGGCCGCTGGGGCACCTGGGGTACCGGCTCGCACGGGTGGACGGAATCCTGTTTCGCGTAACCACACCGGTGAGTAATGGGACGACGTTGTATGCGAGAGAGTCGGCAGATCTGCTACCACATCGACTCCGACGAGCTGGCCCGTGCCGTGTGTGAGGTAGCGCTGGCGGACGTAACGGCGCAGTGGGCCGTAGCTGGTGGGCACGCCGAGCACCACGTCCAGAAGAGTAGGTTCGATCGGCGTTCCCGTCGCGAGGTGGTACATCGATAGGATGCTGTCGCCCGGATTTCGGGCGGCGATCTCCACGAGGTGAACCGTTCGGCCGTCATTGTCGATGATGTATTCGGCGTGGCTCAAACCGTCGCGGAACTCAAGTCCTTGCAGTACCTCCTCATTCGCGGCCAAGACGGCAGATGCGGACGGCGGCGCCAGTATGCCCGGACCGAGGGTGTGGCTGATCTCCACGCAGTAATCTGAGTCGGGCTGGGTAGTACTTTTCAGTGTGATTCCAGAGAACACCGTCCGGCCACCTTGAACTAGCGCCTCAACTGAGACCTCCTGTCCGCTGACAAAGCTCTCGACGAGAAGTTCCTCCTCGGGCGGATGGCTAGCGAGTTTGGCCTCGAGGGCCTCACTGTCCGGGCAGACCTGCACGCCGAGAGAGGCGCAGCGATTGATCGGCTTCACCACCACTGGGTACCAGTCAACCGGGATGCTGATAGGACCCGGCGCATGAACCCGACGGAACAGCGGCGCGAACTGTGGAAAGAACAGCCGCTGCAACGACTTGTTGCGGCACACTCTCGTGGCAGTGAGCCCTGGTCCGGGCAGGCCCAGCAGAGCTGCTGCGACCCCGGCGGACTCAACGAACTCTTCACGAAGAGCGTGGATGCCGCGGATCCGGTACTCACCGGCCCATTCCCGGACGGCCTGGGCCACGGCGACCACTCCGACGCGGTCCAGCAGTCGATGTTCCTGAATCAAGTGCAGCGGGTGGAACCCGTGATGGTCAGCGAGTTCGAGTTCGCGCCGGGTCCGCCTGTCGTCCTCATCGAGTACCAGCGGGCAAAGTTCTGCGGCCCTTGCAGCCTCGAGCAACCCAGGTTGCTTGCTCCATAGCCCGCCCAAGAGAATCACTGCATCCGTCATGTCGTCGACTCCTTGTTCTGAAGACTTGCAAGCGCAACGGCCCGGCCACCCACTACTCCCGACACCAACGCAGCCGCCGTCAGCAACGCACCGAGGACGAGCCAGCCCATGCCTCCTATACCACCGATCAGCGCAATGACCAGGGCGGGACCGAGACAATCCTCCAAGGCCTGCGCGGCAGAGAAGACACTGAGATAGCGACCACGCATCTCTTCGCGCGCCAGCGTGATCGATGCGGACCATTGGCCGACGCCCGAGAAGATTTCTCCGACTGTGAGTCCAACAACGCCGAGGGCTGCGATCGCTACCGCAGCCGATGGGCTGGCATAGTGTATGCAGGCGAACAGGACACAAGCCGTCGCAAAGCCGATTGCCGCCGTCCTGAAAGCGCGCATACCGTCCGCGGCCCGCCTTCCGAGCCGCCCGACGCGAGGTTGAGCGACTACGACGAGCGCGGTATTGAGCGCATACAGCACAGCCGGGAGCCAAGTCGGCAGTCGGCTGTGTGTCGCCGAGAACCAGAGCGGGATCGCAACGGTCAACACATTGTGCTGCAACGCGATCACTGCGGCCATGCCGGCGAGCAATAGGTACGGCCGGTCACCCGCGACAAGACGCCAGCCTCCTGCCGATGAGTCCGCTACCTGCTGGGTATCCGCACGGTCGCCTGTCGTAACGGCCTCTGAGCGGATGTCAGGCAGGCCGCCCACGAGTGCAGCGGCCGCCGCAAAGGTAGCGGCGTTGACGGCGAAAAGTACCGGGTAGGCTGCCGTCGACCCAGTTAGCAGGGCCGCAGCCGCGATCAGGGCACCGATCCCTAGCGCGGCGTTCTGGGTTGCGTGGAGGAACGCCAGAAACTCCACCTGTCGCAGCGGATCTATCGTCCGGGTAACCAATTCGATCCGCGCTGGCCGAGCGACTCGCAGCGCGACACGGGTGACGCAGGTGGCAACAAGGAAGGCCGTGAACGACTGGGCGAAGCCGTAGTACAGGTAGCCAGCGCAAGCCGCGAGCAGGGCCTGAACCAGCACTCGCCGGCTGCCGTAGCGATCGATGAGAGTTCCTGCGGGAAGACTGGCTGCGACGCCGCAGACGCCTCCCGCGACGAGGGCGGTCGCAACCGAGGTCGCTGTCAGGCCCACAACCCCCACGAAGTAGGCAATTGAGACCGGCATCACCAGACCAGATCCGGCCGCATCGAGAACTGCGCCGATGACGTAGCGCCGAGCATAGGGTGCACTCAACAGACCCGGCTGTCTCCGCTGCCCTGTCATCGCCGCGTGGATTCGCGTATCGAGAGCCGGAATAGCGCGTCGGCCGGCTCGGGCGGCCAGGAGGGGCAGAATGCCTCGTGGTAGGCGTCGAACTCGAGCAGATGGGTTCCCTGGAGCTCGTCTTGGTGCTCGACGAAGAAACGCAACTCATCCCGCCGGGTGGACCACTCGCGCCCTGTAAAGAACTCCAAGCCAGGGAATGAACCTTTGTAGAGGCTGCCGTTGGTGTAGCAGCTCCCCAAATAGCAGGTATCAAACCCGTCCTCCCGCAGTTGTGCTAGCGCCGTTGCCATCATGTGCCTACCGAGCCCGATCGGGAGTCCCGCGAGGTCGTAGACGGCTACGCCGTAGTAGGCCACCTTGCCCTCGAGGTACATGGTGACCAAGCCGGCGGGGCGCTCCGCTCCGACGCTCGTGAGCACCATCACGTGAGTTGTCAGGGGTGAGGACAACAACTTGGCGAAGCGCTCCGGGGGGAAGACCTCAACCCGCAGCCGCTCAGTGAGATAGGTCGCGGCGAGATCGCTCCAGTCGTCGCCGTAGTGCCACTCGCGCCGAGGTAAAATCCGGGCCTGGTATCCGGTACATTGCTTTGCTGTGTAACGAATCCGCCCGGTAGTCTTGTATCGCTCGAGAGACACTCGGACACTACGAGCGAGGTAGAAGTGAGAGAGGTCGTAGGAGCCGGGCAGAAACCCGTGCGCGAGCGCGGTCTCGGCCGACTCGCCGGGCTCTAGTAGCGCCCAGACCTGGTACGGGGAAAGGTAAGCGTCGTAGTCGGGGCGGCACTCGGAGAAGTAGAGTCGCATCAGGCCCCAGCTGTTGGTGTCGCCTTCGCAGCGGCGTCAAGCGCCTTGACGCTGGCCGCGAAGGGGCCACGCCCAGAGGGACGCCGCCTGCGAATAGGGTGGATCACTGTCGAGCGAGCACTCACGCTTGCGATCCGCTCGAACAGCCTGACCGGATTGACGTCGAGAGCTTCTAACCCGTTGGGATGGAACTGGAAGTGTAGGTGTGCCGCTTGGGGCGGGATGGCGCAGCCGCTAGCTAGCGATCCGCCGGTGTGGCCGAGTTGTCCTAACACTTGACCGGCTTGAACCGCGAGCAGGTCGCCCGGCCGGATCCCGGCGGGAAAGGCGTCACCTGGGTCGTCCGAGTCTGTCCCGAGATGGCAATACAGGTACATGGCGCCGCTTTGTCCTAGCAGGCGGACCCGGTGGCCGGCGGTGTTGCGCCCTGACCGGCCCGGAGAGAACCGGCAGTCGCGGAAATCGGCGACGCCATTCTCGATCGCTACAAGCGGAGAGCCGATCGGCGCCTTCAAATCGATCCCACGGTGAACGTGTAGGTCACCCCTGCGGTGATGCCAGCCGCCACGTCCTGGCGGACCGTCGTCCGCGCCGCGCAGGATCGGATCCTCACGGAACGCGTTCCAGTCGAGGCCAGCGAGGGGGAAGGCCCGGCGCTCGCTCATCGTGCCACCACGATCATACGAGGGCTTTCCAGCGTAAACTCCCCGCCATCTGGCGCGAACGCAGCCACTTCGGTAAACCCGGCGTCGCACAGCCAGTCCCGGATTTCGGTAAACGTGAACAACCGGATGCTGTACGCGCCGCAGCCGGGCCGACCGTTGCCAGCAAACGTGCGAGTCTTGACAGTCCGGCCGGTGGCTACGTCATAGCGGTTCTGATCAATCATGAAAGTGCCGTCGTGCTCGACGACATCGAATCGTTGGTACTGGCGCAGGACTCGGTCCCGGTTCACGTGTTCGAGCAGGAATCGCCCGTTCTCTCGAAGTGCGGACCGGACACCGCGCAGAATGCTCCGTTCGGTGTCGTCGTCGGTGTAGCCGAATGACGTGTACCAACTGATGACCGCATCGAACTGTTGTCGCCAAGGCAGGTCGCGCATGTCCGCCTCGACGAGCTCTATCCGGCCAGCCCAGTCAGTCGAATTCGTGGCTGTGGCCGCGGCATCCCGGGCCAGCGCCAATGCATCCATATTGTTGTCAACGCCACAGACCGACATCCCACGCCGAGCGAGTTCGACAGCGATCCGTCCGGTGCCGCAGCCGAGGTCGAGCACGGAGTCCCCACGGCGTAGGCCAAGTCGAGCCAAGATGGTTTCAATGTCATCCAAGGTCTTTTGGTGGTCCAGAGCCTGGCCAGACACGGACCAGTAGTCAGATCCAAAAATCTCGGTCATGCGATTTCCCCCATGAACTGTCGACGGCTAGACTCGGCAAAGCGCCGTATTCTGCGTCCTTTCTCGAAGCCGATTTCACATTCGGCATGAAAGTTGATGTCGACATCCGGCACGAAGACGGAGGTAACCTCCCGCAGGGCATGGCTCTGATCGCGTTGGAGGGCGGTGCCAAAACGCTTGAGCGACCGCTTGGACTTCCAGCCCAACAGGGACTGATAGATGCCGAACAACTCACTGATGTAGGGCAAAACTCCGATGTGCTTCTCCAGCTCGGCGGCAGTGATCATGGGTTCCTCTCCCGATGGGCGTCACCGGTAAGGAGTCGACTGGCCGTGGTGAGATACACAGGGCTGAGGAAAGTCGCTAGGTGGGCTGTGACCTGTGGAGGCGTGTTGCGGTGACCGGTGTGGTGAGTGAGACGGATGTAGCTCATGGGACTGAGATGGAGGTGCTGACGCCGACCGTCTCGCCGGAGGGCCACATCGGCATGCCACCTTCCCCGATTGCTCCCGCCGATGTCCGCCACAGCGCCGCGACGCCGCTCACGATGCTCGCCAAGGTGCCCGATTCGCGTGACTCGCCGGGGGGTGAGGTATCCGCTGGTCGGGGTGCGTCCCCGCGAGCGCGGGAGGTACCCCCCGGCGGTCGCGGTGTCAGCGGTATGGCCGCGGCTCGCTCGTTCGCCGCGATCAGTGAATGGGTGCTGGATCTACCCGGGGAACAGATCGCTCGGCTCGGTCTCGAGACGGCGCCGGAGACCTCGTCTCAGCTTCCTTGGTTTGCTTCGAACGCTCGTAAGCCGGAGGGGAGGGCCGCGCGGCACTTGCGTCCTATCGCCGCGATTGACTCCGGCTGCAGCGACACCGGTCCGCGGGGTAGGGCCACCCTGAGGTTCGCTGGTGCCGTCGAGCATGGGTGGGCTGGCTTCGTCTGTGCGCTCACGCGCTACGTGGGCGGTTGTTTGCGGTGGACTCCGTCGGCGGCGAGGAGGCGCTTGACGCTGCGGAGGCTGATCCCGTTGGCGGTGGCGAGGGAGGCGGCGGTGGCGCCGGTGCGGTAGGCGGCGATCAGGCCGGCGCGGCTGCGTTCGTCGAGGCGGTCACGCAAGCTCCATGGTCGCCTGGGTGCCGGGCGGGCGTGAGGGGCGTCGTGGACTGCGCGGAGGTCGGTGCATCGTCGCAGGGCAGCGGGCTGCAGCGAGTTTGAGTAGGCGGTAAGTACCTCCACGTCATCCGGATGACGGGCCGCGCACCTCGGTGCCCCGGCCCGTCATCCGATGTCGACCCGCTGAACAGGCGCAGCACCCCGATCGCTCTGTGCCATCACCGTAACGTGACGAGTGTCGAGCTCCATGACGACGTCACGGAGTGGTTCGACTCGCATCCTGCGACAGCAACGACATCACGGCCGGGCCCGGCTTGTCAGTGGCGCCCGCGACCGCTCACCGCGTGATGTAGGCCCCGTTGATCCAGACCGACTGACCCGAGATCCACTGCGAACTGGGCGAGGCCAAGAACTCGATGAGCGGAACCAGCTCCGGGATTTCGCCCAGTCGTCCCGCCACCGACAGGTTGGCGGCGAACTCGGCCGACTCGGGCGTCTCAGCGGCGAAGAAGAACGGCGTGTTGAACGGGCCCGGATTGATCGTGTTGACCGTGATGCCGCGGCTACCGATCTCGCGAGCCACCATCCGGGTGAACTCCTCGACAGCCGCCTTCGTACCTGCGTAGGCGGAGTATCCCGGCGCGGTGCCGGCCAGGAGTGAGGTTCCCATGAAGAGAATTCGCCCGTTGTCCTCCATGCGGCGTGCGGCCTCCCGCGCGCACAGGAAGTGAGCGCGCGTGTTCACGTTCATCAGTTGGTCGAACTCGTCGTCGGTGATCTCGGCGATCGGCCTCTTGACGATCTTCCCGGCATTGCTGATCAAGATGTCGACCCTGCCCAGCTTGTTGACCGCCGTGTCGAACATTGCCCGCACGTTCCTCGTCTTGCCCAGGTCGCCGGCGACCAACTCGACCTTGGCACCCTCGGCTTCGACGAGACGCGCTGTCTCCTGCGCCTCCTTCACGGTCTCTCTACGGTGGTAGTGCACCACCACGTTCGCGCCACCTCGCGCCAGCGCGACGGCGAAGGCGCGGCCGAAGTTGTTACGGGCTCCGGTGACGATGGCCACCTTCCCCGCGAGGGGCTTGGTGGCTCCAGGTGTTGCCGCCATTGCCGTCTGAGCCGTTCCGAGGCTCAGCAGACCGGTTCCGGCGACCGCCAGGCCACCGGCCATGCCTTTTACCAGGCTGCGACGTTGATTCGAGAACACGGTGTCGGCCTCGGACGTCGGTATCGACACCTCATCTACTTCGCGCTTCTCTTCCATCTCATTCTTTCCTTTTCTGGTCGTGAATGTGCCGGGGCGAGGAAGGTGTGGCTTACGACGCGCTGTCCATCGACGTGTAGTCCCGCAGCGCGATCGTGATGCTCGGAGGGATCCGTGACTACGCTGTCCGAGCAGCCGGGCCAAGCCCGTTCAGGAACGCGCGAAGCGTCGGGGTCGCCAGATTCGGGGGCTCGACTACTCGTTGGGGATCCGAGTCGTCGACACCGTAGGACGAGCGCTGCACGCCGGTCTTGAACGAAAGTCACCGATCACGACGTCACCGGCCGGTCACGCGAGATCCCGGTCTGCGGATGGCCGAACCGCGCCGAGGGCGAGCAGCTCCTCGGGGGAGCGCGGTGGGAAGTCGGTGAGCACCTGGGAGCGCACGAGGAACACCGAGTGCTGACCGCGGGAGACGGCGACGTTGAGCCGGTGCCGGTCGAGCAAGATCTACCTCGATCCGCTACCTCCCATACAGCGCCCACCATGTGGTCCAGCGAGGACCTCAGTTCTTTCCCCCCCGGCGGCAACACGTGGCCGTCGTCCACCGGGTTGAGGACGGCTTTCCCGACGCGACGAAGAGCTTCGTCATCACCGTGTTCGACGCCGACGCACCCACGGGGTCGGGGTTCTGGCACTGGGCGGTCCACGGCATCCCGGCGGCGATCACGAGTCTGCCGACCGGGGCTGGAACCCCTGATGCAGCGCTCCTGCCCGAGGGTGCGGTGCAGCTTCGGGGCGATGCCGGTGTCGCCGGATACGTCGGCGCCGCACCCCCGCCAGGCACCGGCGCGCATCGGCTGTTCGTGGCGGTGACCGCGCTCGATGTCGACGCGCTTCAGCTCCCCGATGGTTCGAGCCCTGCCCTGCTTCATGCCATGTCCGCACGACACGTCTGCGGAAGGGCGACGCTGGTCGCCCTGGCTGAACGCTGATCGGAGCCTCGTCCACCGGCCGCCGCGGACCGGCGCTGTCTGGGCCCACGTGGTGACCGAGGCCTTGGCGAGTGAGCCCCTGGTCTGGGACCGGTATGGTCGATTAGGACCGAACCACCGGACACGACGGTCGGCGGCGGGCTCCTGATGGCGTGGCACCTCGACGCGGACCCGGCGAGATGCTGCCGCGAATCAGGGCTGAACGCTGGCTGGTTCGAGGTCGACGACCTCGGTGGTGACGGCGTCGTCGCCGAGGGCGAGGAACGCGCCGAGCGCGAGCAGCTCCTCGGGGGAGCGCGGTGAGAAGTCGGTGAGCACCTGGGAGCGCACGAGGAACACCGAGTGCTGACCGCGGGAGACGGCCACGTTGAGCCGGTGCCGGTCGAGCAGGAAGCCGAGCCCCCGCGAGACGGATGACGGGGAGGACGCCGCCATCGACAGGATCGCGACCGGCGCCTCCTGCCCCTGGAAACGGTCGACCGTGCCGACCCGCACCTCACCGAGCCCGGCGTCATCCAGGCGCCGGCGCAGCGCGCCCACCTGACTGTTGTAGGGGGTGATGACGAGCACGTCGGCCGCGGTGAGCGACCGCGGACCGGCGGGCGAGCCGTCATCCACGCGGGCCGACGGGTCGTGCCAGACGCGGCCGACGACGTCGTCGACGATCCGGCGCACCACCTCGGCCTCCTCGGGTGACCAGGTGGAGTTGTCGCGGTGGTCGACCAGCCGCACGTGCAGCCCGGGGTCGATGCCCTCCAGCCGCCGTGCGCCGGTGACGTGCTCGGCCGAGCGCAGCTGCCCTGCGTAGGCGAGCCGCGACACCGATGCGGTGAGCGCAGGATGCAGCCGCCACGTGGTCTCGAGGAAGTAGCCGTGAGTCGCCGGCAGCACGGCCTCGCCGCCGAGCAGCCAGCCGAGCGCCGAGGCGTCGACGGGCTCGGCGTGGATGCCGGTGGACACCTGCGGCAGCTGCTGCGGGTCGCCGAGGAGCAACAGCCGCTGCGCGCTCACCGCCACCCCGAGGGTCTTGGCGAGCGAGAACTGACCGGCCTCGTCGACGACGAGGAGGTCGAGCTGGCCGCGCTGGACCCGGGCGGTGTTGGTGAGGTCCCAGGCCGAGCCGCCGACGACGTACCCGGTGCCGTCTGCCGAGCGGGCGGCGGCGAACGCGGCCAACTCGTCGGCCTTGCCCAGCGCGGTCCACACCGGGTCGGTGGTGGCCCTGGGCTCCTTGGCCACCAGGTGCGGCGCCGTCCCCGCGGCCACCACCCGGGTGAGCAGGTGCTCGACGGCGGCGTGCGACTGCGACGTCACCCCGATGCGCCACCCCTGCTCGACCAGCCGCGTCAGCACCTGCGCTCCCACGTGCGTCTTACCCGTGCCGGGCGGCCCCTGCACCGCGACATAGGAGTCGCGCATGGCGAGCAGTGCCGCGGTGACCGCCTCGACGTGCCGCCCCTCGTAGGTGCCGACCGGTGGCAAGGAGGCGCCGCGAGCCAGCCGCGGCGGCCGGCGGAGCAGCACGTCGACCGCCGCCGACTCGGGCAGCACGCCGGTGCGCCGCACCTGCTCCGCCACCTCGGCGATGGCGGCGTCGATCGGGCCGGTGCCGACGACGTCGGACGGCACGAGCGCCGCCGGCAGCTCGGCGTGGTCCTCGCCCTGCTTCGGCCGCAGCTCCTCGACCAGCAGCGACTGGTGCAGCCGGCCGTTCGGGGCCAGGTGCTCCACGGCATCCAGCACGATGACGGATGCCGTGGAGCGCGCGTTGGCGTGCCCCGCCTCGGCCTCCACGCCGGTCGGGGCCGGCATGGCGTACACCGCGCTCACCCGACTCGACGTCGTCAGCGGGATGCCGCGCATCGGCTCGCCGTGCAGCCGCACCCACCGCCTCGGCCGCTGCCTCGGCGTCTCGCGGAACCAGCCGCGCTCGACCTCCGCACGCTCCACGACGAACACGCCATCGGCGCCACGCCAGTCGCGCACCGGCAGCCGCAGCCGCTCGAAGTGCTCCTGCCAGGTGGGCTTGTCCTCACGGGCGTGGAACAGCACGGATGCCGCCACCATCGCGACGGCGTGGTGCTCGGGGGTCCGGTCGGCGA
>JBOFBK010000164.1:0-7118 GCA_051645525.1 Dermatophilaceae bacterium | reverse complement strand
CGGGTGGCGCTCGACGACGCCCGGCTGGGCGACATCGAGCTCGCCCTGCTCGGCATCCTTCCCGACCACCAGCTGCTCGGTGGCGCGATCCGCGGCGGCCCGCCCGCTCCCGGCGCGCGGGTGCTGCTCCGCCTCGGGCGGGATGACGGTACGCCACCGACCCGCACGGACTCGCCGGGGTCGCTCGCCGGTACGTCCGCCTCGGACGAGCGCGCCGGCGCGGCCGTGGCACGAGAGGTGATGCTCGTCGACGAGGAGTCGACCCCGATCGCCACGCTCGTCGTCGACGGCAGGCTCCCCACCGGTGCACGAGGTGCCCTGCTGCTGGGCCGGCTCGTGCCGGAACGGGTGCGCGAGTCGGGCAGCGCCGAGCCCCGCGTCGACGCCGCCACTCTCGCCGCCGGCTGGGACCACGTCGTCGTCCTCGCCCGCCCCCTCACCGAGGATGACGCCGAACTGCCCACCGGCGCAACGGTGCTCGTGCTCGTCCCCGACAACCCTGCCGCCACCGACGGCATCCCCACGAGCGCGGCCGTGGAGCTGGCCCGCGACGCCACCGCGCACCTCGGCGACGGCGTCGTCATCCGCACCGCACCGCTGCGCTGGCGCGACCCGGCGAGCGACCGGGCACTGGCCGGGCTGCTCGCCGCCACCACCGGCGCGCCGGTCGACCTGCGCCACCCCGCACCCGAGGTCGACCCGGCGGCGGTGTCGTGGCTGCGGGTGCGCGCCGACCTCGAGACCGCTGTCGACGACGCGCCGCTTCCCGGCCTGAACGGGCCGGCCACCGCGGCGTTGCGCCGCTGGCGTCCGCCACGGCACCGGCGGGGGCTGGTCGTGATGTTCACCGGGCTCTCGGGCTCGGGGAAGTCCACCCTCGCCCGCTCGGTGCGCGACGCCCTGGCCGCGGGCACGCGGACCGTCGGCCTGCTCGACGGCGACGTCGTGCGCCGCCTGCTCTCGAGCGGCCTCGGCTTCGACCGGGCCGGACGCGAGCAGAACGTGCGGCGCATCGGGTTCGTCGCCACCGAGGCGGCCCGGCACGGCGGCCTCGTGCTGTGCGCGCCCATCGCGCCGTACCGGTCGACCCGTGCGGAGGTGCGGCGGATGGTGCGTGACGTCGGCGACTTCGTGCTCGTCCACGTCAGCACCCCGCTCGAGGTCTGCGAGCAGCGCGACCTCAAGGGCCTCTACGCGGCAGCGCGGGCCGGCCGCATCCCCGAGTTCACCGGGGTCTCCGACCCGTACGAGACGCCGGATGACGCCGACCTGGTCGTCGACACCTCGCGCACCTCGGTCGCCGACGCCACCGCGCTCGTCATCACCCACCTGCGCGAGCAGGGCTGGCTGCCCGAGGAGACCCGGCCCCGATGAGCCTCGACCTCGTGCTCGTCGCGGCCTGCTTCGGCATCGGCATCGTCGTCGGCCTCACCGGCATGGGCGGCGGCGCCCTGATGACCCCCGTGCTCGTCCTCTTCTTCGGCATCCCCCCGCTCACCGCCGTCTCCAGCGACCTGGTCGCCTCCGCGGTGATGAAGCCGGTCGGCGCGGCGGTGCACCTGCGCCACGGCACGGTCAACCTCCGGCTCGCGGCATGGCTCTGCGTCGGCTCCGTCCCGGCGGCGTTCTCGGGCGTCTTCGTCATCCGGGCGCTCGGCGACGGCGAGCAGGTCGAGCGAATCACCCGGATGGCGCTCGGCGTGGCCCTCCTCGTCGCGGCCGGAGGGCTGGTGCTCAAGGCGTACGTCCGGCTCGTCGAGCGGGCCCGGCACCGCCGCGACCCGGCCCGGCGCCGCACGGCGGACCGGCCCGACATCGTCATCCGCCCTCTCCCGACGGTGCTCGTCGGCATGGTCGGCGGGCTGGTGGTGGGGATGACGTCGGTGGGCTCGGGGTCGCTGATCATCATCGCGCTGATGGCGCTGTACCCGTTGCTGCGCGCGAACAGCCTGGTCGGCACCGACCTGTTCCAGGCGGTACCGCTGGTGGCGTCCGCCGCCGTCGCGCACGTGCTGTACGGCGACTTCGAGCTGTCGCTCACCACCTCCCTCCTCGTCGGCGCCATCCCCGGCGTGTGGCTCGGGGCGCAGCTCTCCTCGCGCGCCCCCGGCGGCCTGGTGCGGCGGGCCCTGGCGTTCGTGCTGCTCGCCTCCGCGCTCAAGCTGCTCGACGTGCCCACCGCGACCACCGGCCTGGTCCTGCTCGCCGCTCTCGTGCTGGCTCCGCTGCTGTGGATGGCGGTGCGCCGGCACCACGGCCTGCCCGCACTCGGCCGGCGGACGGCGCCACCGGCGATGTCGCCGTCGGCGGCGGCCGGCCCGTCCGGTGAGGCCGCGGCGCCGTCCGCACCGGTCGGGTCCCCACCCGGCAGCGCCGGCGGATGACGGGCGCGAACCGGCCGGGGCGGCGCGGCGGCGCGCAGACCCTGGCCCGGGGCGGGGCGCTCAACCTCGTGGGCGCGGTGGTGCAGCAGGGTGCGCTCTTCGCCGTGATGGCACTGCTCGCCACCTCGCTCGGAGCAGCCGACGTGGGCCGCTACTCCCTGCTCTACGGCATGCTCTCGCTGCTCTCCCTGCTCGGCCTCGCGGGGTTCCGGGCCGGCCTCACCCGGTTCGTCGCCACCAGCCTCGCGGATGACGACCCCGCCCGGTTGCGCGGCACGGTGCGCCTCGGCATCGGGGTCACCGTCGGTGCGTCGCTGGCGCTCGCCGTCGGGCTGGCGCTCGCCGCACCGGCGGTCGCGGAGTTCTACCGTGACCCCGCACTCGAGCCCGCCGTGCGCATCGTGGCGGTGACCCTGCCGGCCACGACCCTGGCCGATGCCGCACTGTCGGCTACCCAGGGGTGGCGCAGCCAGGTCGAGTACACGGTGATCGGGCGGTTCGTCGACCCGCTGACGGTGCTCGGGCTCACCGGGCTGGTCGTGGTGCTCGGCCTCGGCCTTGAGCCCGCGCTCTGGGCGCTGGCCGCCGGTGCCTGGCTCGGCGCGCTGCTGGCATCGGCCGCGCTGGCCCGGCGCATGCGGTCGGTGCCCGCGGCACGACCGGTGGTCGAGGCACGGGCGATCTTCTCGTTCTCCCTCGTCAGCTGGGTGTCGGCGCTCGCCGCCACCGGGCTGATCTGGTCGGGCACGCTGGTGCTCGGGCGGCTGGCCGGCCCGGCGGAGGTCGGGGTGTTCACGGTGGCGGCACGGCTGGTGTCGCTGGCTGTGTTCGTCATGCCGCCGATCACCAACGCCTTCACCCCGCACATGGCCCACCTCGCGCACACCGGGCGGCGGGACGAGGCGGCCCGTGCCTACGGTGACGCCACCCGGTGGATCCTCGCCGCCGCACTCCCGGCCTTCGTCGTGCTCATCACCTTCTCCGACCCGCTGCTCCGGCTGTTCGGCGAGGACTTCCGCACCGGTGCCGCGGTCACCGTCATCCTCGCGCTCGGACAGCTGGTGGCGGCGGCCGCCGGGCCTTGCGGTGTGGTGCTCAACATGTCGGGGCGGGTGTGGATCTCGATGATCGACAACGTCGGCGTGCTCGTGCTGAACGTCGTGCTCACGGTGCTCCTCGTGCCGCCGCTCGGCATCGTCGGAGCGGCGGTGGCGTGGGCGGTCTCACTCGTGGTGGTCAACGTCGCCAAGGTGCTCCAGGTGCGGTGGCTGCTCGGCATCGTCACCGACGGCTCCGGGGTGGCGGCGCTGGTGGTGTCGGTGCTGCCCGCGCTGGGCGCGGCGCTGGTCGTGCGCGCCGTCGTCGACGACCCGGTGACGTCGCTCGTCGTCGGCATCCCGGTCGTCGTCCTCCTCACGACGGTGCTGCTGCTGCGGATCGGCCTCCCCCCAGGCGACCGCGACGCCCTGCGTGGCGCGTGGTCGCGCCTGGTTCGCCTCCGCCGGGGGCCTGGCCCGGCCGGCTGAGCGGATGGTGTCCCGCGCTCGTGGTGTGGCCCGGTCTGACGGAGTCAGTGGCTCGCCCCGGGTCAGGCCGCAGTGTCCGGACATGCCGGGGCGGCTCAATAGGCACTTTCCTCGCACGCGAGAGGCTCCGCCGGCCAGGACCACCGGCGGAGCCTCACCCTGCACTTGACTGCCCGTAGCTCGGATAGCAGAGGTCCGAGAGAGACGCAAGATTCTTGATCTCGACTGGGCGGGTGGAAGCCAAGCTGGGATTGTTGTCTATCCGATGACTTCGTAGTTCACCCAGAATCCAGCACCAGTACCGTTCTGGCAGCTGTATGGGATCAGACGAGACGCGCTACCGTCCCAGCGAACGTTCAAGATCGTGTTGTGAAAAAGGCACGTCACCGTGTATCGCACAACCCCAGAGCCGAAGCAGCTGTGTACGATCATCGGCGAACCGAACTGGCTGGTCAATTCGGCGGAGCCGCAGTCCAAACCTTGCGCCGCTGTCGCGACACTTCCCTCCACGGTGCTGACCGCCGCTGCCTGAGCACCACCGGCACCAGCGACTGACCCGATGAGGAGCATCGTTGCGACGACAACTGACCTCCACCAGCCCGCTCGACGAACCGCGGGCATCATACGAGTGTCCAGTTGGAGATGCCGAGGATGGTGTTGGGTTCCTTCCCGCAGGAGACGAACTTGTACACAGTGAATCCGCCGGGCGGGAAAGACACGGAATAGTTGACGTCGGGCGTTAGCAAACAGTCGATGCTATACGTCACAGTGCCTCCCGCGCAGGAGTGCACGAGTCGACCGGTCGAGTCCCACGGATACTTCTTGTCGATGCCTGGTGAGCCGCAAAAACCGCTGCTTGCTTCCGCAGGCGCGGCGCCCACTGGCAAAGCGCCCACTGCGCTCAGTCCCGCTGCGGCGAGGACTGCGGCGGCGGCGCGCACAGGCCTGTTTGTCAGTCTCTTCACTGCCGTTCTCCCTGTCTCGAATTGGCGGATCACGCCTGAAGTCAGCTCGATATTCTTTCGACCCGGCGTTCGGAGTGTCAGTTGACAACTACTGACGCTAGTGTTGAGTGAATCGGTCGTGACCCCACGAAATCGCAGAATCGAACCGGCCGGCCAAACTGGGCAACCCAGTCGACGACCCGGTGACGTCGCTCGACGTCGGCATCCCGGTCGTCGTCCTCCTCACGGCCGTGCTGCTGCTGCGGATCGGCCTCCCCCCAGGCGACCGCGACGTGCTGCGTGGCACGTGGTCGCGCCTGGCGAGGTCACGCCGGAACCCGGGCACGACCGAGTGATCAGTCAGTAGTCGTTCTGATGATCGTCACGGTGTGCCGGCTCCGGCCCGTGTAGGTCGATCGCGATGTCGACGAGCTCGATCGCGCCATCGACCGGAGACAGCTGACCTCGGACGGCGACGGCATAGACGAGCCGACCCGTCAGGATCAGGACTCGGTAGTCAGGACGTCCTGGGATCGGCAGAAGCATGTCGTCCCAGGTGGTCGCGAACGTCTCGACGATGTCGAGCAGGTCGCTGGCAGCGAACTCCGCCGATGTCGGCTCGCCCCGGGGGCCGCGCTCGTGCGGAAGTTGCTCGTCGAGCAGGATGAAGAACTCGGGGAGGACCCGGACCGTGCGGCGTCCGGTCACGAGGCACTGCTGCGCAGCCGTGCCTCCCGAGCCAGCACACGCTCGTTCTGTACCTCGAGAAGTTCCCGTTCCCGCGGCATCAGATGGTCGAGGTCGGACACGATCGACGCACGGAAGTGCTCCTGCCGCTCACGAGGGGTCATCCCCTGGAGATCCTCGAACGTGGTGACATCCCGACCGGTCATGACCTGAGCGTAGCGATCAGTGGCGACACCCGGCAGCAGCCGATCTTCCAGTTCTCGGGTGTCCGCAGTCGTCGCCGAGTCTGATGCTTGCCGCCGAAGGTCAAGCTCGGAGGAGCGACTTACCCGAACGAGCGGTCGAGCGTGGTCGGCCGAGTGGCCAGTGGGGCATCGGACGTTCGGCCGAGAGGGGTCGGTAGTCGGGGCGCCGCGGGCCCACCGGTCGCTACCGTTCGCGGCATCCGCGGCCGATCTCGACGTCGTCGTGGCGCCATCCCTGTCGTGCGCCCGCCGGTCGTGGGGAAGGACACCTCGATGCCCCCTGCCTCCCGGCTGCTCGCTGCCACCTGCGCGGGCGCCGTGCTTGCCGCTGCCACCGCACCCGTCGCCGCCGCCCAGACCGGCTCGACCGCAACCGTCGCCGCCGCCCACGCCGCCTCGGCCTCGACCGTGGTCACCGCACGGCACGGCTTCACCAGCCACCGGGAGCGGATCGGCACCAGCCGTGTCGCCGACCTGCCCACGCCGACCCGCACCGTCGTCCGCGGCGGCACCCTCGTGCCGGCCGGGTCGATCGTGCGCACCGTGCGGGTGTCGACGCCGGCCCAGCTCGCCACGGCGGTCGCGAACGCCCGCCCCGGCGACGCCATCCGCCTCGCTGCCGGCACGTACACCGGGAAGATCACGATCAACCGCTCGGGAACGGCATCCGCGCCGATCTCCCTCGCGCCCGACGGCTCGGGCCCGGTCGTGCTCGCCGCTCCGGTCTCGGTGCCCGGATGCGGCGCGACCGGCCCGGACGGCGACCGCACCGTGACCTTCACGAAGGGGGCCAGCCACTGGGCCCTCGGCGGTCTCGTCATCCGCGGTGGTGTGCTGATCTCGTCGAAGAACGCCGGGGCGGCGCAGAACTGGTTCGCCGCGCGCATCGACAGCGGCGACTGGCAGGCGCGCCGGTCGGTGCCCGGGCGGGGCAGCCGCAACCCAGCGGCCGCCCGTGACGCGATCGCCCACCTGTCGCGGCTCACCGGCCAGACGATCGTGCCGAGCGACCACCTGGTGTTCGTCGGCAACACCGTCACCGGCAAGGGCGTCATGGGCCGCGCCACCCGCTACGGCACCTTCGTCGGCAACACCATCACCGACGTCGCCTGCGGCACCGGCCCGGGCCTGTGGCTGTCGACGTTCAGCGACGGCTGGACCATCGCGCGCAACACCGTGTCGCGGGTCGCCTCGTCGACCGCGAGCCACTACATGCAGGAGGGGATCCGGCTGGGCAACTCCTCGTCGTACAACCACATCACGGGCAACCTGGTGACCGACCTGCCGGGTAACGGGCGCGCCGTCACGACCGACCAGGACGCGTCCTGGAAC
>JBOFBK010000163.1:0-10601 GCA_051645525.1 Dermatophilaceae bacterium | reverse complement strand
GCACCTCCTGTCCCAGTTCGCCTATGAGGACGTGGCGCCCGAGGTCGTGGCGCTGCCGACGATGCGCGACATCCCCTATGTACGACCGCCGCTGGCCGAGCAGACCTTCGTGCCGCGCCGCTTCTGACCCGCCGCCGGGCTCAGCACTCCGTGGAGCGCTCGGACGAACTTCTCGGATGACGCCGCTCGCAGATGACATGGCGCGCGGACGAGGTGGCTCGCTGATGACGCCGAGGCGGCGTGTCGCCGCGAGCTCACCCCGGGCTCCGCGAATCCGCGATGGTCGCCACCGGGAGACCCGGGGTCACAAGCAGGTTCGGGGTCACGGGGTGACGAGGCGGGCGCGGGCTTCCTTGACGGCGAGGGTGGTGACGGGCTCGTTCTGGAGGTCGGCGACGGCGTCGAGGTCGACCCACTGGCCGCCGTTGGCGCGGAACCGGCCGGTCAGTCTCGCGTCGACACGGACCTGCGCGGCGGGTATCGGCTGGGTGTAGGTATGGATGATGCCGCCGTCGGGGTAGGTGCCGCCGGGGTCGATGGTCGGGCCGCTGGACTGGCCGTCGCCGTAGTGGAAGGTGTAGTCCTGGATGGCGACCTCGAACTCCACCCGCCAGGACAGCAGCTGCCCCGGTGCGCTGGTCTCACCCGGTTCTAGTGAGGCGTTGCCGGGCCAGGTGGCCTGGTAGAACGTCGGCAGGTTCACCAGGGTCACGCCCTTGACCGGCTGGATCGACACCGTCGGCGTCGCGAACGGCAGCCGCAGGAACGCCGCCCGGATCTGCGCCATCGACGGGATCGCCGCCGGCGGTGGCGCAGCCGCGGGCAGCGCGTCACCGCGGCAGACCTGGTTGGAGTAGATCCACGGCGCGCCCGGCTGGTCCTTGCGGCGCTGCCACAGGATGTACATCGGGCCCTGCGCCGGCGGAGTCCGATACTCGCACGCGGTCAACGCCCACGTGCACGGCCCGGCGTCCTCACTGCCGTCCACGCTCGACGCCCGCCGCGCGCCACAGTCGATCGTGAGCCGGTACTCGTACGGGTCCACCTTCGCCGGAGCCCGCGTGCTCCCACCCGAGCCGGCGTTCGCGTTCTTCGCCGCCCCCTCCTTCTGCTGCTCCGCCCGCTCCTGCGCCTTCACCGTCGCCGCATCGTTCGTAACGCCCGCATCCGCGAAGCTGCCACCACCTCCAGGTGGTGTCGACGCCATCACCGCCGGGACCGCGCTGGCGCCGACTGCGGCAGCGGGCGATGACGCCACCGCGCCATACAGCCCTGCCGCGATCAATGCGGCCGCGACGACAGCGCAGCCGACCGCGCGCGACGTCCTTCTCGCTTCCGTTGCTGTCGCCGTCATGTCAGCTCACCACCTTTCGGGCGTCCTCGACGAACCACTGCTTGCCGTCCCAGGTGATCGTCGCCCGCATGGTCCACTTCGCCGGGGTGTTCTTCTTCACCACGGTGCCGTTCTTGTCGATGATCTGGCTGGCTGTCTCGGCGATGAGCGCGTCGAAGACATACCGATCCGCGGTGCTGTCCGGCAGGGCCTTCTGCCCGTTAAGGGTGATCGACTCGCGCTCATCAAGGTTCTGCTCCTTGGCCTTGAGCTCGTCCGTGAGCCGGACGAAGGTCTTACACGCAGCGCAGTTCGGACCCGAGATCTGCCGGATCGGCTCGGACTCGGCGGTCCAGAACGCCTCGCTCGTCTGGCGGATGAAGAACTTCAGGAACTCGGTCGCGCCGGCCTCGGTCTGCACCCCCGCCTCGTACGGCACCGCGACCGTGCGCTCCGACGGCGACGGCGTGCCGGAGCCCGATGATGTGCCGGACGGCGAGCCCGACCCCGACGACTCTGGAGCCGCGGACCCCGGCGGCGCCGACCGCGGCGGCGCGGCGCTGGGCTCGTTGGGAGAGCCGAAGCCGGACACCGCCGCGACCACGACCACGACCACCGCCACCACCGCCACCACCGCCACCACCGCCGCCCCGCGCGGGGTCCTGATGTCCCACTCGTTCCTCGCCGCAGCCTGACCCGTCGGCGCCGTCTCGTCATTCGTCATCCGATGTCCTCCCTGTGACCGGCACCCGCCCAACACCCCCGGCACTGGAGGCACCTGGCGTCACCCGACTGCCGACGAACATAGCCCGCGCTCAACCGCCGTGCGAGTTGTCCACAGGCCAATCGCAGCCCACCCAACCGGCGGAGCCGCCCTCCTCCAAAGCCATCCCGGTGAAGCACGACCCCCGCTCGGGCGACCCGGCAGCGTCACCCACCGCTCATTCCCCCGGCCTGTCGACGACCGGCTCCCTCGACACCTCCACCTCGGTCACCGATCGCACCTCACGGCCGAGGAGGTCACCGGCCGACGCCTCCCACCCCGGCAACCCCGACACGGCACCCCGGGGCGCGCCGGATGCCGCCGCCAGCGTCATCCGATACGCCTCGCGGTCGTGCCGGGCGACATCCAGCGACGCCACGTCATCCGGGCCGACCCGGAGGGTGAGCCACCCGGGCCGGACCGGGTTGGGCGTGAGATCGAGCGACGGCACCGGGTCGTCGGCGTGCTCCACCGACAGCACCTGAACCCGCTCGGGCACCGGGAACACCCCGACCGGTGACCCGGTGGTGACCACGTGCGTCACTCGATGTCGCTGCGCGAAATGGGGGTCGCTCGCGATCGCCGCCGCGAGGATGCCGCCCTGGCTGTGGCCCGCGAGCAGCACCGGGTCCTCGGATGACGAGCGGCCCGACCGCGCCCGCGCGGTCTCGAGCGCGGCAGCCACACCGGCCGCTGCAAGGGTGGCGTCACCGGTGAGCGCGCGGACGTCCGTGGTGGCGTCGAACGGGTTGGCTCCGGCGCGCAGAGCCCACTCCTGGGTGCCGGGTACGACGACCACCCAGCCCGACCCACCGTCGCCGGTGGCGACCTCGAGCACTCGCACCCGCCCACCGTCGAGCCCTGCCCCGAGCGCCACCAGGTCAGCCGGACCACCGAGCGCCGAGACCGACGCGGTCGGCTCGACGACACGCACGGCCGACGTGTGACCGTGCTCGGTGAGCCACCCACCGCGACCGGCGAGGTCGGCCCCGGCAGCCACACCGGCGAGCAGCGCGGCGGCCGCCCGCTCGACCTGCTCGTAGGTGCGCGCAGCGATCCGCAACCGGCTGGCCAGCAGCTCCAGGTCGACCGCGCGCCCCCACAGGCCGGCCGGCCCGACCAGCCGGAGCACCTCGGCTCGGGCCGCAACGGCGCTCCCGGCAGCGGCCCACCGGCCCGGGTCGCCGAGGCCCGACCACGGTGACTCCGACGGTGTGGCGGCAAGCGCGCGAGTGAGGACGTAGGCGTCGCTGCGCAGGGAGCCGGACACGTCCTCCAGCCGCGCGGCCACCGCTGCCAGCGCCTCCGACCGCACCGCGATCTCGCTCATGACCACCTCGTCGGCGTCCGGGCACTCGTCGGCGTCCGGACACTCGTCGGCGTCCGGGCGGCGGACTCCGAGGAGGCCTGCACTACGGCCGCCTCGACGAGCGCCGCCGCAGCCTGCAGCTCCTCGGACAACGCACCGAGCGCCGCCGACCGGGCCCCGACCTCACCGCGGTAGTGCTCGGCGGCGCGCCCGTCCCACCAGAGCAGGGCGCACCTCGACACCGCGCCCCGGTGCTCGTCGACCCGCGCGGCGGCACCGAGCACCGCACTCGCCAGCGCGCCCCCACCATCGCTGGACATCACCACCACCTTCGTCAGCCCGAGCGGCACGATCCGGCCGCCGTCCCATTCCAGCGCTCGGACGGTACGCGCCGCCGTCGATGCGCCCCCCACACCCCGATCTGTGGACAAGCGCATCCCCGGCCCCGGCCTGTGGACACCGCCGCACCTCGCTCGAGCCCTCCGCCGTACGACCCCGGCATCATCCACGGCGGCTCACGCAAACGGCCCCGTTGAACGTCGACCCGAGCCGGCCCGGATGCCGCCCGCCCACTCCGGTGGGTGGCTCTTCGGCACGACCACCCCGCGCGCCATGGCCTAATGCGAAGGTCGATGACGAGGCGTCGAGATGCCTAGTTCAGTAGCGTCCAGATGCCTGGTTCAGCAGGTCATCGTCGACATCGGCGTACTCATCCCCATTCGCGAGCACGCCTACCGGCGCGGCGACGGCGTCGCCGTCGTCCCCTCGCGCTCCTCGGACCGTAGGAGCCGCTCTCCTCAGGGGCGAGGCGCCGGCGACGCCGTGGGAGAGCACACCTAGCCTGAGCACCATGCCGCACCACGACCTCGTCATCATCGGCAGCGGATCGGGCAACAGCCTGCTCACGCCCGAGCTCGACGGGCTCGACGTCGCCATCGTCGAGAAAGGCACCTTCGGGGGCACCTGCCTCAACGTCGGCTGCATCCCGACCAAGATGTTCGTGCTCCCCGCCGACCGCGTGCTCGAGACCGCGGATGCCGCCCGCCTCGGTGTGCGCTTCGGGGCACCCGAGGTCGACTGGCCCGGCATCCGCGACCGCATCTTCGGCCGCATCGACCCGATCAGCCGCGGCGGCGAGACGTACCGCACCGAGCAGGAGCACGTCACCCTCTACCGCACCCGCGCACGCTTCATCGGAGACCGGCGGCTCACGCTCGACACCGGCGAGGAGGTCACGGCCGAGCGGATCGTCGTCGCGGCCGGCGCGCGCCCGAACCTCCTCGAGGTCGACGGCCTCCGGCACGCCGACCCGGCGAACGGCATCCACACCTCCGACACGGTGATGCGCCTCGACGCCCTGCCACCACGGATGGCGATGGTCGGTGGCGGCTACGTGGCGTGCGAGCTGGCCCACGTCTTCTCCGCGCTCGGTGTCGAGGTCACCCAGATCCAGCGTTCGGCCACACTGCTCAGCCACCTCGAGGAGGAGCTCGCCCAGCGGTACACGTACGAGGCGCGGCACCGGTACGACGTGCGCCTGTCGAGCCACGTGTCTGCGGCCGAGCGGGTGGGCGAGACGTGGCGGCTGGCCGTCGACGGGCCGGGGGGACCGAGCCACGTCGAGGCCGAGGTGGTGCTCGTCGCCATCGGACGAAGCCCGAACACCGACCTCCTCGACGCCGCTGCCGGGGGCCTGCGCACCCACGACGACGGACGCCTCGTCGTCGACGACCAGCTGCGCACCACGGCGCCCGGCGTGTGGGCCCTCGGCGACGTGTGCGCCGAGCTGCAGCTCAAGCACGTGGCCAACCACCATGCGCGGATGGTGGCGCACAACCTCGCCGTCGACCTCGGCCGGGCCCCCGGGTCGCCCGCCGTGCTCGACGACCGTCCGGTGCCCTACGCCGTCTTCGGGCATCCGCAGATCGCCTCGTTCGGGCCCACGATCGCGCAGCTCGCCGCCGCCGGGACGCCGTACGTGACGGCCACCCAGCGCTACGGCGACGTCGCCTACGGCTGGGCCCTGGAGGATCGCGGGAGTCTGCTCACCGTGCACGCCTCGCCCGACGGTCGCGTGCTTGCCGCGCACGTGGCCGGGCCGCACGCGTCGACGCTCATCCAGCCGCTGCTCCAGGCCGCCACCTTCGGGCAGCACGCGCACGAGGTCGCCCGCGGCCAGTACTGGATCCACCCGGCGCTCGCCGAGGTCGTCGAGAACGCCCTGCTCGGCCTCGAGCTGAAACCGGCCCACCTTCCCGGATGACGCCGCGCCCACCTTCCCGGACAACGCCGTGCGCCCCTGGCTTGTCACCGCTCGGCGCGGTTCAGGCTTGGTCGACCGGGTCGCTGTCGGCGAGCCAGTAGACCCGGCTGCCCGATGCGGACCGCCACCACTCCCGGGGTGTCAGCCCCGGCGACCGAGCACGCTGCTGGCCGGCGTCGACCGACGCGACCAGTCGCCTCACCAGGCAGCTTCTCCGGCGAGGGCCGCTGAGTGAACCTTGGCAACCATGGGGTGAGCGTCGTCCAGGGTGGTTGCCGATAGGCCGAGCTCGACGGCGAGGGCGGCGTACGGCTTCCTCCATGACTCAGGTGGCTCTGGCAGTGCGGCCGGTGGCTGACCGTGGTCGCGCACCCGATGGACAACGTGGAGCCGCTGACCAAGCCGACCGTGGTCGGCCAACAGACCCGCATCAGTGAGCAGCACCAGGTCGACGAGGTCCTTGACGCGCGACGACGGCCGAAGCTCGGCATAGATCCGCCCACAGGCGTGAAACTTCTCGGCTGCGTGCTGGTAGACGTCGACAGCCTCCACGCGCACCGGTTCGAGCCCAGGAATCGCCACCGGCGGTGACACGGTCAACGTCTCAGTACCTCCCGCCAGCTCGTCGACCTGACCGACCAGGTCGAGCGTCACGGTCTCGAAGTCGGCGCCGGCGATCGTTGCCGTCACCTTCGCCCGCCAGGCGTTCGCCACGCCATCGCCTCCACGCAATGGTCGAGGCCGCGCCACCCGGAACTCGAACGCGTCGTCCGGCCCGTCGTCGAGCAGGTCCTCGAGCGAGTCCCGAAGATCCTCGGCGTCGTCGGTCAGCGCAAGTCGGCCGACGAGGTCGACGTCCCGAGTCGCGCGCGCTCGATCAGGGAAGCGAGCCTCCAGGCAGAAACCACCTTTGAGGACGAGGTCGTGAGGTGCGAGGCGAACCAGCATGCGCTGGAAGACGAGTGCTCGCCGCAGCCGGTTGGCGTCGACGCCCCGCTCGGCCGCAGCGAGGCGGAGACGGTCGTTGACGGACTGCACACGGTGCCTGCGTTCCGTCATCCTCGGCCGTTCGCGCGGGCGAGAGCCCGCTCGAGTCGTAGCGCCGCGCGGTCCGTCGCGTCGGCCGAGCGCCGGAGCAGACGTCGGGTGGTCGTGAGGTCCTGGTCGAGCGCGTCCGCGACGGCATCGTCCACGAGCTCTTGGGAGCTCGACCCGCCTGAGACGTCGAGCAGCGTTCGCTCGACGGCCGTCACGCGCCAGGCTCCGCGGTCCTCGACATCACCGGCTGCCAGCTCGGCTCCGTGGGTGACGACAGCGTCGTCGACGGCGCCGAAGCCAGGTGGCACGGTCAGGTGGACGCGGGCAGGGTTGGCATCCGACAGCCCGTGCACCGCGAGCGCGGAGTCGTGGCTCACCACGCCGCGGCCGCCGCTCCACACCGCCCATCGGGCGTAGGTGTCCTCCCGACCGCTCGGCCAGCCGGGAAGTCGGAACAGTCCACGGTCGACTCGATGCCAGTTGCCCTGGTCGACGTGGTACTTCTGCGCCTGGTAGGTGTAACCCAGCTTCCGTGCCTGCGCGGCGCTGAAATAGCCGGCTTGACCGAATGCCAGTGCGTGGAGACGGCGGCGAACGTCTTGACGATCTCCGGACACGGCCGAACGATATCACTACGAAATAAAGTAAAACTTTACTTCTATGACACCCGCGATGGTCGTCGTACACCTCGACTGCGGTGGCGCCAGCACCGAGTCCCGTCGACCTCCTCATGCGGTGTGGCGGGGCGCACGCGTCGACGCTCATCCAGCCGCTGCCCCAGGCGGCCACCTTCGGGCAGCACGCGCACGAGTTGGCCTGGAAACCTCGGCGGGAGCTTCTCGAGTCGACCAGCTATCTGTACGGAATGGCAATCAGTATGTACATTAACGCCCATGTCGTCGATCAACGTCACGGAGGCGCGGGCGCGGTTCTCCGAGATCCTCAAGAGATCGCACACGGAGGCCGTCATCGTGGAGCGCCGGGGCCTGCCGGAGGCGGTCCTGATCAGCCCCGAGGAGTACGAGCGCCTGCTGGAGATCGCCGAGGAGGCCGACGACGTACGCGCCTTCGATGCGGCGATGGACGAGGATAGCGAGAACATCCCGTGGGCGCAGGCCAAGGCCGACCTGGGCTGGGAGTGAGTCGCTACCGCATCGAGCTGCGGCCGGCAGCAGTCAGGGCGCTGCGCAAGGTCGACCGGACCCAGCAGAAGCGCATCCAGGGTGTCATCGCGTTGCTCGGCGAGGATCCGCGCCCGCCGGCCTCACGCCCACTCCGAGGGCGTGACGGCTTCAGGGTGCGCGTCGGCGACTACCGCGTCATCTATACGATCCACGACGACGTGCTCCTCGTGGTCGTCGTGACTCTCGGGCACCGTCGCGATGTGTATCGCCAGTAACCAGAAGCCCAGATCGAACCGCCCGGACACTGCTATCCGAGAGCTGTGCCGGGCGGGTCGGTCGGGCTGCGGTCGGTGAGGCAGTAGACCCGCCCGACAGGGTCGGCCATGACCGTCCAGCCGTCGCCCTCGGCCCGGACGCGAGCGCCCGCCGCGACGTGCCGCGCGGTGCTGGCGGCGCGGTCGGCGCAGGCGAGGTCGGGATGGGCGCGGACCTCGCCGTTCTGCTGGCCGAGCCGCTGGAGCAGCATCCGGAACGGGATGCCGGGCGGACGCTCGAGGTAGGAGAACTCCGGTCTCCGTCCGGCACACAGGCGCCATCCGGTGAGACCGCTCCAGAACGCGACCTCGGTGTCGTACCGCGCACCGGGGATGTCGAGGCACACCTGGTCGAGCAGCTCCGCCGCACCCTCTCGCACCTGCTCCGTCTCGCCCCACCAGGTGGTGAGGCAGAACACCAGCCCGCCGGGCGAGCGGAGGATGACGACCGTCTCCCCGATGGCACCGATCCTGCTGGCGCCCCACGACTCCGCGAACGCCGCGGCATGCTGGACGTCGTCGACGTCGAGGTCGAGATGGATGCCGCCTGGCCCGCCTGCGACGGCTTGGAGCTTGACCCACGGATCGCCCCGGGACGGCTCGAGGGTGGCGAACTCCTCGCGGTCGCCACGGACGTCGGCCACCGCCCAACCGGTGACCTCGGACCAGAACCGCCACGACCGCGCCGCGTCGGGCACCGAGGTGTCGAGGAACACCCAGGCCCACCGGACGCTCAACGGCCCGGACGGACGACGGCGGCGGCGGGCTCGATGCTCGCGTCGGACGAGTCGTGGCCCGACCCCGGCACATCCGGACCGGAGCCACCCAGCGTGAAGTGAGGTGACGTCATCCGGACATCGTGACACCGGCAACCGACATCCCGATGCCGCGGAGCGAGCGGGCCGGGCGCCCGGTCGGTGGACGCGAGCACCAGCCGCGGCGACGTCGCGCGGCGGGGTGCCCGGACGCATGCCCGCCCGCCGCTCCGCACGATGCGCCGGGTCTGGTCCGGACAAGAGCGGTGACGTCGCCGTCATCGGTCCACCATGGCGGCACGGTGTGACAGGCAGGCACCGACCCGTTCCCTCCACCACGCAGTGCGCTCGGGCGGCGCTGCCCAGCGCCGGAGCAGGTCGGGATCGGTGTCGACCGCACGGACCGCGAGGTGACCGTCATGCGGGACGAGCGAGGATGACGTGACGTCGCCCGCGAGGAGTGCGACGGTGCCGAGACCGCACGCATGCTCGAGCGTCGGCATCGCCGCGGCCAACGCGACCCCGGCGGCGATACCGACGCTGGTGTCGAGCGCGGAGGAGACCACGGCGGGAAGCCCGCACTCCTCGACCACCTGAAGCGCGGACCGCACCCCGCCGAGTGGGGCCACCTTGACGACGATGAGGTCGGCGGCGTCGAGGCGGCGCACTCGCAGCGGGTCGTCGACCCGGCGGATCGATTCGTCGGCGGCGACCGGCACGTCGACTCCGTCGCGAGCCAGGGCGACGCGGAGATCACGGAGCTCTTCGACGGTGGCACAAGGTTGTTCGGCGTACTCCAGCCCGAAGGGAGCGAGCCGGGCGAGTGCGCGGCGGGCGTCGGCGACCGACCAGGCGCCGTTGGCGTCGACCCGGATCCGGCCCGACCCGCCGAGCAGGTCACGCACGGCGGCCACCCGGTCGACGTCGTCGGCGAGCGACTCACCGTGCTGGGCGACCTTGACCTTGCCCGTGGTGCACCCCGGGAACCGCGCCAGCACCTCGGGCACCCGGCTGGCGGGGACCGCCGGGACGGTCGCGTTGACCGGGATCTCGTGGCGCACCGGATCCGGCCAGCCGGCCCACGCCGACTCGACCGCGGCCGCGAGCCACCGCGACGCCTCGGCGACGCCGTACTCCGGAAACGGCGCGAACTCCCCCCACCCGGCGGGCCCCTCGACGAGCACGACCTCCCGCACAGACGTGCCACGGAACGGCACCCGCATCGGGATGACGACGACGTGCATGGCGTCGAGCAGCTCGGCCGGTGAGGGCAGGTCGGTGCCCGGCGGGTCATGGCGATGAGGGGATGCCGGCACGGCACCACGGTAGGCGGGCGCATGTCATCCGGCCCGAGGGGTCACGGCGCGCAGCCGGAGCGCCGCCTCGCGGAGGCCGATCAGGTGCAGCCGGAAGCGCGCGAGGAGGAGGTCCGGGCTGCCGAGGGGGTAGACATCGGGCTGCGGCGAGAACATCCAGGCGGTCTGGTTCGAGACCCAGGACCCGCCGTTGACGGCATGCGCGAAGGCGCGGGCCCGCTCGTTCGGAACCGACCGGAGCCCACACCTTAGGTTCAAGGGGTCGTTGCAACACTGACTGAACCGTGTTGTGAGAGTAGCGCGTCCAGTGCCTCGGCAGGTGTGCGCCAGTCCAGTGCCTTGCGTGGTCGCCCGTTGAGCGCTGCGGCGACGGCGGCGAGGTCGCT
>JBOFBK010000162.1:0-1013 GCA_051645525.1 Dermatophilaceae bacterium | reverse complement strand
GTCGGCCCTCGACCGGCCGACGCCGCACGGTCAACTGGTGACCAGGTGGTCGCGGTAACGGCAGATCGACGCGAACTCCCCGGGGTCGATGGACGCACCGCCGACCAGCGCGCCGTCGACGTCGTCACCGGCCATGATCGCAGCGACGTTGCCCGCCTTGACCGAGCCGCCGTACAGCACGCGGATGCCGTCGGCGACGTCTCCGGTGTAGAGCTCGGCCAGCCGGGTGCGGATGGCGGCGCAGACCTCCTGTGCGTCGGCCGGGGTGGCCACCTCTCCGGTGCCGATGGCCCAGACCGGTTCGTACGCGACGACCACCGTGCGGGCCTCCTCGACCGGTACCCCGTTCAGCGCCGCCGTCAGCTGGCCCAGCACGTGCTCGACATGGGTGCCGGCCTGCCGGATCTCGAGCGACTCGCCGACGCACACGATCGGCGTGATGCCGTGCCGGTAGGCGGCCTTGACCTTGGCGTTCACCACGGCGTCATCCTCGGCATGGTGCTCGCGCCGCTCGCTGTGCCCGACGACGACGTAGGCGCAGCCGAGCTTGGCGAGGAAAGCCCCGCTCACCTCGCCGGTGTACGCGCCGGAGTCGTGCATCGACAGGTCCTGGGCCCCGTGCCCCAGCTCGAGACGGTCGCCGTCGATAAGGGTCTGCACGCTGCGGATGTCGGTGAACGGCGGCAGCACCGCCACCTCGACGGCGCCGTAGTCGTGCTTACCGTCGCGCAGGGTCCAGTCGAGCTTCTGCACCAGGTGCGTGGCCTGGAGGTGGTCGAGGTTCATCTTCCAGTTCCCCGCCATGAGGGGAGTGCGGCCGGACGTCACGGTGGTCAGTGCTCCTTCTCGAGGATGGCGATGCCGGGCAGCTCCTTGCCCTCGAGGAACTCGAGGGAGGCGCCGCCGCCGGTGCTGATGTGGCCGAACCGGTCGTCGGGGAACCCGAGCTGCCGCACGGCTGCCGCGGAGTCGCCACCACCCACGACCGTGAGCGCGCCGGTCGACGTCGCCTC
>JBOFBK010000161.1:0-4022 GCA_051645525.1 Dermatophilaceae bacterium | reverse complement strand
CGTCCGGCCGGCGACCCGGCGGCTGCAGCACGTTCAGCCCCTCGACGATGAGCACGTCCGGCCGGCGCACCGGCACCGTGCCGGGCAGCACGTCGTAGGTGAGGTGCGAGTACTGCGGGGCCGGGACGACCGGCATCCCTGACTTGACGTCGGCGACGAAGCGCCAGAGCGCGCGCCGGTCGTAGGACTCCGGGAACCCCTTGCGGTGCAGCAGGCCACGCTGCTCGAGGACGGCGTTCGGGTGGAGGAACCCGTCGGTCGTGACCAGCTCCACGCGCGGGGTCTGCGGCCAGCGGCTCATCAGCTCGCAGAGGATCCGCGAGGTCGTGGACTTGCCGACCGCCACCGAGCCCGCCACCCCAACGACGAACGGTACCCGGCTCGGCCGCTCGCCGAGGAACTCGCTGATAGCCAGCCGCAGGCCGTGCACGGCCTCGACGTAGAAGTGCAGCAGCCGGGAGAGCGGGAGGTACACCTCCTCGACCTCGCGCAGGTCGAGCGGCTCACCCAGCCCGCGCAACCGGGCGACGTCGTCGCGGGTCAGGCTCATCGGGTGGTTCTCGCGGAGCCTGGACCACGCGGTGCGGTCGAAGTGGACATACGGCGTCGGGGCGCCGCGCCCGGCGGCGACACCGAGGCGGGCGAGGGCTGCGTCGACCGCGGACACGTCGCCTATCATCGCGCACCCCGGATTCCGGGCACGCCGCCCACCCGGGGGCGGACCGTCATCGGGCTACGCTGGCCGGTATGTGCGGAATCGTCGGCTACGTCGGGCAGGCCATGGACGACCGGGCGCTCGACGTCGTCATGGAGGGCCTCACCCGTCTGGAGTACCGCGGCTACGACTCCGCCGGGGTCGCCCTGGTGACCGATGACGGCATCGCCGCCGAGAAACGAGCCGGCAAGCTCGACAACCTCCGCTCGGCGCTCGACGCGCACCCCCTCGACGGCTCGCGCACCGCGATCGGTCACACCCGGTGGGCCACCCACGGCGGGCCCACCGACGGCAACGCCCACCCCCACCGCGGCGGCGACGGCGACAGGCTCGCCCTGATCCACAACGGGATCATCGAAAACTTCCACGCCCTGAAGAAGGAGCTGATCGCGGCCGGGGTCGTCTTCCGGTCCGAGACCGACACCGAGGTCGCTGCCAAGCTGGTCGGACGCGAGTACGACCGGGTCGGCGACCTCACGGCGGCCATGCGCGCGGTCGTCGCCCGGCTCGAAGGGGCGTTCACGCTGCTCGCCGTGCACGCAGACAGCCCCGGAGTCGTCGTCGGCGCCCGGCGCAACAGCCCACTCGTCGTGGGACTCGGCGACGGCGAGAACTTCCTCGGCAGCGACGTCGCCGCGTTCATCGGCCACACCCGCCGGGCTGTCGAGCTCGGTCAGGACCAGATCGTCACCATCACCCCGGACGGCCACGAGGTCATCGGCTTCGACGGTGCACCCGCGTCAGGAAAGGCGTACGAGGTCACCTGGGACGCCTCGGCCGCCGAGAAGGGAGGCTGGTCGACGTTCATGGAGAAGGAGATCCACGAGCAGCCGCACGCTGTCGCCGACACCCTGCTCGGCCGTACCAAGGACGACGGCGAGCTCGTGCTCGACGAGCTGCGCATCACCGAGGACCAGCTGCGGGCGATCGACCGCATCACCGTCGTCGCCTGCGGCACCGCCGCCTACGCCGGGCTGGTCGCCAAGTACGCCATCGAGCACTGGACCCGCATCCCGGTCGAGGTCAGCCTGGCGCACGAGTTCCGCTACTGCGACCCGATCGTCGACGACCGCACCCTCGTGGTGTCGATCAGCCAGAGCGGCGAGACGATGGACACCCTGATGGCGGTCAAGCACGCCCGCGAGCTCGGTGCCCTCACCCTGAGCATCTGCAACACCCACGGCTCGACCATCCCGCGGGAGTCCGACGCGGTGCTCTACACGCACGCCGGGCCCGAGATCGCGGTCGCCTCGACCAAGGCGTTCCTCGCCCAGATCACCGCCTGCTACGTGCTCGGCCTCTACCTCGCCCAGCTGCGCGGCGGCACGTTCGCCGACGACGCCAAGGCGGTGATGACCGAGCTGCGCGACATCCCCGAGAAGATCGAGCAGGTGCTCGGCCGCATGGACCGCGTCGTCGAGATGGCGAACTTCATGGCCGACACCCGCTCGGTGCTCTTCCTCGGCCGCAACGTCGGCTACCCGGTGGCGATGGAGGGGGCGCTCAAGCTCAAGGAGCTCGCCTACATCCACGCCGAAGGCTTCGCCGCGGGCGAGCTCAAGCACGGCCCGATCGCGCTCATCGACGCCGGCCAGCCGGTGTTCGTCGTCGTGCCTGCGCCTGGTGCTCCACACGACCTGCACAAGAAGGTGGTGTCCAACATCCAGGAGATCCGGGCCCGCGGTGCCCGCACCATCGTCGTCGCCCACGACGGCGACAACGACGTCGTGCCGTTCGCGAGCGAGGTCATCCGCATCCCCGAGTGCTCGCCGCTGCTCGCGCCGCTGCTCTCGGTGGTGCCGCTGCAGGTCTTCGCGCTGCACCTGTCCACCGCCAAGGGCCTCGACGTCGACCAGCCGCGCAACCTGGCGAAGTCGGTCACCGTCGAGTGAGGGCGCGGATGCCGCACCATGACGTTGGCCAAGTCCGTCACCTCCGTCGCCGTCGAGTGACGCCGGCTCGCCGATGATCGTCGGGGTGGGAATCGACGTCGTCGACATCGCCCGGTTCGGCGCCACCCTGGAGCGCACCGCCGCGCTCGGCGTACGGCTCTTCACGCCGGCCGAGCGCACCCTGCCGCTGAGCTCCCAGGCCGCCCGGTTCGCGGCCAAGGAGGCCCTGGCCAAGGCGCTCGGCGCCCCCACCGGCATGAGCTGGCAGGACGCCGAGGTCCACCGCGACGCCGACGGCCGGCCGCACATCGAGGTGCGGGGCACGGTGGCGGCCCGGGTCGCCGAGCTGGGAGTCACGGTCATCCACGTGTCGCTGTCGCACGACGCCGGCATCGCCTCGGCCGTGGTGGTTGCCGAGCGCCGGGTGGGGCAGCCGTGATCGCCGCGTGGTCGACCGATGACGTGTACGCCGCCGAGCGCGCCCTGATGGCCAGGCTCGCGGACGGCGAGCTGATGGCGCGGGCGGTCGAGGGCCTGGCCGCAGTGACCGCGGCGCGCCTCACCGAGCGCCGGGGACGCACCGTCGCCGCGTTGGTCGGGCCGGGCCACAACGGCGCCGACGCGATGTACGCGCTCGCCCGGCTCGCCGAGGCGGGCTGGAACGCGGTGGCGCTGCACCACGACGTCGTCCACGGGGGGGCACGCGCCGCGGCCGAGGAAGCGGGCGTCATCCTCACCCGCGACGTCTCGGCACTGGCCGAGGCCGACGTCGTGCTCGACGGCGTGCTCGGCATCGGTGCCCGGCCGGGCCTGCCCGAGTGGGCGCACGAATGGGCGGCGGTGCTGCCCGCGTCGGCGCACGTGATCGCGGTGGATCTCCCCTCCGGCCAGGACCCGATGGGCGAGGTGCTCGACGCCGACGGCGTGTTCGCCGACGAGACGGTGACGTTCTCGGTGGCCAAGCCGGTACACCTGCTGCCGGCCACCGAGCGGGCCTGCGGGGTGCTCACCGTGGTCGACATCGGCCTCGAGCTCGACGCGCCTCCCGCGGTCCGCCGCCTCGACCACGACGACATCGCCGGGCGCTGGCCGGTGCCGGGCCCGGACGACGACAAGTACGCCCGCGGGGTGCTCGGCGTGGTCGCCGGTGGTGAGTCGTACCCGGGCGCGGCGGTGCTGTGCACGTCATCCGCGGTCTCCTCCGGGGCCGGCATGGTGCGGTACGTGGGCACGGCGACCCCGACCGGGCTGGTGTCGGCGGCGGTGCCGGAGGCGGTGCACGGACCGGGCCGGGTGCAGGCCTGGGTGGTCGGGCCCGGGCTCGACGTGCGCTCCCGCGCCGCCGGCGCGAGGGCGCAGTTGGATGCCGCGCGCGCGGCGTTGCGCGGCGCCGAGCCGGTGGTGGTCGACGCCGG
>JBOFBK010000160.1:0-4319 GCA_051645525.1 Dermatophilaceae bacterium | reverse complement strand
AACGAGGTGTTCAACTCCGCCGCCACCTCATCCGTACGCGCCTTGAACGCATCGAACGCCTGCCGCCCCGCACCGTTGAACTTCCCCTCCAACGGCTCCACCGCGACCACCAGCTGCTTGACCAGCGCCCCGAGATCCTCCGTGGACCCCTGCGTCCCCTTCGCCAACGTCGACAACGTCGTGTCGCCCATGTCGAACTTCATCCCACGAACCCCTTCACCCACGGCCACCGGCCCGACCGGCCACGACCCACGTGCCGACCATCGAACCCGACGCCGCCGACACACTGCAACCCACCACCGCAACCCTGTGGACAACCCTCGCCCTCACCAGCCCACCCACCTGTGGACAACCCGACCGTCAGCGGCTCCGCACGAACACATCTGGGACGATCGCGACCATGACCTACGATCTCGTCGCCGCAACCCGCGACGACGTCGACCCCACCACCCTCCTCCTCGCCCTCGACGAGGCAAACCCCACCGGACCCCGCCTCGCCCTGCGCCCCGACCCACACGACCGGGTGCTCACCGTCACCGACCCCGCCGGCCGCGATCTCCTCTGGATCGGCCCCACCCGGGCGGTCGCACGCCCCGCCACCCAGGCCCGCCGCCTCGGGCTCGAGGCGATCACCGACGCCGACACCCACTGGACCGACGTCTGCACCCGCCACCCCCACTACCTCTCCCTCGCCCGCGCCGTCGCCGACCGTCTCGTCGCCCATGCCGGCGGCCGAGTCGCCGACCTCACCGGCGGCGCCCAGCCGGACAACTCCCTGCCCCTCTCACCAGACGTGGTCGACCCGCAACCGCCGTTCGATGCCGTCGGCAACACCGAATGCGTTCTCGTGCAACGCCGACCGGTTCTCGCCCTAGGCGCCTGGCTCACCCACGCGATGATGGCGGCGAACACCGGGCGCCGCACGCTCGTCGTCATCACCCCACCCACCACGGCCCTCACGTCGGCCGTCGACCGGCTCGTCCACCACGGTGCGCTGCGCTGGGTCGTCGACGACGGCGTCTCCTCGTTCGAGCCGCACCGACGCACCGACGTCGACTGGACCGGTGGACGACTTGTCGATCACGCCGTCCCGGGGGACACGTCGGCGACCCATCGACGCGGCACTCTGACAACGACCCCACCGGATGCCGTCCCGGCCCTTCCTCCGCTGACTGCCGACCGAGGCTGGGCGGTGCACTGCGAGACCGAGGCGCTGCATCCCTACGACAAGGCCCCGGCCGGCCGGATGGCGAACGCGGTGGCGTTCGCGCTCGGCCTCGCCGACCCGCTCGACGCCGGGCTGATGGAGCCGGCCGAGGCGGCCTGGGACCCCGGCCTGGTCACCGAGCTGGCTCGCACGGCCTCACCGGTCGCGGCCCGCGTCGTCGTCGGTGGCGAGCACCTGGACGGCACGCTGTCCGTCATCCCACAGCCCGGCGGGGTGCTCGAACGGCTCGAGCTGCTTGCCGACGCCGGTGCCTCCCCGCGCACCGAACCCGACCTGCGCACGCTCGGCGAACGACTGCTCGACGCCGGGGTCGACCTGGCGATCGTCGGCTATCGCCGGGCCGGTAGCGCGCGCCTGGTGAGTGTGGTCACCGCCACGACACCCGTGGTGCCGGCGCTGCTCGTCGCCCACCCGCGTCGCTTTCCCGGGCTGACCGCCGACCAGCTCGATGCTGCGGGCACGAAGGCCGGCGATCGCCCGTGGGTACTGACTTTCCCAGCGCCGCAGGGCCTTTCGTCACAAGACTCCGCCGCCACCGTCCGGGGTTGGCACGCGGCACTCGCGCTGCTCCGCCAGCACGACACCCTCGCGACGTCGACGAGCTGACTGCGCCGACGGCCCGACTGACCGGTGACGAACCTGCCGCGACCGCCAGCCGTCATCGTCATCCGTTGTCCGGGCTTCTCGGCCTGCGCCGAGGTCGCGGTGCCACGCTGCTTCGCGACCGGCCACCGCGAGAAACGACGTGCAGGTTGATCTCCGGTGCCCTACGGCAGCGCGACGGTCGCCGTCCCGGAGCCCGTCGCCATTGAGGAGCCCCGCCGAACCCCCACGTGATCGGGCCCGCCGTCCGGGCGCTCGGTAGATCACTTCTCGGATGCCGCGCGGCATACTCGGGTGGGTGATCGTCATCCGCCGGCCGTTCTTCCGGGTGGTACGCGTTCGGGGTCGACAGGTGCCTGGGCGCACCCCGGCCCCAACTGCCGTGGTGCCGGCGCCATGAGGGGAGTTGTGAAATGAGTGGGGTCGCAGGCCGGGAGGGCGCGGTGGAGCGGGCGCGTGGCGCGCTCGATGGCGGCGTGCGGTGGCGGGCGCGCGACATCCTCGAGCAGCACGTCGCCGACGAGCGCGACCCCGCGGCGCTCGCCCTCCTCGGCGAGGTGCTCTACGACATGGGCGACCTGCCGCGGGCCGGCGCGGTCTGGTTCGGCGCGGGTCGCCGCGGGCCAGCCGTCGACGAGGCGGTGGCGGCCTGGCGCGAGCAGGCCGGCGACGACTTCCTCGCGATGTGGCGCTCGCTTCCCGCGTCTGTGCGTGCCGAGCCCCGGCCGCCGCGCATCGAGGCGCTGCGCGCGCGGGCCGCCGACACGGCCGGTGGGGACCCCGACGAGGCGGATGATGCCGCGCCGGCCGAGGACACCGACGGCGGAGGCGCCGACGCCGCGCGGGTCATCGCCTGGCTGCTGGCCGCGCTGTTCGTGGTGTGCGCGGTGATCGGCGCCGTCACGGCTCTCGGCTGGCTCGTGCCCGGATGACGGGGCTCACCTCCCGAGCCGACCACGCACGAGACTCGCCGCAGACGAATCCGACTCAGTAGCAGCCCTTCACGGTGGCGGCGAGCATGTCGACGTTCCGCTTGAGCGTGGTGGTCGACGACGTGCCGTTGGCGACGAAGGCGAACACCTTGACCCGGCCGTCGGTGCCGACGGTCCAGCCGGCCAGCGACACCACATCCGACAGGCGCCCGGTCTTGGCCCACACCGTGCCGGCGGCGCACGACGACGGCGCGGTCGTGAACCGGCCGAACGACGACGCCAGAGTGCCGGTACGTCCGGCGGTGGGCACGGCGGATGCCGACCGCATCGGCCAGAGCGCGGCGTTGCGGGTGTCGAGCCCGCGGTCGACGACGCGGGTCAGCTGCAGGGCCGAGAGGCGGTTCGACCGCGACAGGCCGGACCCGTCGTGCAGCGCGCCCGCCGTCAGGCCCTGCCGGGAGAGGGCCCGTGACTGAGCTGTGCGCGCGCCGCTCCACGTGGCACCGGTACCCGAGGCGACGCCGACGAGCTTGTGCAGCGCCTCGGCGATCTCGTTGTCGCTGTACATGAGCATCCGGCTGACCGCGCTGGCCACGGTGGAACCGTCACTCCACGCGAGCACGGGTGCATTGGCTGCCGCGTTCGTGCGGCCGTAGTACACCGCACCGTGCAGTCCGTGGGCGCGTAGCCGGTCGGTGACGTAGCGGCCGACGTCGGCGCTGGTGTCGGCACCGCCCCGTTGGTCGCGCACGAGTGCCCGCACCGGCGTGATGGCGTCAGGGACGTAGCTCGACTTCCACCCCGTCGCGAGCGTCGGGGCGGGGAACGCGTCGTCGTCGATGTAGACCTTCGGCACGCTCGCCCGGCGGTTCACCATCACGGTCGCGATGGTGCGGATCATCCTCTCGAGCTGTGCCGTGGACAGTGAGGGGTCGCCGGTGCCCATCACGATGACGCGGTCGAGGGTGCTGCCCTGGCGGATCGTGGTGCGGAAGCGACGGTCCGGGCCCAGCACCGTGAGCGCGTTGGCCGCCGTGACGAGTTTGGCGGTGGAGGCCGGCATCCTGGTCGTCGCGCCATTGCGTTGCCAGACAACGGAGTCCGAACGTGAGTCGACGACCGCACCGCTGAACGAGGAGCCGAACCGTGCGGTCGTCACCCGGGCGTTCAGCGCCGTCACGATGCGCTGATCGGCGGGCGTCGGGGCATACGCCGCGGGAGCCGCCTGCGGCATCCGGGCCGGCGAGGCCGCCGCCGGGGCGACCGTGGCGAGGCCCGCCACGATCGCGGCAGCCGTCCCGGCAGCGACGACCCCGCGAGCGAGCGCACCGGATGCCGACCGAAGCGGGCGAGCGGATGCCGAGCGGCGCCCGCCGTCGACGGTCGTTCCGAGCCGTTCGATGGCAGGCCACGCCGATCGGTGGGTCGACGAGTGCATGAGGGACTCCTCGCGGGCGGTTCCGGTGGGATCAGTGGTGCCACCGATGTCCCTGCGCCGCGGTGTCGTCGTCGAGGGTAGCCGCGCGTCGCGGGCGGCGTCCTGCGTTTCGGCCGAG
>JBOFBK010000159.1:0-5736 GCA_051645525.1 Dermatophilaceae bacterium | reverse complement strand
CGGAGCCGATCTCGTGCAGCGCCCCGGGAAGCGCGCGCAGCAGCCGCTTCGGGTTCGCGAGGGCGTTGGCCGCGCCGACGCAGGCGATGACGACGGCCAGCCGCAGCCCCTGCACCGCCGCGCCGAGCAGCCCCTCCGCATACACCGTGCCGCCGAGGTCGATTCCGGCCGCCCACGACGGCAACGACACCGACGGAAGGGGGAGCACGACCAGGGTGCCCGTCTTCAGCCCGACCAGCACGTGCAGCACGATCCGGATGACGATGATCGCCAGCCCGAGCCACAGGTACAGGCGAAAGGCGCGCGCCCACGGCGACGACCCGCGCCGGGCCGCCACGACGAGCGCCACCACGGCCAGCGCGAGCAGCAGCAGCAGCGGGTTGTCGGTCGTGCTCACCGCCACCGCGAGGCCGATCGCCCAGCCCCACCACGCCGCCGGGTGCACGGGGCGGGGGAGGGGACGGTGCAGGCGCGCCACGTGCGTCAGCCTCGACGTCTCCAGGCGGTGTACCCCGCCCCGGCGGCGACCAGGGCCGCGAGGGCACCACCCGCGATCGCCGTGCCCGCTCCCGGCCCGGCGTCGGTCGAGGTGGTGCGACCGGCGATCGTCCGCACGTCGTCCGAGGGTGTGCCGGATGCCGTGGGAGTTCCACCGGCGGTGCCCGGTGGCGTGACCGATGTCGTCGCCGACGACGTGGGCGTCGGCGAGGTCGTGGGGCCGGCGGTACCGGGCGGGGGCGATGCCGAGGCGGTGGCCGACGCCGAAGGCGCTGCGGCATCCGAGCCGGCGGCCGGCGGGAGACCCGGGGTCGGACCTGTCGTCGACGGAGCGGCGGTCCGCGGGCGCGACGTTGCGGTCGGTGGCGGCGGCGTCGCCGGCTTTGGTGTCGAGGTGGCGGTGGCCGCGGGCGGGGCGGCGCGCGGCTGCTGTCCCGAGCCGAACCGCCAGCCCTCGACTGTGCCCGGCCTCGGGTTGGACGTGCCGGCACCGAGCTGGCTGTACGACCACGAGCCGCCGCGGGACGCGTGCCAGTACGACCAGTAGGCCGTGGCCGGTGGAGTGCGGTCGCACGTCTGCGACGACGGGAAGCCGTCGATGGTGCAGACGAAGCCGGGCTGGCCCCGCACCTGGCTCACCGAGAAGCCGGCGGCAGTGAGTGCGGCCAGCCCGGACGACGGATCGCCCGCCGCGCAGCGGGTGACGACGCCGCTGCCGGTGTCGACGACAACCGTCACCCCGGTGCTGCCGGAGCAGGCCGCCGCGACCGCGGACGGCGCGCCGGCCAGGGCGCCGACACCGGTCAGCATCGACGCCGCGATCAGTACGGTGACTCGGGGACGCAGGGCCGGCGACCGCCTCACGCGTGGGTCCCGCGCGGGCGGGACACGATGACCGCAGCGGCTCCCATCACGAGCAGCAGCAGCCCGAGTAGGGCCGGCAGCACCGGGTCGGTGCCGGTGCGCGCGAGGTCCTCGGCGTCTTTCGGCGCCTCGCGCGGCGCAGCGGCTGCGCCGGTGCTCGCACTGCCGGAACTTCCGCCCGGAGCGTTCGAGTCGACCGTCGGTGTGCGGCTGGGAGTGGGACGGGTGGTGGCGCAGGTCGGCGCGGGCGCCGTGGCAGCGGCTCCCTCGGCGGTCACCGCGTAGAGCGGGGTCTCGGAGAGGGCCGGCGTGGCCTGGACCGTGGACCGACGGTCCTGGTCGTTGGGTCGGGCATCCTCGCCCGCTGCTTCCTGGGTCTCGAACGCCGCGGTGTCGTAGGCGACGCCGCCGCGCAGCGCTGCCGGGAAGCTGCAGTCGTACTGCAGCGCGGCGAGGTAGGACGTGGCGAGCCGGGCCTGCTCGGTGCGTCCACCGGCGATGAGAGCCTGACCGGCCAGGCCGGTGCTGTTGGCGTTCACCGACGCGGTGGGGCCGGACCCGCCGACCCCGCCGTCGTCCCGTTGACGCGACACGATGAAGTCGAGGCCGTCGTCGGCGGCGGCGGTCTGTCCGCCGACGGCGAGCAGTGCCTGCACCGCCATGGCCGTCGAGTCAGGGTCGGCCGACACGTCGGCGATACAGCCGCTGTCGGCCATGGCCAGCTGGAAGCCACCGTTCGGGCACTGCTGGGCGAGCAGGTAGCGCACGGCGTCGTCGCTCACGGCGCCGCCGGCCCGGCTCAGGCCCATGACGGCCAGCGACTGGGTGAACGTGTTGGAGTAGTCCTCGGGATCGGTGTCGCCGTCGGTATCGGTGTCGGAGAACCGGCCGGTGGGCCGTTCGAGGCCCTCGAGAGTGGCGACCAGGTCGACGCCGCCGAAGTCCCGTGGCGGAGCGCCCTGGGCTGCGGCCACGTTGAGCACCTTGGCCACCGAGCCGGCGTAGAGGTCGTCGGGAGTCGTACGGTCGTTGTCGGTATCGAACCCGATGTACTCGCTGAGCCGGCCGGCGAGCGTGGCGGTGGCCTGCGCTGCGGCGTCCTGGCCCGTACCGGCCGCGTCGAGTGCGAGCACGGCGTCGGCGACCAGCCCGAAGTCGGGGTACTCGACGCCCTCGAACTCGGTGCTGAAGGTATAGCCGCTGGCCCGCAGCTGCTGAACGAGGTAGTAGCCCGCGAGCCTGGCCGGGTCGGTGGTGGTGGCCGGGCCGGCTGAGGCGTCCGGGCCGAAGTCGGTCGTGCGGCCCCCGGGCACGACGCGCGAGCCGGGGGTCGGGGATGGCGTCGGCGACGGGCTGGTGCTCGGGCTCGGTGTGGGCTCGCTGCTGGGGGTCGGCGACGGGGTGGTGCTCGGGCTCGGTGTCGGCTCGCTGCTGGGGGTCGGCGATGGGCTGACGCTCGGCGTGGGCGCGGCGCCGGTCCCGGCCTCGCCGACCGGGCCGGCTGCGGCTGCGGCTGCCGGTGTCGCGAGAAGGGTCGCTGCGAGCGCGAGCAGGCCGAGCGTGCGCGTCGACCTACCTCGACGGGGCGTGATGGGAGACAAGGGGCCTTCCTCAGCGGTTCGTGACGTATGCCCGAACCGCCGGTGCAGCGACCGGCTGTCGGGCTCCGTCCCGCGTTCCTCGACGGTGTGGTGGAGCCGCTCGCACCTGGCAGGCATTCCGACTCGCCACGACGGATGATGCCGCGTGGCCCACGGTTGCGGGACAGTGCCGGATTTCGACCGGCTTCCCCTGACGGTGCGTGTGGGGTGTTGCGTGAGACGACTCGCGTAAGCCGACCGCCGAGGACTCTACCCCCACCGACCTGGCTCGTGTCTCGCCCCTCGGCCCGGATGGCTCGTTCGGGCCGTTGTGCAGCGGGCCGCGCAGTCGGCATGCTCAGCACCTAACTGGTTGAAGAGGTAACAAGATGGTGTCTCACCGGCGGCCTCGCGACCCACGGTGGTGGCGGGACCGAGACGGGTCGCTCCGCGTTCCGTCGCTCGTGACGCTGCTCGCCGCGGGAGGAGCCCTCGCCGTCGCCGGAACCGCATTGACCAGTTCGGGCCTGCTTGCGGATGACGACCGCGGGCGCGCAGCGCCGATACCGGTCGCGCCGGTGGTGTCGTCCTGCCAGGACCTGACCGTCCTCAGCGCTGCCTCGTACCAACCCGTCCTGACCGGCATGGCCCCGCGGCTTGCCGAGGCGACGCCGTGCGTGCGACTGCGGATCGTGACCGTCGACGGGCGTGCCGCCCCGGATGCGGTGGACCGCGAGCGAGCCGACGCGTGGATCGCCGACGACGGCGCCTGGCGGGCGATGGCCGACCCGGCGCTGTTCACCTCTCCCACACCGGTTCGCGTCCGTGCCGGCGACGAGACGGGGAGTGACGGTGACGGCGAGGGGACGAGCGAGGCCGAGAGCGACGGTGTCGTCGTGGCGGTCAGCCCGCTGTACCTGCTGACGACGCACGCCGACGCGACGTCGATCGGCCTGGACCGCGCCACCTGGCACGGGGTCGCCGAGCGCCTGGCGGAGGAGTCCTCCGGGCTGCACCTCATCGCCGCCGACCCGGCCCGCTCAGGTGCCGGCCTCGTCGGCCTGGGCTCGCTCGCCGAGGGAGTGTGGCTGGCCGAGGGAGAGGAGGGGATGGACGAGTCCGCCGTCGCGCTCACCGCGATGAACGGCCGGGCGCGCACCTATCCCAGCGTTGACGCGGTCCCGGCGCCGCGACGCGGCCAGATCGCGGTCGTGCCCGAGTACGCCCTCCTTCCACGTCTTGCCGGCCTGTCGGCCGACTCCGCAGTGCTCGCCGGGCAGGACCGCACGGCGCTGCTCCGTTACACCTGGTGGGAGACGGCCCGCGGGAGCGTCGACCCCGCCCGCCGAGCGGCCCTGGCGACGGTGCTGCGCGTACTCACCTCCCCGGATGCCGCGCCCGCCCTGCGCGACGCCGGCCTGCGGCCGGCACCGACCGGTTCAGGTCTCGCCGGGTCGGTGTCGCCGCTGCCCGTCACTGCGACGGGTGGCCCGGAGCTGCCGGCCCTGACCGCCGAGCCGTTCCCCGTGCTGGGGGCGCACCACGTCGACCACGTGCTCGCGGCGTGGAACGCGCAGGACCGCAAGGCCGACGTCCTCCTCGTCATCGATGTCTCCGGGTCGATGGCAGACCCTGTGGAGGGCTCGTCGGACCCGCTCGTCGAGGTCGTGACGTCCGCGGCTCAGGACCTCACGGCTCTGCTTCCGGACGACGCCACGCTGGGTGCTTGGGTGTTCGGCTCGCGGCTACGCGGTACGTCCGACCACGTCCAGCTCGTCGCGCCGCGGCGGCTCGATCCAGCGCACCAGGCGACCGTGCGCCGGGCGCTCGCCGGCGTGACGGCACGGCGCACCGGCACCGGGCTCTACGACACGGTGCTCGACGCGTACATCCATGCGACGGAACGGGCACGACCCGGCGTCCCGCCCCACGTGGTCGTGTTCACCGACGGGAACGACGAGGACGACCGCGACTCGATCGGCCTGGCCGGCTTGCACCGGGCGATCGCGGCGTTGGGCGCACGCGGCGACGGCCCGCGGCTGACTGTCATCGCGTACGGCACGGAGTCCGACGCCGACGGGCTCGCCGAGGCCGTCGAGCCGGTGGACGGCTACGTCGAGCAGCCGGATTCCGCGGTCGAGGTCCGGGCGGCCTTCATCCACGCTGCGGCTGGCGGCCTGGACCACTCCGCTCCCACCCGCTGACCGTGGTCATGGCGCACTGCGCTCGGGCCTGGTGCCGAGCGCCGCACGGCCACCGTCGACCGACGGCGAGGTGGTGCCGCGAAGGTATGCACCCGTCATCCGGCCCGGTCGGGCGGTGTGGGAAGACTGAGGAGCGGTGGCGTTCGTCCTCGCGGATGACGAGCTGTCCACCTCGGTGTCGGCAGGAGTGCCGCACCCCGGATCGCCGTGTCCGGCCGGTCTTCGCGAGATTGGGTCAGCGAGATTGGGTCAGCGACGGAGCGTCGACGGACACGATGGGTACTCGTGCCGATGATGTCGTTCCCGGGCGACGCTACCGTCGAGACGCATGGGTGGAGAACGCCAGAACGAAGACCTGCTCGTGGTCCCGAGCGAGTTGTGTCGGATGGCGGACGTGGCGTTGCAGGTTTCGGCCGGTGTCCGGGCGAGGCGAGGCGGCGCCGAGGCCGAATGGGCTGCTGTCGAGCGCCGAGCCGCCGGCAACACTGGCGCTGGTGGGCACCTCGTCGCAGATTACGAGAGTCTGGGCGCCGCGCTAGGCGCCGTCGCGCAGGTGCTCGAGCGTGATGTCGACGGTCGTTACGCCGCGG
>JBOFBK010000158.1:0-3055 GCA_051645525.1 Dermatophilaceae bacterium | reverse complement strand
CGCCGGGCGCGCCGCACGGTGCCACCGAGGCCGAGCGGTTCGCCGCCTACGAGCGGGTGGTCATGCGGCGCACCAACAGCCTGTTCTCCTCCGGCCGGTTCACCGTGCCGTGGCCCCGCGCCCTCGGCACCCCGCCGTGGGGAGCGCGGCACGAGCTCGAGTTCGGAGCATCGAGGTGCGGCACCCGGTACGGCGTGCAGCTGTGGCGGGCCGGCTCCGTCGCCCGGCGGGCGGCGATGGTCGGCGCTCTGGTCACCGTGGTCGCCGAGGGCGAGCCGGCCCTGCTCTACGTGGGCAGCGCCACGGTGCCCCGTCACGTCGTGCTGGTGCTCCCGGGCGACGGCGACCGCGCGCTCGACGTCTACGACCCGGCATCGGGCCGGGTGAGCCGCCTCCGGGAGGACGCCGTGATCGAGCGCCGGATGCGGCTCTCGGGCTGGGACGTCCCCTGGCTGGTGGTGCGGCCGACCGGCGAACGGCGCGTCACCGCACGCGCCTACCGCCCGGCCCTCGGCGCCGCCCCGGCCTGAGGCCGGGTCTGCTGGCGGGAGAGCGGGGCCCGGTCCGCTCGTCACGGCGGCTCTCCGGTCAGCCGGCCCCGGCCTGAGTCGTCGCAGTCAGCCGGCGGGGGCCTTGGCCACCGGGACGAGCTCGACGTCGTGCACCGCGACGTCCTGGCCGACCGCGGTGGTCAGCGTGCCGGTGAGCCGGCCCGCGGCACGAAGGTCGTGCTCGGCGAGCGTCATCCGCTCGAGCAGGTCGGCCGGTGCCACGATGGTGACGGCCGGGACCTCGGCACGCATGCCGACCTTGGCCTCGGATTTCGCGCGCCGCACCGCGGCGAGCCCGGCAGCCACCGCCGTGAGCACCGCCGGGTCGCCGCCGACCGGCAGCTCGTCCACGGTGGGCCACGGGGCACGGTGCACCGAGCCGTCGTTCGTCCAGCTCCACACCTCCTCGGTGACGTACGGCAGCATCGGCGCGAACAACCGCAGCACGACGGACAGGGCCAGCCGCAGGGTCGCCCGGGCGGATGCCGCGGCGGCATCCCCACGTGCGCCGTAGGCGCGGTCCTTGACCAGCTCCAGATAGTCGTCGCAGAAGGTCCAGAAGAATGCCTCGGTGGCCTCCAGCGCCCGGGTGTGGTCCCATGTCTCGAAGCCGGCGCTCGCCCGCTCGACGACATCGCGCAGGGTGGCGAGCACGGCGAGGTCGAGCGGCTCGGTGATCAGGTCGGAGGGGATATCGCCGCTGAGCGCGGCCACCGGCGTCGTGCCGTCGTGCGTGACCTCCGGGCCGCCGGAGGACAGTGCGAACTTGCTGGCGTTGAGCACCTTGATCGCCAACCGCCGCCCGACCTTCATCTGCCCCACGTCGTACGCGGCGTCGGCGCCGAGCCGCCCGCTGCACGCCCAGTACCGGATGGCGTCGGCGCTGTGCTGGCGCACGACATCCTCAGGGGTGACGACGTTGCCCTTGGACTTGGACATCTTCTTGCGGTCGGGGTCGAGGATGAAGCCGCTGATGGCGGCGTTGCGCCACGGCACGGTGCCGTGCTCGTGGACCGATCGGACGACGGTGGAGAACAGCCAGGTGCGGATGATGTCGTGCGCCTGTGGACGCACGTCCATCGGGAAGACCCGGGCGAACAGCGGGTCGGGCTGCACCCCGTCGGAGCCGCGCCAGCCGGCGGCGATCTGGGGGGTCAGCGAGGAGGTGGCCCAGGTGTCGAGCACGTCGGGGTCGCCCACGAAGCCGCCAGGGGTGCCACGCTGCGACTCGTCGTACCCGGCCGGCGGGTTCGCCGCCGGGTCGACCGGCAAGGACGCCTCGTCGGGCAGGATCGGCCGGTCGTACACCGGCTCGCCGTCGTCGTCGACCGGGTACCAGACCGGGATCGGCACGCCGAAGAACCGCTGCCGCGACACCAGCCAGTCCCCGTTCAGCCCCTCGACCCAGTTGACGTACCGCGACCGCATGAACGACGGATGGAAGGCGACCGCCTCGCCCTGCTCGACCAGCCGCGCGTTCAGCTCGGGCTCACGGCCGCCGTTGCGGATGTACCACTGGCGGGTGGTGACGATCTCGAGCGGCTTCTCACCGCGTTCGTAGAAGTTGGCCTTGCGCTGCGTCGATGTGGGCTCGCCGTCGAGGTCGCCGCTCTCGCGCAGCGCCGAGACCACGGCCTCCCGGGCGCTGAATGCCGTTCTCCCCGAGAGCTTTTCGGCGTAGAGAGCCGCACCAGGGCCACCGGCCAGCCACTCGGGAACCTCGCCCTGCAGCCGGCCCGAGCGGGTGACGACCGAGCGGGTGGGCAGCTGTAGCTCGCGCCACCACGTGACGTCGGTGAGGTCCCCGAAGGTGCAGCACATCGCGATACCGGCGCCCTTGTCCATCTCGGCGGCGGGATGCGCGAGCACCGGCACCTCGACGTCGAACAGCGGAGTACGCACGGTGCTGCCGAACAGCGCGGCGTAGCGCTCGTCATCCGGATGGGCGATCAGCGCGACACAGCTGGGCACGAGCTCGGGCCGGGTCGTCTCGATGTGCACCGGTCCGTCCGGGCCGTGGAAGGCGACCCGGTGGTAGTGGCCGGGGTAGTCGCGCGCCTCGAGCTCGGCCTGGGCGACCGCGGTCTGGAACGTGACGTCCCACAGGCCCGGTGCCTCGGCCTGGTACGCCTCGCCGCGCCGGACGTTGCGCAGGAACGCCTGCTGCGACGTCGCGCGCGAGTGGTCGTCGATGGTGCGGTAGGTGATGCCCCAGTCGTAGCTGTGCCCGATGCGGCGGAACAGCGACTCGAACGCCTTCTCGTCCTCCACCGTGAGCTCGTCGCACAGCTCGATGAAGTTCTGCCGCGAGATCGGCTGCTCGTCAGCCGCTTTCGTGCTCTTGGCGTTGCCTCGGAACGGCGGTTCGAAGGCGGGGTCGTGGTGCAGCGTGGCGTCGCCGCGCACGCCGTAGTAGTTCTGCACGCGCTTCTCGGTGGGCAGCCCGTTGTCGTCCCAGCCGATCGGGTAGAAGACGTTGCGCCCGCGCATGCGCTGGTAGCGCG
>JBOFBK010000157.1:0-6703 GCA_051645525.1 Dermatophilaceae bacterium | reverse complement strand
CTCGACGCCATCCGCACCGCCGATGTCGTGATCCTGCCGCCGAGCAACCCGGTGGTGTCGATCGGCATCGTGCTCGGCGTGCCCGGGGTGCGCGACGCGCTGCGGGGCACGTCGGCACCGGTGGTCGGGGTGTCGCCGCTGATCTCCGGCCGGCCGGTCCGCGGGCACGCCGACGCCTGCCTGGATGCCGTGGGGGTGCCGGTGACCGCCGGCGGGGTCGCCTCGCTCTACGAGGACTTCCTCGACGGCTGGCTCGTCGACCCGGCCGACGCCTCGACGACACTCTCCCGGGCCCGGGTCGAGGCGTTCGACGGGCCGCTGCTGATGTCCGATCTCGACGCCACCGGCCGCATCGCCGGGCATGCGCTGCGGATGGCGTCGGCCGTCACCACCGCATGACCGGCGCCCCCCTCACCGTCGTCCCGGTCACCGGGATGCCGGAGGTGGCGTCCGGGGACGACCTGGCGGCGCTGCTCGTGGCCGCGCTGGCCGACCTCGGTGTCGTGCTCGCGCCGGGCGACTGCCTGGTGGTGTCGAGCAAGGTGGTGTCGAAGGCGCGCGGTCTCACCTGGCCCGGTGATCGTACGGATGCCGTTGCGGCACAGTCGGTGCGGGTGGTCGCCGAGCGCCGGGGCCGCTCGGGGGTCACCCGCGTGGTGGAGGCGGTCGCCGGGCCGGTGATGGCCGCGGCGGGAGTGGACGCGTCGAACACCGGGCCCGGCGGCGAGGTGCTGCTGCTGCCCGAGGACCCCGACGGCGAGGCCCGCCGGCTGCGTGCCGCGGTGCTCGCGGCCGTCGGGCTCGATGCCGGTGCGGCCGTGGCGGTGCTGCTCAGCGACACCGCGGGCCGGCCGTGGCGCGACGGTCTGACCGACCTCGCCATCGGTGCCGCCGGGATGCACGTCGTCGACGACCTGCGCGGCGCCGAGGACGCCGACGGCCGCCCGCTCGCGGTCACCACCCGGGCGGTGGCCGACGAGGTGGCCGCCGCCGCCGACCTGGTCAAGGGCAAGGCGCACGGCATCCCGGCGGCGCTCGTGCGGGGGCTGCCCCTGCCCTGGTTCGCACCCGACGCCGGGGGCGCCCGCGCCCTGGTGCGCACCGGCCCCGGCGACTGGTTCTCGCTCGGACAGGCCGAGGCGGTGCGGGCCGCGCTAGGTGCGCCCCCTGGCTCGGATGCCGCGGCGCACGTCGGCGTGCCCGCCGTCGAGCCCGAACCGCTCGCCACCCGGGTCGAGCGGGTCGTGGCGCTCGCGCTCCTCGACGACGAGGAGGGCGCCGCCGACGTGGCCGCCCCCGACCGCGACCTCGACGGTCACGCCGAGGTGACGCTGACCTCCTCGGACCCCTACCACCTCGGGCGGCTGGTGGTTCGCCTCGAGGTGGCCGCCCACTCGGAGTCTCTGACAAGTGAGGTGGCTGCCCGTGGCCCCGGCTCGGCGACCCTGCACCTGGCCCTCGGTGGTCAGGTGGTGGGGCTGGGGGATCGGCGGGCGGCTTCGGGCAGGTGGCAGGCCCCGTAGAGGGTGAGGGTGGTGCCGACCTTCGTGCCGAGCTGGATGCGGGCGTCGGCACTCGGGTCGCGGATGGAGACCTCGTGGTCACCGGGTTTCTCCTGGAGGAGGATGGGTCGGGTGAAGCCTTCGGTCGCGAGCAGGTCGAGGACGGCGTCGAGGAGGCCGGGCCAGGTGGTGTCGTCGATGGCTCCTGTGGCGTACTCCCCGCCGGCTCGGTAGATGCCGGACTCGGCGTCGTACAGCAGGTGGAACGGTCGACCGCACCCTCCTCGCTCGGCGCGGCTGGGTTCGGGTTCGACCCACTCCAGCTGGGGTGCGCGCTGGTCGATCACGGCCCGCACCCGGGCGAGGAGGTCCAGGTACTCGGCCTCGGCCTGTTCGAAGGAGGGCCGGGTCATGAGCTCGTTGCGGGTGTCCACGTTTCCCTCAGGGTCGTCGGTGCGTGTGACACACCCGCCGGATGTCAGCGCCAGCACCACGACGGCAAGCACCACGACAAGCCGCCGCACCGGGCCAGCCGCACCGGCCGGGTGGCTCGTGCCGGGCGGGATGGTCACCGCCATCGCCGCCACGAGTACCGGTCAAGCCCGTCGAGGTTGTTGCCCTCGATCGCGACCTCGGGATGCCCGGCGACGACCGTGGCGAGGTTGTACTGACTCGTCGTGTCCGGTTCCAGGTAGAACGAGTGCTCCAGCACCCCAGCACCCCAGCGAGGTGGCGGTGCCGGCGGGCTGGTGCCACGGCCTGGTTCATCGGCTGGCTAGTGTCAGGTGGGGCTGGGTGATTGGCGGGCGGATTCACGGAGGAAGCACCCTCCGGAGAGAGAGTGTGGTGTTCACTTCCGTGCCTAGTCTCACGCTGGCTTCAGTGTCGGGGTTGATGAAGTCCACTCTGTGGGTGCCGGGTTTGTCCTGGAGGACGTTGACCAGGGTGAAGCCTTCCTGGCGAAGAGTGGTGGTGATCTCGGCGAGGAGGGGGGTCCAGGTGGCGTCATCGATGCCGCCGGTGGCTCCTGTGCCGCCAGCGTCGTAGATGCCAGCGCCGGCGCCGTCGACCCGGTCGAACGGTGCGCGGCAGTTGCCTAGGTCGCTGCGGCTGGGTTGGGGTTCGAGCCATTGCAGGTGGGGGGCGCGGGTGTCGATGAGGGTGCGGAGCCGGCCGAGGAGGTTCAAGTAGTCGCGTTCGGCCTGTTCGAAGGAGGGTCGGGCCATGAGCTGGGCGCGGGGGTCCATCTGCTCTCCTGGAGGGGTCTGCGGTGGGGTGCACCCGCCGGTGAGGGCACCGAGCAGCAGCACCATTACGGCGGTGGTGAGTGGGCGCCGGGCGGGACGCACCTGCCGCGCGATGGCAGGCTGCTGGCCAGGCACGCGACCGGGGCGAGGCGCCCGGGACGAACGCCGGGTCCGAGACAGCACGCGGCGGTAGCGGTGACCGTGGGGTAGTGGTGATGGTTCGGTGGTGGGGTCGCCGGTCGGTGGCGAAGGAGGAACAGTGGCGCTCGGGGTGGTCATGGCCCTACTCCGCGGATCTGGTCGAGCCCGGGGTAGTGCAGTAGGTCCTCCACGGTTCCGGGGCCGCCGGTGATCGCGGCCTCGGGGTGCCCGGCGATGATGGCGGCGAGGTTGTGCTGGCTGGTGGACCGGCCCTGGAGGTAGTCGGAGTGGCCGGTGACCCCGGCCAGGCGCTCCCCATCAGGTGTGGTCGCGGCTCGGGTCTCCAGCTGGGTCAGGCCCTCGACGTCGGAGGGGTCGGCACCGAACCGGCTGGCGTCGGCGATGGGGTCGCCGGGGGCTTCGGCGTACCAGATCGCGTCGGTGGGGATGTGCAGGTCGGTGACGTCGTCGGTGCTGATTCCCGGAGAGCCGAACAGGACCGCCCGGTCGGCTCCGGTGCCGGGGTGCTGCAGGGCGTACCCGGTGGTGGTCGAGCCGTAGGAGTGCCCCAGCACGCTCAAGTCCGGGTCGGTCACCCGCGAGGCGTTCACCCCTCGCAGGAAGGTCGCCAAGTCCCGGCCACCGTCTCGCGCCGCGCCGGAGACCACGACCGGCTCCTCCTGGACGATGGTCTGTGGGGCGGAGTAGTCCAGCCACACCACCCCCGCCACCGACGTGGTGTCGCCTTTGTCGAACGACATCTTCGTCACCTGGTCACGAAGGTCGGCCAGGCTCTGCACGTTGTCGCCCATCCCGGCGACGGTGGTGGTCATGCCCGGGGTGAGCACCGCGACCTTCTCCGCGGTGTCGACGTCCCCGACCGCGACCGCCGCCCGCGGCAGTCCATCGGCGGGCAGGTCCAGCACCAGCAGGTGCCGGTCCGGCCGAGACAGAATGTCGCGCACGGTCTTCAGCGCGTCCAGCTGACCCCGGAGCCGCTGCACCGTAGCCACCAGACCGGCCAGGTACACCGGCGCGCCCTGCCCCGCCCGCCCCCCAGCCGCGGCCCTGACCCCGGCAAGCTGCTGCTCGGCGTCGCCCAGCTCGGCCCGGACCCGCTGCTCCAACCCGTCCATCCGGGCCTGGTTCGCCGCGTCGCGCACCCCGAACGGCACCCCATCCAGGTTCGCCACCCACCCCGGCTGTGTCGCCACCACCCACGACCGCTGCCGCGGCGTCAACGCTGCCCACCACGCCGCCACCACCCCCGGCCCGCCTTCACCCGGTGGCGCGTCCACCGGACCTCCCGGGTCGAACCACCCCACCCCTTCCACCCGCACCCCACCAGAGCCAGACCCTGCACCCGGGCCGGGCTGCACCAGATCCGCCATCCCCGCCGCCGCTCGCACCACCACCGCCACCTGATCCGCCGCCGCCTCCACACCCTCCCGAATCGCCGCCGCCCGAGCCCGCACCACCTCCCACTCTTGTTCCGCCGCACCCACCTCCGAACGCGACCGCCACAGATCCGACTCATGCCCGGCATACGCGTCCGTCCCGGCCAACTCCGTGAACGGCCGATTCTCCAGCCCCGCCAACCCCGCCCGCGCCGCCCCCAACCGCGCCCACACCACCCCCGCCGCCTCCCGCACCCCACTCATCCGCGACTGCCCACCCTCTACCTCATCGGCGAAACCCCCGAGCACCCGCGCCACCGTCCCGAACGACGCCTGCGCCGTCTCCATCGACGGACCCACCCCTACCTGCCGCGCCCGAAACAGCTCACCCTCCGCCCCCACCCAACCACTGGAGTCCACCCAGCCACCACTCCCGACGCCTCACCCATCAACGCCGCGAACCGGCCATACCCACCCGCGGAATCCCGCAACTGAGTCGGCGACCCCACCACCACAAACTCCGACTCCGGGAAACCACCAGCCATCGAACACCCCTCCACCACACGAGTCCAGAGCCCGCCGAAGGCACGACGCACCAGACGCCGACACCACCGACCCTTCCGCAGCCGCCACGACTGCGCAACCCGCGTCCACCATCCTGTGGACAACCACGTCAGCAGGTCGGCGGCGAGGCGCCCGACGCCCGACGCCCGCCCACCTCACCGGCTCAGCGTCCGTGCACGGGGAGGTGGGTGCGCGGCGCCATCCGGGGGCCCCGGCGGGGCCGGTGGTGGCCGCCGAGCTCGAGGAGGCGCTGCACGCGGTAGCGATGACCCGCGTACGGCTCGAGCAGCTCGGCCATCGCGGCGTCGTCGCCGGGGGTGCCGGTGAGCGCCCAGGTGACGTCCTTGGCCACGTGGTAGTCGCCGAAGCTGACCTCGTCGGCGAGCCCGAGCGCCCGCTGCGCCACCTCGGCCCAGGTCCAGTGCCCGACCCCCGGCAGCGCGGTGAGCCGGGCGCGGGCGTCATCCGGCGACATCGCGACGCACTCCTCGAGCCGACCCGCGTGACCCATGGCACGCACGACGGTGCGCGAGCGGCCGGGGTCGACCCCGGCGCGGAGCCACTCCCACGACGGCACGGCCGCCCAGCCGGACGCGTCCGGTGGCACGGTCAGCCCCAGTGCCTCGCCCGGCCCGGGCGCCGGCGACCCGAACCGCCGCACCAGGCGCCGGTAGCCGGCGAACGCCTCCTGGCCGGTGACCTTCTGCTCGATCACCGAGGCCACCAGGCACTGCACGACGAGCCGGTTGCGAGGCGCCCGCCACCCGGGCCAGCGCCGCCACTCCTGGGTGACCAGCGGATGACGCGGCTCGAACCCCCGGATGTCGTCGGGCTCACCGACCAGCTCGGGGACGCCGTCGAGTGCCCACTGCACGCCACTCCCCCACGCGGTCGCGACGACTTCGGTGGCGACCTGCGGCGCCTCCAGCCGCAGGGTCACCGGCCCGGCCGGCGTCTGCCACGCGAACCACCAGCCCCCGGCATCGCGCCGACTGGTGGGGTCGCCGCCGCCCCGGCGGAGTGTGCCGAGCACCGCACCGAGCGGCACCGGACGCGACACGGCTACCCGGCGGCTGATGCCGGATGACGACCGCGCCGCCTCCCGCACCTCGCGTCAGTCCCCGCGCCGGAACGTCAGGAGAATGAAGGTGTAGTCCAGGCCGGTGCGGCGCCAGTGCACTGGGCGCTGCGGGTGAGCGAGCACGCCCGGCGCCGAGAGGTCGCCGACCAGCTCGAGGCCGTGCGCGGCGGCATCCGCGACGAACGCCCGGATGTCGTCGGGGCCGAAGATGCGCACCGGCGACCCGTACGCGGTGATCCCGCTGGTGTCCGGTGGGTCCTGGTCGTAGTCGGTGGAGACGCAGAGCAGCCCGCCGGGGGTGAGCACGCGTGCGGCCTCGGCGAGGAAGGGGCGCAATGGGACGCCGTGCTCGATCACCGACATGCAGGTCAGTGCGTCGATCGAGCGGTCTGGACAGCCGGTGGCGGTGGCGTCGCCGTACTCGAACCGCACCCCGTCGCGAGACACCGGCCGGGTGAACTCGAGGTTGATGCCGCGCAGCGCGCCGGGGCGCTCGCCCAGGCCGTAGAGCCGCAGCCACGGCAGGACGCTGGAGTACCGCGCGGCCCCGGCGTCGAGCACGGAGATCTGGCGCCCGCGCTCGGCGGCGAGCCCGAGGACGGCTCCCACCGCGCCGGCGGCATCCCAGTTCTTCGGCCGGTCGCGGTGCAGCGGCAGCCCGGCGGACCGGGCCTCGGCGACGGCGGCCCTCCAGCCGGCGTCGTCCTGGAGCACCGCCGTCGGAGCCACCGACCGCAGCGGCGACCGCACCAGCCCGCGCCGGGAGGCGAT
>JBOFBK010000156.1:0-2870 GCA_051645525.1 Dermatophilaceae bacterium | reverse complement strand
TGACCCCGAGCTTCTTGTACTGGCGCGCGAGCTCTTTGGACACGTCGGCGTCCTCGGTGGGCACCATCCGGTCGAGGAACTCGACGATCGTGACGTCGACCCCGAAGTTCTTCATCACGTAGGCGAACTCGACGCCGATGGCGCCGGACCCGGCGATGACGATCGACTCGGGCAGGGTCTCGTCGAGGATCTGCTCCTCGTAGGTGACCACGTTCTGCGACAGCTCGACCCCGGGAATCATCCGGGTCAGCGCACCGGCCGCGATGACCAGGTGGTCGAAGGTGATGGAGCGGGTCGAGCCGTCGTTCAGCGCGACGTCGACCGAGGTGGCGGAGGTGAGCGTGCCCCAGCCGTCGACCTCCTCGATCGTGTTCTTCTTCATCAGGTAGTGGACGCCCTTGACGATGGTCGCCGAGACCTTCCGCGAGCGCTCGAACGTGGCGCCGTACTTCATCGTCGCCTCGCCCTCGATGCCGAAGACGGCCTTCTGGTGCTGCAGCGTGTGCGCGAGCTCGGCGTTCTTGATCAGCGCCTTGCTCGGGATGCAGCCGACGTTGAGGCACACCCCGCCCCAGTACTTCTTCTCGACGACCGCGACCTTCTTGCCCAGCTGCGCGGCGCGGATCGCCGCCACGTAGCCGCCGGGACCGGCACCGAGCACGAGGACGTCGACATCAGCCATACCGACCAGCCTAATCCGTGCCGATCAGCCCGGATGACGCCCACCTGGCACCGGGCGCACCGCCAGCACGGCCCGGTCGTCGTCGCGGCCCGCGGAGTGCTCGAGGCCGTCGACCATCTCGACCAGCGCCGGCCCGAGGTCGCGTGCCACGACCAGGGCGTGGGCGGCATGGGCGAGGTCGGCCATGCCGATGTCGATCGGCGTGACGCGGGACTCGACCAGACCGTCGCTATACAGCAGCAGCACCGGGCCACCGGAGTCGACCGGGCTCCCGGGGTTCACCTGACCACCGGAGTCGGTGGTCAGCTCGGCGTCGACCGCCCGGCGAGGAAGCGTGCTGTCCACACCGAGCGGCGGCCCGACGCCGTGGTCGAGCCAGCGGACCCCGTCGCCCTCCACGACCAGGGGCGGCAGGTGGCCCGCGTTGCAGTACCGCAGGGCACCGGTTGCCGGGTCGAGCACGACGTAGCAGCACGTGACCAGGGTGTGGGCGGAGAACTGCTCGACGAACACGTCGAGCTCGCGCACCACCACGGCCGGGTCCGCGTCGGCCGTGGCGAAGGCCCGCAGCGCGCTGCGTACCGACCCCATCGTCGCGGCCGCGTGGATGCCCTTGCCGGCGACATCGCCGAGCGCCAGCCCGACCAGCCCGCTGGGCAGCGCGAACACGTCGTACCAGTCGCCGCCGACCTGGGTGCCGCGCACCGACGGGCTGTAGACGGTGCCCACCTGCCACCCGGGGATCGGCGCCGCCTCGGGCAGCAGCGCGCGCTGCAGCGTCTCGGCCGTGGTGCTCGCCGCGTCGATGAGGTACGCCCGGTCGAGGGCCACCGCGGCGTGTGCCGCGAGAGCCCAGAGGTGGTCGACCTCCTCGGTGGTGAAGTCGCGCGGGTCGTCCCATCCGAAAGCGGCGATGCCGACGACACGGGTGCCGAGAAGGAGCGGCAGGTTGGCCCAGGCCTGCTGCGACACCCGGTTGTCGCTCATCTCGGGGTAGCGGGCCGCGCGGTCGGCGTGTGACGTGACCAGCACCGGTGCTCGCGTGCGCAGCTGGTCGAGTGCCAGCTGCGAGGCGGATGCCGGGAACGTGCTCCAGCGCTCCCACCCGTCGGGCGGCAGGCCCGACACCGCGAGCAGGGTGAACCTGTCGGTGTCGTGGTCGTAGCGCGCGAGGGTGGCCGCGGTGGCGCCGAGGCTCTTCGCCGCGGTCGAGGCGATGACGTCGGCGACCTCGGCCACGTGGGTGGCTCGCGCCAGATCGCCGCTCAGCGCCTGGAGCTCGGCGAGCTGTGCGGCACTTCGCACCGCGGCGTCGCGCTCGCTGATCAGCTCGGCCTGTCGGTCGCTCTGCCGGAGCGCGGCGGCGCAACATCCGGCCATGCTCGTCGCCAGCTCGACGTGCTCGTCGGGGAAGGTCTGCTCCTGCTGCCAGCCCAGGACTAGCGCGCCGAACGGGCCGTCGGCTCCAGGCAGGGGCAGGACGGCGAGGGCCTCGACGTCGAGCTGCAGCTGCTCGAGGTACGGGAAACGCTGCCACTGCTCGGCGCGGGTCCGGAGCAGGACCGCCCGGTTCTCCCGGATCGCCTCCTGGCTGGGCACGGCGAGGTCGACGGAGTAGGTGCTGAACTCCTGGTCGACCTGCGCGGGCAGACGCCGCGAGGCGACCGTCCGCATCGTGCGGCCGTCGGGCTCAGCCAGCACGATGCTGACCAGGTCGGCCCCGACGACCGGCCGACCGACGTCGACGATCACGTCGAGGACTTCGTCGAGGGAGGTCGCCGACAGCAGCCGGGTGGTCAGCTGTGGGAGCCCGGCGAGCCCGGCGAGCCCGGCGAGCGCCGCGTCGGGCGAGGGCGGCAGCGACGGCACGGCTGGGTCCGCACCCCGCGGTCGCTCAGGCCGGGGAGTCATTCGGGTCGAGCCCGGGAAACCAGAGAGCGATCTCGCGCGCTGCCGACTCCGGCGAGTCGGAACCGTGCACGACGTTCTGCTGGACCGGCCGACCCCAGTCGCGACCGAGGTCGCCGCGGATGGTGCCGGGCAGGGCCGCGGTGGGGTCGGTAGCGCCGGCGAGCGCACGGAAGCCCTCGATGCAGCGGTGCCCCTCGACCACCACGGCCGTCACCGGGCCGGACGACATGAACTCGACCAGCGCTGCGAAGAACGGCTTCCCCTCGTGCTCCGCGTA
>JBOFBK010000155.1:0-3008 GCA_051645525.1 Dermatophilaceae bacterium | reverse complement strand
GCGCAACCGCTCGAGGTAGGCGGCACCACCGGGGTCGTCGCCGACGCAGCCGGCCATCGCCACCGGCACGCCGGCACGGGCCGCCGCCACCGCCTGGTTCGCGCCCTTGCCACCGGCGAGGCGGCGCAGCCCCTCCCCGAGCACCGTCTCACCCGGGCGCGGATGCCGGTCGACCCGGGTGACCAGGTCGACGTTCAGCGACCCCAGCACCAGCACCCGGCCGGACCCGCCCGGGCCGGAGGCGTTCACGCCGGGCCTCCGACCGTGCGCAGCCAGGTGTCGGCCAGTCGGCGACCGTCGGCCTCGAGCGCGACGTCGACCAGCGCGGGTGCGAGGCCGTGCGGGTCGTGCGCCAGGTCGCCGGACCAGTCGCGGCGGTCGACGACGGTGCGCCCACGGGTCCACGTGCCGGTGAGCTCGACCCGCACCGGCAGCCGCTCGGCGCGCACCGCGTCGGGCACGAGCAGGGCGGCGACCGCACCGGCATCCCCGATGGTGGCGATCCCGTCGTCGAACCGGCGCCGGTGGAACGACACCAGCCCGGCCGCGAGGTCGGCCACCGGCGTGCCGGCCGCGCGGAGGCGGGCGACGTCGTCATCCGTGACCGTCGGCTCGTAGAAGACGTCGAGGCCGTACATCGTGACCGGCACGTCGTGGGTGGCACAGGCGTCGAGCACCATGGCCGCGGCCTCCGGGTCGTGGAACACGTTGAACTCCGCGGCCGCCGTCGCGTTGCTGACCTGCGCGCCGCCGCCCATGAACACCACCTGCCCGATCGCCGCGAAGGCCTCCGGGTGCACCCGGGCGAACAGCGCGAGGTTGGTCATCGGCGCCAGCGGCAGCACCGTGAGGGGTCTGCCGGATGCCGCCGCCTCGCCGACGCTGTCGCGCAACAGGTCCAGCGCGGTGCGGTGCTCGGGCCGCATCGTCGGGTCGGGCAGGCCGAGGTCGGCCATGCCGTCGGCGCCATGGACGTGCCGTGCGTCGACCGGCTCCTCGAGCAGCGGCCGAGCCGCACCAGCGGCCACCGGCACGTCACCGCGGCCGGCGGTCTCGAGCACGCGCAGGGTGTTGCGCACGACGTCGGCGAGCGGGGCGTTGCCGCCGACGCACGTGACCGCACGCAGCTCGAGCCCCGGATGGAGCGCGGCGAGGAGAAGGGCGCAGGCGTCATCCACGCCGGTGTCGACGTCGAGCAGCACGGGCAGTGGCGGCACGCCCTGATTGTGCCGTCCTCCTCCCTCCACCGGACGGCGGGCACGCCCGCTGGCTAGCATCGACCGCGGCACCGGCGGTCGGCCGGGAGCCGCACGGCGCGATGGCGAAGGGGTGGAGATGAGCGGCGACGAGGCGTGGCGCCCGCCGGAGCCGCCCGCGGCGCAGCCGGCGCTCGCCGCCCCGCTGCTCCCTGGCTACGCCGACGCCGTCGAGGTCGCGCGAGGCGCCGACAGCATCGTCTACCGGGCCCGGCAGGTCGCGCTCGGCCGTGACGTCGCGGTCAAGGTGCTCCAGGTGGACGACCCCGCGACGGCGGCGCGGTTCCGGCGCGAGCTCGAGCTCACCGTGCGGCTCGGGCGGCAGCATCCGCACATCGTCACCGTGCTCGACACCGGCACGACCGCCGACGGCCGGCCATGCATCGTCATGGAGTACATCGAGCGCGGCTCGCTCCACGACGTGCTCCGCACCAGCGGGCCTCTCCCGAGCGCCGATGTCGTGCGGATCGGCAAAGTGGTCGCCGACGCCCTCGCATTCGCGCACGGGCACGGCGTGCTGCACCGCGACGTCAAGCCCCAGAACGTGCTCGTCCTCCCGACCTCGTGGGTGCTCGCCGACTTCGGTATCGCCCGGCTCGTGGACTCCGGCGCCACCGCCTCGGTCGAGCAGTTCAGCTACCGGCACGCCGCACCGCAGGTGCTCGACGGCCTGCCGCCCACCGCGGCCGACGACGTGTGGTCGCTCGGCTCGACCCTGTTCACGCTGCTCGACGGGCGACCACCGTTCGCGAGCGAGGACCCGCACGACGACACCGCGCTCGCCTACCTGCGTCGGGCCCGCACGGAGCACCCGCGCCGGCTCACCCGTACCGACCTGCCACCCGGCCTGGGCGACATCGTCGGCCGATGCCTGCTCCGGGACCCCGGCGAACGGTTCCCCTCCGCCGACGAGCTGCATCGCGCCCTCGCCCGGGTCGAGGGCGCGTCCGGCGGCTGGGCGCCCGCCGCTGCATCGGCCCCGCCGGTGTCGGTGGCGCCCGCCCTGCCTCCCGAGCCGGTGTCCGGCGCCGGCTGGTCGGGCGGCGTCGACCAGGCAGGCGCGGTCGGCCGCGCCGGTGCGGTCGACCGCGCGGGTGCGGTCGACCGGCGAGGTGATGCAGACCGCCCGGGGATGGCCGACGACGAGGCCACCCGTGACCGCTCCGACGGCGCGGTCGACACCGGGCTCGCCGGTCCTGCGCCGGCACTCGAGCGGACGGATGACGCCGCACCCGCGCCCCACCCGGGGCGCCAGGACGACCTCGAGACACCGGAACCCGTCGACGACGCCGTCGGGCACGAGAACGACGCGCCCACACCGGTGGACGACGACGCTGCGCTCCCGCATCGAGAGGGCGCGGCGCGCGCGGACGCGACCGGCCTGTCATCCGGAACGCCTGCGCCTGTCGTGGCACCAGGACCGGCACCGGCACGAGCCGCGGAGCCGGCGGCCCCGGCCGTGTCGGCCCTGGCCCATGCGCTCGCCGACGACCGCCGCGACGCCGCCCCCACGGGCGCCGTCCACCACGACCAGCCGGCCGCTGCCGACACCACGACCGATGCCGCGACAGGGACGCGCCGTGGCTGGATCGGCACCCCGGGCCGGCGGGTCGCGGTGGGGCTGGTCGCCGGTGCCGTCATCGGGGTGGCGGTGGTCGTGCTCACCATCGGTGGCGATCGGCAGCGGGAGGCGACGCCCACGCCATCCGTGAACACCGTGCCCACGGTGTCGCTCGGCCCCAGCGTCACCGC
>JBOFBK010000154.1:0-6037 GCA_051645525.1 Dermatophilaceae bacterium | reverse complement strand
CTCCCGGTGCCCGACAACGGGGAGCAGAAGGTCAACGCCGCGTTCGCGATCGGCGGCCCCGAGCTGCTCGTGCAGACCCTCGAGGACGCCACCGGCCTGCGTGTCGACGGGTACGTCGAGATCGGCTTCGGCGGCTTCGCCAGTGTCGTCGACAGCCTCGACGGGGTCGAGATCTGCGTCGAGGAGGCGATCGAGGACCGGCGCGCCGGGCTCGACCTGCAGGCCGGCTGCCAGACCCTCGACGGCGCCACCTCGCTCGGTTACGTGCGCGCCCGCTATTCCGACCCGCGTGGCGACCTGGGCCGGGCCGAGCGGCAACGCGAGTTCCTCGGTGCGGTGATGCGCAAGGCCGCCACCCCGTCCACCGTGCTGGTGCCGTGGCGCTGGTGGGGATTCACGCACAGCGCCGCCGGCGGCGTGCTCGTCGGCGAGGACACCTCGCTCACCGACGCCGGGCGGGTGCTGCGCACGCTGCAGCAGGTCTCCTCCGGCGACACGCTGAGCCTGGTCGTGCCGGTCTCCTCGGTCAACGCCGACACCGACGCCGGCAGCGCCGTGCTGTGGGACGAGGAGCGTGCCGGCTCCCTGTTCACCTCGCTGCGCGAGGGCCAACCCCTCGACGCGCCACCCCCGGGCACCGACGGCCGGCCCTCGGGCGGATGACGATCGCCCTACTACGATCGCCTGCCATGAGCGAAGACACACCCGATGACCGGGGTGTCCGGAGCATGGGCGTGACGCTCGACGTCGCAGGCCGACGTTTACACCGCCACGGCATCTCTCTCCTGTCGATCGCCGGTTGGGCGAGAGAAGATCGCTTACGGGCAATGAAATCTTTGATCATCGGCATTCTCGTGGGTCAAAGTCTGCTGGCATTCTTCAGATCTGAGGCAGTCAGCGGTCTGGTGATTCGAGAGGACCTTCCCGACCGGACATGGTGGGTCATCCCCACGGTGATGTTGATGTCCGCCACCGTGTGGTGGCGAGCACGGTATCCCGGGTGGTGCGCTGCACTGTCGACTGGGACATGGGTGTTGACTCACGTCAGTGTCATTCGCCAGTCGTTCGCCGATTTTGCGCTAGTGATCTGCGCCTATTCGGTGGGGCGCTACGGAACCAAGGCCTCGACGACTGCGGCGCTCGGCGCACTGGCGATCACCGGTGTCGGTGCCATCGTCGCCACTTCGGTGGTCGCCGTCGATGTCGATATCGACGGCGCGATTGTCGCATTCATCCAGCTGCTCGCTGTTCCGGCGTTGATTGGACTCGGAGTCCGACAAACTGTGACCACTGCATCCGGCAGACCCTCGTCACCTCCTGGGAACACGTCCCTGCTGAGCGATCGCGAACGATCGGTCGTGGAGCTTATCGCCCGAGGCTACTCAAATGCAGAGATTGCGTACGCCCTACATCTGTCCGTCGAGACAGTGAAGACGCATGTGTCCCGGTCGTTGTCGAAGCTCGGCTTGAGAGACCGTCTGCATGTCGCCGTCTGGTATCACACTGCCGGCTCGAGCTCGCCGTCCACGTCATCGACGGTCGACCAACGCCATCCCTCGTCGGAGTGATTCGGTAAAAGACACCAATGAGGGATGGCGATCGACGCGGTTGCCGCCGACCGTCGTCGCATGGCAACTGACTCATCCAATATCACGACGTCCACGCACCGTTCGCGACCACAGCGCCTCCTTCTGTTCGTCGGCCTCACTGTACTGGTGGCCGGAACCATCATTGGTTCGAGTGGCCTACAGGACACACTCGGTCTCCCATTTCGGATGAACTGGGTCATGCAAGCCGCTATTCTAATTGCCGGCCTTTTCCTGCTGTTTGCTTTTAGGCGCTGGATTCCCAGGACCGGCCTCAGGTTGCCCGATACGCCGTGGCTCGTCGTCGTCGTGGTGTGTGTCGCAGCTTGTCTGGCCGTCTTCGTCCCGATCGACTTCATCGTGAGTGGAAGCGCGGTGGAGCGGCCTGGATTGGAAGAATTCGCGTTTCAAGCCACCATGCCGGGACTGGCAGAGGAGGTAGCGTTCCGGGGGGCACTTCTCGGCGTCTTGCTTCCAGCATTCTCCTCTACTCGCACGGTCGTGGGTATGCCGGTCAACGCCGCTATTCTTCTTCAGGCACTGCCGTTCGCTATCCTGCACCTGCCTGACGGCTTGACAGCAGGTCTGGTGACATTCGCCCTCGGCGTGATTCTCGGCTCGCTGAGGGTCAAGTTCGATTCCCTGATCCCTTGCATCATCTTTCACAACCTGTACAACGTATCGGTCTACGTGGTCGTTTACATCAGCGCCATCTGAGGAAAGCTTCGGGCGATCGACATGGACGTGCCGCAGGCCCGGACACACAGCACCCAAGGCGGTCGCGGATGCTTCTCGACGAGACCTCGCGGTGCGCGCCACCCCCGGGCACCGACGGCCGGCCCTCGGGCGGATGACGCGCACGTCACGTCATCCGCGCGGTTCTCCCACCCGGCGTCGTTACACTCGCCGGCGGGTGGCCGGGGCCCGGTGTCCGGACCGCACGGCGACGAGGAGCGATGGTGGACCGCGACGGTGAGGCGCGCACGTCGACCGCGTCCCCTCGCCGGGTCGCGGCCGAGGCCGCCACCAGCCGGCGCGAGCTGCACCGGCGACCGGCGCGCGGCTGGCGGCGCCGGCTCACGCTCGTGCTGGTGGTCGCCCTCCTCGTCAGCGGCGGCGGCGCGGCGTTCGCTGCCTGGCAGCTCAATGCCAACGTGACCCGGGTCGACGTGTCCGACGCGGTCGGCGACAGCCGCCCGGTGCAGACCGATGCCGTCAACCTGCTGCTGCTCGGATCGGACAGCCGCGAGGGCGAGGGCAACGACCGCTACGGTACCGACGCCGACCGCGGCGTGAAGTCCGACACCAACCTGCTCGTGCACCTGTCGGCCGACCGGTCGTGGGCCACGGTGGTGTCGATCCCTCGCGACTCCATGGTGGCGGCACCGCCGGACTGCTCGGCCGACGCGCCCCGCGAGGAGTGGGACGTGCGCCAGTGGAACCACAACTATCGCGAGGGCGGGGTCGGCTGCCTCATCCGCACCCTCGAGGGCAACACCGGGCTGTTCGTCGACCACTACGCCGTGGTCGATTTCCGCGGCTTCAAGGACATGGTCGACGCCCTGGGCGGGGTCGAGGTGTGCTCGCCCGAGCCGATCGACGACCCGAGCTCCGGTCTGGAGCTGGATGCCGGTCGGCAGCGCCTCGAAGGTGAGCAGGCACTCGCGTACGTGCGCACCCGCAAGTCGGTCGGCGACGGCTCCGACCTCGGCCGCATCGAGCGTCAGCAGGAGTTCCTCTCCTCGGTGGTGCAGGAGGCCACGTCGAGCCGGCTGCTCGCCCGGCCGGACCGGCTCTACCGCTTCCTCGACGCGGCCACCAGCTCGCTGACCGCCGACCCCGACCTGAGCGTCGGGGCGATGCGAGACCTCGCCACGAGCCTGCAGGGGATCGGCCTCGACCAGATCGAGTTCGTCACCGTGCCCAACGAGGCCTACCCCGAGGACCCCAACCGGGTGCAGTGGTCCGACAGCGCGGAGCGCATCTGGGCGGCCCTGCGCGAGGACCGGCGGATCAACGCACCGGCGCCCTCCCCGTCATCCTCGCCATCGGCGTCGGCGACGCCGTCGGAGCCGCTCACCGTGCGGCCCGACCAGGTGGAGTCGGTGCGGGTGCTCAACGCGAGCGGGACCCCGGGCCTGGCCAGGCAGGCCCGCGACGCCCTGGAGGTGCAGGGCTTCGCCGAGGTCGGCGTCGACGAGGCCGAGGCGAGCACCGCCGGCACCGTCGTGGCCTACTCGGGCGAGGACCCGGATGACGCGCGCACGGTGGCCGCTGCCTTCCCCGGCTCGCGAGTGGCCCGCGAGGACGGGCTCGGCGACACCGTGCAGGTCACGCTCGGCCAGCGCTCGCTGCCGGTCGTCGAGCTGCCGAACCGGCTCGGCTCCGACCCGCTGCCGTCGCCGTCGCTCTCGCCCAGCCGGCCGACTCCGACGCCCGAGCCGACCATCGAGGCGCGCACGGCCGACGCCGACATCTGCACCTGAGCCGATGATTCGCGCCGCGAGAACCTGGGTCTGAACACCGTATGCGGAGCGGTCGCAGCGCGTCTGTTGTGCGGAACGGCCGATATGTCGGAGATGCGCTCGCTAGTGTTTCTCGCGACCACAATCTGACTTCTCGGGGCGGACGATGACAGAGCACACCTGGCATGAGGCCCGCTTGATCCCGACGTCGGGAATCAATGGCGCAGACGAGCAGGAACGACGAGCGACCTCTGCGCTGCTGGCCGTGCTCGGGGCAGTACGTGAGTTCAACCGTGCGGTGTTGAAACCCTTCGGCGCCCCGGTGGGCAGCATCGAGTGCTACATCGAGGTGCCGTTCATGCTCGGAGACCGGCGGGTCTTCCCCGACGGACTGATCCGCATCTCTCGTGCAGGACGGTCGTGGACGGCACTGGTCGAGGTCAAGACGGGGAGCAACCGCCTGGTGACCGAGCAGCTCGACAACTATCTGGATGTCGCTCGCGAGCACGGTTTCGACGCTCTCCTGACCATCAGCAACGAGATCCCGGCGATCGCCGGTCACCATCCGACCAAGGTCGACAGACGGAAGCTCCGCAAGGTCGAGCTGCATCACCTCGCCTGGTCTCAGGTTCTTGCTGAGGCGGTCCTGCAGAAAGAGTTCCGAGGGGTCGCAGATCCCGATCAGGCGTGGATTCTCGGCGAGCTCATCCGATATCTGGAACACACCCGAAGCGGTGCACTCGAGTTCGATGACATGGGTGACTCGTGGACCGGTGTCCGTGACGCGGTCTCGGCTGGCACGCTTCGTGCCGGCGACAGTGGCGTATCCGATGTCGTGGCCCGCTTCGACGCGCTTCTCCGTTTCGCCAGTCTCAGTCTCGGCCGACGACTGGGCACCGAGGTCGTTCCTGTCCTGTCGCGTAAGGAGGCTGCCGACCCGGCGATACGAGCAGCGATCCTGACGCATCAGCTCGTCTCGACCGGACAGCTCTGCGGAGCGATCCGAATCCCGGCGGCTGCCGGTCACCTGGTCGTCACGGCCGACATCCGCGCCGGGCAGCTGGAGTGCCATGTCGATGTCGACGCACCACGTGAAGGACGGCCGACCACCCGCGTCAACTGGGTCGTACGCCAGCTGAAGAACGCACCGGACACCTCGCGCCTGGAGTGCATGACGGCTCACTCACGCGGCGCGTCGAGTGCCGAGCTGCTTGGGACGGTTCGAGCAGACCCGGCATCGCTGGTCACCGACCCGAAACGTGAGATCCGATCCTTCCGGATAGCCCTGACCTCCGCGCTCGGAACCAAGCGCGGTCGGGGCCGCGGATCCTTCATCGACTCCGTGCTCACCGGCGTCGACACGTTCTACGGCACCGTGCTCGGTGACCTCAAGACGTGGTCAGCAGCGCCTCCCCGGCTGCGGCCCGAGACGCCTGCGGCGCTGGTCGACAGCACGCTTCCGTCTGCACTTCCCTCGACGGACATCTCGTCCCAGGACGGGCCGACCCGAGCCACCGAGGACGGACCGGCTGACCCGCCCGCACCTGGCGGCACCGTCGTCGGCGCTCGTCCGGCCAGTGATGGGGACGCCTCACGTCCGAGCCGGTGAGAGGGCGGGGTCGAGGCCGCTGAGCTCGACCGACATCGTCCAGAGGCGAGCCGCTGCCGCGTCGTCACGGGCGCGGCGCGACGGGCTCTCGACTCGCGGCGTGCGGCCGCGCACCACGAACCTCGGACCGATCAGCTCGCCGCCGGTGAGACCCGGGTCGGTGAGCGCCCTGAGCATCGGCCGGGCGCCGGCCTCGGCGGACTGGGTGGTGAAGGGCACCACCAGCGACATCAGCCGATTCGTGACCCCGCTGCCCTCGGTGCCGAGGTCGGTGCGCGATCCACCGGGGTGGGCGGCGACCGCGAGCACCTGCGCGCCGACGGCGTGGAGCCGCCGGTCGAGCTCGCGGGTGAAGAGCAGGTTCGCGAGCTTGCTGC
>JBOFBK010000153.1:0-8610 GCA_051645525.1 Dermatophilaceae bacterium | reverse complement strand
ATCCAGGATGCCGTGACCCGAGCCGGCTACCGACCCGCCGGTATGGACAACGAGGGCTTCGAAGCCGAGGTGTTCTTCGTGTCCGGCACCTATGCGGCCGGTCAGGCGGTCGTGCGCCGCGGCGACTGCGCCGGCCGCTGGGACGTCGAGCTCGTGCTCCTCGACCCGGACGCCACCCGGTCGCCGACGCCCTCGGGGACACCGTCCTGACCGCGCCGCGACGCGCCCGGTCCGAACGACGCCGTGCCGCGGCGCAGGCGCCAGCCGGATGACGCCAGTCGGATGACGCGACGCAGGCGCAGGCCGGGTGACGCGGGCCGGATGACGCGGCCCGCGCGCCGGTCAGCGGGCGGCGGAGCCCTCCACGTAGTCGGCGTCGCGGTCGGTGTCCACCCACGCCATGAGCTTCCGCAGCTCCCGGCCGGTGGCCTCGATCGGGTGCGCGGCACCCTTCTCGCGCAGGGCGGTGAACTCCGGTGCGCCGGCGTCCTGGTCGTCGATGAAGCGTTTCGCGAACGCGCCGTTCCGGATGTCGTCGAGCACGGCCTTCATGTTGTCCTTGACGTGGCTGTCGATGACGCGCGGTCCGCTCACGTAGTCGCCGTACTCGGCGGTGTCGCTGACCGACCAGCGCTGCTTGGCGATGCCGCCCTCGATCATCAGGTCGACGATGAGCTTGAGCTCGTGCAGGCACTCGAAGTACGCCACCTCGGGCTGGTACCCGGCCTCGACGAGGGTCTCGAACCCGTACATCACCAGCTGCGAGGCGCCGCCGCACAGCACCGCCTGCTCGCCGAAGAGGTCGGTCTCGGTCTCCTCGGTGAACGTCGTGCGGATGCCGCCCGCGCGCAGCCCGCCGAGGGCTTTGCCGTAGCTCTTCGCCAGGTCCCAGGCGGCACCCGAGGCGTCCTGCTCCACAGCGAGGAGCACCGGCACACCGCGGCCGTCCATGTACTCGCGCCGCACGATGTGCCCCGGGCCCTTGGGGGCCACCATCAGCACGTCGGACCCCGCCGGGGGCTCGATGTAGCCGAAGCGGATGTTGAAGCCGTGCCCGAAGAGCAGGGCGGCGCCCTCGGCGAGGTTCGGGGCGATGTGCTCGGCGTAGACACCGCGCTGTACCTGGTCGGGGGTGAGGACGACCACGAGGTCGGCCTCGGCCACCGCCTCCGCCACGGTCAGCACGCGCAGACCTTCGGCCTCGGCCTTGGCGCGGCTGGCGGACCCGTCGGCGAGCCCGACACGCACGTCGACGCCGGAGTCGCGCAGGTTCAGCGCATGGGCGTGTCCCTGGCTCCCGTAGCCGACGACGGCGACCTTGCGGCCTTGGATGACGGACAGGTCGGCGTCGGCGTCGTAGAACATCTCGGCCATGGTGTGGAGCTCTCCTTCGGTGGTGGTGACACGTCGGTCGTGCGGACGGTGCTGGTCGTCGATGCGGCTCGGCCGCTGGACGGCGGCCGGTGCGGCACGGGTCAGGCGCTGCGCAGGGCCCGGTCGGTGATGGAGCGCGGCCCCCGGCCGATCGCCACCATGCCGGACTGCACCAGCTCCTTGACTCCGAACGGCTCGAGCACCCCGAGCAGGGCGGTGAGCTTCTCCGGGGTGCCGGTGGCCTCGATGGTCAGTGACTCGGTGGCGACGTCGACGGCCTTGGCCCGGAACATCGAGACCAGCTCGAGCACCTGGTGGCGGGTGGCGGCATCGGCGCGCACCTTGATGAGCATCACCTGGCGCTGCACCGCCGAGGCCGGCTCCAGCTCGACGACCTTGAGCACCTCGACGAGCTTGTTCAGCTGTTTGGTGACCTGCTCGAGCGGGAGGTCCTCGACGTCGACGACGACCGTCATCCGAGAGATCTCGGGGTACTCGGTCTCGCCGACGGCGAGGGACTCGATGTTGAAGCCGCGTCGCGAGAAGAGTGCCGCGATGCGTGCGAGGACGCCCGGCTTGTTCTCGACCAGCACCGACAACGTGTGCTTGTGCATCAGCCCTCCTCCTCGCGGTCCCACTCGGGTGCGGTGTCACGGGCCACCTGGATGGCGTCGTTGCTCACCCCGGCGGGAACCATCGGCCACACCATCGCGTCGCGGTGGACGACGAAGTCGACCACCACCGGCCGGTCCGTGACCGCCATGGCCGCCTCGATGGTGGCGTCGACGTCCTCGGGCCGCTCGCAGCGCAGCCCCACACAGCCGTAGGCCTCGGCGAGCTTGACGAAGTCGGGGACGCGGGAGCCCTGCGAGGTGTGCAGGTCGGTGTTCGAGTACCGCTCCTCGTAGAAGAGGGTCTGCCACTGGCGCACCATGCCGAGCGAGCTGTTGTTGATGATCGCGACCTTGATCGGGATGTCGTTGATGACGCAGGTGGCGAGCTCCTGGTTGGTCATCTGGAAGCAGCCGTCGCCGTCGATCGCCCACACGGTGCGGTCGGGCTCGCCGACCTGAGCGCCCATCGCCGCCGGGACGGCGTACCCCATCGTGCCGAGCCCGCCGGAGTTCAGCCACGAGTTCGGGCGCTCGTACTGCACGAACTGCGCGGCCCACATCTGGTGCTGGCCCACCCCGGCGACGTACACGGCATCCGGTCCGACCAGGGCACCGAGCCGCTCGATGACGTACTGCGGTGCGAGCGCACCGCCCTCGGGCTCGGTGTAGCCCACCGGGAACATCTGCTGCCACCCGGCCACCCGCTCGCGCCACTCGGTGTAGTCGCCGCCACCAGCACCGTCGAGGTCGGCCTCGACCGTGTCGGTGAGGTCGGCGATGACGGCCGCGCAGTCGCCCACGATCGGCACGTCGGCGGCGCGGTTCTTCGAGATCTCGGCCGGGTCGATGTCGGCGTGGATGACGCGCGCACCCGGCGCGAAGGTCGACAGCTGGCCGGTGACCCGGTCGTCGAACCGCGCACCGAGGGTGATCAGCAGGTCGGCCTGCTGCAGTGCGGTCACCGCCGCGACCGAGCCGTGCATCCCCGGCATCCCCAGGTGCAGCGGGTGGCTGTCGGGGAGCGCGCCACGCGCCATCAACGTCGTGACGACCGGGATCCGGGTCAGCTCGACGAACCGCCGCAGCTCCTCGCTGGCCCGGGCCCGGATGACGCCGCCGCCGACGTAGAGCACCGGCCGGCTCGCCTCGGCGATCAGCCGGGCCGCCTCCCGGATCTGCTTGGCGTGCGGACGGGTGACCACGTGGTAACCGGGCAGGTCGATGCGCGGTGGCCACGAGAACGTGGTGCGGGCCTGCAGGGCGTCCTTCGCGATGTCGACCAGGACCGGACCGGGCCGGCCGGTGCCGGCGACGTGGAACGCCTCGGCGAGCACTCGCGGGATGTCGTCGGCGTTCGTGACGAGGTAGTTGTGCTTGGTGATCGGCATGGTGATGCCGCGGATGTCGGCCTCCTGGAAGGCGTCGGTGCCGATCGCCTTCGAGCTCACCTGGCCGGTGATGGCGACGATGGGCACGGAGTCCATATAGGCGTCGGCGAGCGGGGTGACGAGGTTGGTGGCACCCGGGCCCGACGTGGCCATGCAGACGCCGACCTTCCCGGTGGCTGCCGCGTATCCCTCCGCGGCGTGTCCGGCGCCCTGCTCGTGCCGCACCAGGATGTGCCGCACCGCGACGGAGTCGAGCAGCGGGTCGTAGGCCGGGAGGATCGCTCCCCCGGGGATGCCGAACACGGTATCGACGTCGAGCGCCTCGAGCGCGAGTACCAGGCTCTGTGCGCCGGTGACCTCGACCGGCGCCTTGGCGCGCGCCTGGCGGGCCAGCTCGGCAGGGCTGGGCGCGGCATGGACAGGTGCCGGGGCCGGGCGGGTCTCACTCACTGTCGTCACCGTATTCCTCTCGAGGTGCGGGCGGGGTCCGTGCACAAAAAAACCCTCCCGTCCCAAGTGGGACGACGGAGGGTGCGCGCCTGACGACGGATGTCAGGCGCGCGGGCGAAGTACGAGGACCGGAGCCACGGAGCAAACTCTCGCCTGCCGCAGCACCGGTGTCAACCGGCGGGACGGCCGGTCCCAGGATCCGGAATCCGCGAACGTCCCCACCCGCCCGGCCGGCGTTCGATAGCCTCCGGGCGTCCCTGCACAGGAGAGCGGCATGAGCACCGAGGCGACCGTCGCGTTCCTCGCGGTCGTCGCGGCGCGTTTCGTGGTCCCGCTGCTCATCCCGCGGTTCCCGCTACCAGCCATCCTTGCCTGCCTCGTCCTGGACGCGGTGGACCAGACCATCTTCCAGTCCTTCGGGTACGACCCGCCCGGGTACCAGGGCTACGACAAGGCGATGGACGTGTTCTACCTCGCCATCGCCTTCCTCTCGACGCTGCAGAACTGGACGAGCACGGCCGCGGTGTCGGTGTCGCGGTTCCTCTTCTTCTCTCGGATGACGGGCGTGCTCCTCTTCGAGCTGACCGCCTGGCGGCCGCTGCTGCTGATCTTCCCGAACACCTTCGAGTACTTCTTCATCGCCTACGAGCTGGTCCGGCTGCGCCACGACCCGCGCCGGCTGGGTGCCCGGGCCTGGCTGCTCGTCGCCGCCGCCATCTGGGTGGTCGTCAAGCTGCCGCAGGAGTACTGGATCCACGTCGCCCAGCTCGACGTCACCGACACCCTGCGCGACATCCCCTGGGCTGCAACGGTGCTCGGCGGGGCGCTGCTCGTGCTGGCGGCGGCACTGTGGTTCGGCGTGCGTCCGCGGATGCCCGCTCCGGACCACTCCCGGCGGGTGGCGGCCGACCCGCTGCCCGCCGAGATGGACACCGCCGCAGAGCGCGACGCCTGGAGCGCAGTCCACGTGCGGGTCCGCTCGTGGGCCACCGTCGAGAAGGTCGCGCTCATCGGGGTGCTCTCGACGATCTACGCCCTCATCACCCCGTGGATCGAGGTCTCGCCGACGCGGATGCTCGTCGGGGTCGGCACGGTCGTCGTGCTCAACTCCGCGATCTCGCTGGCGGTGGCCCGGCGCATCGGCAGCCGCGAAGGGCTGGCCGCGGCTGTGGCGGCTCGGGTGGGAGTGAACGTCGCCCTCGTGCTCGTGGCTTCGCTGCTCGTACCGGTCCGCGGGGCGCTCGGCACGGGCGACACCGTCTTCTTCGTCGTCCTGCTCTCGCTGCTCGTGACGTTCCACGACCGGTTCGCCCCGGTCGCGGCGGTGCGCGCCGACCACGACGCGCGGGACCCGGCGCCGGTGAGCGGACGTCATCCGGCCTGACGCCGGGGCGGATCCGGAGGTGCCGTCCGGGACGACCGGCCCGGCCACCGACGTCAGTCGCAGACGGCGCCCTTGCTGGCGCTGCCGACGAGGCGGCGGTACTTGGCGAGCACGCCACGGGTGTACTTCGGCGCCGGATGCTCGACGCCCGACGCGCGGCGGCGGGCCAGCTCGTCATCCGCGACGAGCAGGTCGAGGCGCCCGGCCGCCACATCGAGGCGGATGCGGTCGCCGTCGCGCACGAACGCGATCGGCCCGTCGTCCACGGCCTCGGGAGCCACGTGCCCCACGCACAACCCGGTGGTTCCGCCCGAGAACCGGCCGTCGGTGAGCAGCAGCACGTCCTTGCCGAGGCCCGCGCCCTTGATCGCGCCGGTCACCGCGAGCATCTCGCGCATCCCCGGGCCGCCCTTCGGGCCCTCGTACCGGATGACGACCACGTCACCCGCGGCGAGGGTGCCGTCCTCGACGGCGGCCATCGCGTCGCGCTCGCCGTCGAACACCCGGGCGGTGCCCTCGAACACCTCGGAGTCGAAGCCGGCCGACTTCACGACCGCTCCCTCCGGCGCGAGTGACCCGGTGAGGATGGTGATGCCGCCGGTGCGGTGGATCGGGCTCGACAGCGCCCGGAGCACCTTGCCGTCGACGTCGGGCGGGGCGATGTCGGCGAGGTTCTCGGCCATCGTGCGGCCGGTGACGGTGAGGCAGTCGCCGTGCAGCAGACCGGCATCGAGCAGGGTGCGCATCACCACCGGCACGCCGCCGACGCGGTCGACGTCGGTCATGACGTAGGACCCGAACGGCTTGACGTCGGCGAGGTGCGGAACCCGGGCACCGACCCTGGCGAAGTCGTCGATGGTGAGCTCGACGTCGGCCTCGTGCGCGATGGCCAGCAGGTGCAGCACCGCGTTGGTCGAGCCGCCGAACGCCATGACCACGGCGATCGCGTTCTCGAAGGCCGGCCTGGTCATGATGTCGCGCGCGGTGATGCCGCGGCGGAGCAGCTCGACCACCGCCTCGCCGGACTTGCGGGCGTAGCCGTCGCGGCGGCGGTCGGTGGCCGGCGGCGCGGCCGAGCCGGGCAGCGACATCCCGAGCGCCTCGGCCACCGAGGCCATCGTGTTGGCGGTGTACATGCCGCCGCACGCGCCCTCGCCGGGGCAGATCGCCCGCTCGATGGCGTCGACGTCGGCGCGACTCATCAGCCCACGCGAGCAGGCGCCGACCGCCTCGAAGGCGTCGATGATCGTCACCTGCCGCTCGCTGCCGTCGGACATCTTCGCGATGCCCGGCAGGATCGAGCCGGCGTAGAGGAACACCGCGGCGAGGTCGAGCCGGGCCGCGGCCATGAGCATGCCGGGTAGCGACTTGTCGCAGCCGGCGAGCAGCACCGACCCGTCGAGCCGCTCGGCGTTCATCACCGTCTCGACCGAGTCGGCGATGACCTCGCGACTGACCAGGGAGAAGTGCATCCCCTCGTGGCCCATGGAGATTCCGTCGCTCACCGAGATGGTGCCGAACTCCAGCGGGTAGCCGCCGGCCGCGTGCACACCGTCCTTGGCGGCCTTGGCCAGCCGGTCGAGCGAGAGGTTGCACGGGGTGATCTCGTTCCACGAGCTCGCCACCCCGATCTGGGGCTTGGCGAAGTCGTCGTCGCCGAGGCCCACCGCTCTGAGCATGCCCCGGGCACCCGCGCGCTCGAGCCCGTCGGTGACGTCGCGGCTTCGCGGCTTGATGTCGGGTCCCGCCGGAACGGCGGCGTCGGGGACATGGCCGAGGACGGTCTCGGATGACGGGCGCATGCTGTCATCCTAGGTTCGCCGAGACGGCACGGACCCGAGGTCTCACGGTCGTGGACGGGGCCTGTTGGCGGGCGCGCGGACCCCGGCGTGCTCAGACGCCGAGGGTGCCGCGCACCACACTGTCACCGGAGTGCGTGGAGTTGCCGTCGAGTGGCTCGCGCGAGATGTCGACCACCACGTACCCGTCGTCGATGAGCGACTGCGGCACGGTGAAGGTCTGGCTGCGGGCGCCGGGGGCGAGGACGCCGACCGAGACCATGCGCTTGAGGTCGCGGTTGATCAGCCACACCTCCGTGTACCCGGAGCCGGCGTCGATGGGCTCGGTGCTGACCGAGAGGTCGGTGGTCGCACCGGTGCGCACGAACTCCGCCGAGCCCTTGGCACTCCCGGTGTCGAGAGTGTCCAGGCGGGCGCTGGCGAGCACGACGCCGGCGGGCTCCTTCGGGCTGTCGTCGCCACCCAGAGCGGCAGCACCGAGGCCTCCCGCGACCACTCCGACCGTGGCCGCCACGGCCAGCCAGCCGAGGCCGACGGACCGGCGCGAACGCCGGGCGGCCGCGTCGCGTCTGGTGCGCAGCTCGATCGGCGGAGCAGCCTGGTGGGCGACCGGGTCCGGCTCCCGACTCGTCAGGACCGGCGCGGCCACCTGGGTCGGCGCGGGTGCGTCCTCGAGCAGTACGGCGGACTGCACGGCGTCCCAGACCCGCGGTGGCGGCGGCACCAGCTCGACCGGCGCGGTACGCAGCACGGCAAGGGTCGTGGAGAGGGTGTCGACCTCGGCGGTGCAGGCCGAGCAGGAGGAGACGTGGTCGCGCACGGAGCCGGTGACCGGCTCGCCGAGCACCAGGTCGGCGAGGACGTCCTCATCGGGATGGAACACCGTGCACCTCCTCCATGCGCTTCCGTAGATGGATCAACGATCGACGGACGTGGGACTTCACCGTGCCGAGCGGGATGTTCAGCCGGTGCGAGATCTCGTCGTGGGTGAGCTCGTCGAAGAAGGCGAGCCGGATGACGGTCGAGCGCGGCTCGCCGAGCCGGCCCAGCTCGTCCTCGACGAGCAGGCGGGACGCCAGCATGTCGTCGGGCGGGGGCGCGACCGCGGTCGGACCGGACTCCCGGGCGACCGCCTCGGCGTTGCGCGCCATCCGCGACCTGGACGCATGGACGTCAGCGATCTTGTGCCGGGTGATGCCGACCAGCCAGCCCGGGACGGTGCCCCGGTCGGGGCGCAGGGTGTGGCGGCCGCGCCAGGCCGCGACGAAGACCTGCTGGGTGACGTCTTCGGCGTCATGGTGGTTGCCGAGCGAGCGGGCCGCGAGCGTGTGGACCAGGGTGCCCCACCGGCGGTAGGCCTCCTCGAGCGCCTCCTGGGACCCGGCGCGGAGCCGCTCGGCGATGTCATCGCGCACGACCTCCACGTCGTCTCCTGCCAGCACGTCGTCCACCATAGACACAACTCGCCGGTGGTGCCTGCTCCGGTCGGCCCGGTGCGCCGGCGCACGGCCGGGCAGGGTGACGGCACCGGCGGCCGTCATCCCGTGCCCGGCCGTACGAACCAGCATCGCTCAGAGGTCCAGCGGGCGGAGGACGGCGAC
>JBOFBK010000152.1:0-19312 GCA_051645525.1 Dermatophilaceae bacterium | reverse complement strand
GTCAGAGGTTGCCGCGCTTGTCCTGCTCGCGCTCGATCGCCTCGAAGAGCGCCTTGAAGTTGCCCTTGCCGAAGCCGAGCGAGCCGTGCCGCTCGATGATCTCGAAGAACACCGTCGGGCGGTCGCCGAGCGGGCGGGTGAAGATCTGCAGGAGGTAGCCGTCCTCGTCGCGGTCGACGAGGATGCCGCGCCGCTGTAGCTCCTCGATGGGCACGCGCACCTCGCCGATGCGGGCGCGCAGCTCGGGGTCCTCGTAGTACGAGTCGGGCGTCGCGAGGAAGTCGATGCCGTTCGCGCGCAGCTCGTCGACGGTGCGGAGGATGTCGTTCGTGGCGAGCGCGAGGTGCTGGGCGCCGGGGCCGCGGTAGAACTCGAGGTACTCGTCGATCTGGCTCTTCTTCTTGGCGACCGCCGGCTCGTTCAGCGGGAACTTCACCCGGTGGTTGCCGTTCGCGACGACCTTGGACATCAGCGCCGAGTAGTCGGTGGCGATGTCGTCGCCGACGAACTCGGCCATGTTCACAAAGCCCATGACCCGGTTGTAGAACGCCACCCACTCGTCCATCCGGCCGAGCTCGACGTTGCCGACGACGTGGTCGAGCGCCTGGAACAGCCGCGTCGGGGCGCCCTCCCGCTTGACGTACGTGGATGACGTCGCCACATACCCGGGCAGGTACGGCCCGGCGTAGGTCTGGCCGTCGACGACGCGCTGCACGAGGGAGTGCCGAGTCTCGCCGTAGGTGCCGATGGCGGCGACGCGGACGGTGCCGTGCGCGTCGGTGAGCGTCTCGGGCTCCTGGAGGATCGTCGCGCCGGCTCGGCGGGCCTGCTCGATGCACCGGTCGACATCGGGCACCTCGAGGGAGATGTCGACGACGCCGTCGCCGTGGCGGGCGTGGTGCGACACGAGCGGGCTGTCGGGGTCGACCGCGCCCTTGAGCACGAACCGGATCGAGCCCGACCGCAGGACGAACGCCTTGTGGTCGCGGTTGCCGTGCTCGGGGCCGGAGTAGGCGACCAGCTCCATCCCCCAGGCGCTCTGGTAGTAGTGCGCCGCCTGGGTGGCGTTGCCGACGACGAAGACGACGGCATCCCAGCCGGTGACCGGGAACGGATCGCGGGTCTGGTCGTACTGGACCAGACCGACCAGCTCCTTGAGCTGGTGCAGGTCGAGGCCGGCGGCACGCTCCTGCTCGGTGAGGTCGACGGTGTCGGTCGGGGACGGCGCAGGCCGGGAGGTCGTCGTCGTGTCGCTCATCCCGTCACTGTCGCGACACCCGGCACGGTGTGCAACCGGTCGATGGGCCGATAGTCATGCTGCGCACGGTGTTGCGGCATCCCCGGACCTCACCGGACAATCCGCCCATGGCACGAGCACCCGGAGTGGACCACCTCGACGCCCGGCTGATCGCCGTGTTCAGCGCCGACCCGCACATCGGGGTGCTTGGTGCATCGCGCGCGCTCGGCGTCGCCCGAGGCACGGTGCAGGCCCGGCTCGACCGCCTTCAGGAGCGCGGCGTCATCCGCTCGTTCGCTCCACAGGTCGACGCCGGCGCACTCGGTTTCCCGGTCACCGCCTTCTGCACGCTGGAGATCCGGCAGCGGCAGGGGCACGGCCCGGTGGTCGAGCACCTGTCGGCCATCCCGGAGGTGCTCGAGATCCACTCGATCACCGGTGTGGGCGACCTCGTGGTGCGCGTGGTCGCCCGGGACAACGCCGATCTCGGCCGGGTCATCGACGAGATCATCGACGACGTGCACGTGCTGCGCGCCAACACCGCGCTGTGCATGGTCACGCACCTCGAGCACCGCACCGGCCCGCTCGTGGAGGTCGCGGCAGCCCGCGGCTCGGCGAGCTGACCCGGGCCGGGCGGCCCGGGCCGGGCGACCCGGACTGGGCCGACCCGGCCGAGCTGACCCGGGCCGGGCGACGTCCGCGGTCAGCGCCGGCCGACGAACCAGCGCCGGAGGCGGTCGATGCGCTCGGTCACCTGCTCGCCGGTCGCGGCGGCCAGCTCCGGCCCCCCACAGGCCCGCCGGAGGTCGAGATGGATGCTCGCGTGCGCCGCGCCGGTCTTGGCCGCGTACGCCGCGACCAGGGTGTTGAGCTCCTTGCGCTGCGCGGCGAGCGCCCGGTGCGTCGACACCGGGGACGTGCCGCGGGTCCCACGCTCGGTGTGGGCGGTCGCTCGCCCGCCGTCGCGCCCGCCGTGCCGTGCACTCCCCGCCCCCCGGGCCTGGCGCGCCTGCCGCTCGCGGAGCAGGTGCGCGACCTGGTCGGGCTCGAGCAGGCCGGGCAGGCCGAGGTAGTCCTGCTCCTCCGCCGAGCCGACCTCGGCGTGCAGCCCGAACTGCTGGGCGTCGAAGAGCACGTGGTCGAAATGGGCGTCGGACTCCAGCGCCTCGAACGCGGCCTCCGCCGGCCCCAGCGCCGCCTCGGTGCGGTTGGCCTCACGGAGCACCCCCTCTTCCGCACTCCAGAGCGACGCCTCGTCGTCGGACTCGGTGCGGCCGAGCGCGTGGTCGCGCTCCTCCTCCATCGACGCGGCATGGGCGAGGATGACGGGCACGCTCGGCAGGAACACCGACGCCACCTCGCCGCGGCGCCGGGCCCGCACGAAGCGCCCGACGGCCTGGGCGAAGAACAACGGCGTGGAGGTCGAGGTGGCGTACACGCCGACACACAGGCGCGGCACGTCGACACCCTCGGACACCATGCGCACCGCGACCATCCACCGCGAGTCCCCGGCGGCAAACTCCTCGATGCGGGAGCTGGCGCCCGCGTCATCCGAGAGCACCACCGTGGGCTCCTCGCCGGTGACCGCGCGGAGGATCCGGGCGTAGGCCCGCGCCGCGGTCTGGTTCGAGGCGATGACGAGAGCACCGGCATCCGGCACGTGATGACGCACCTCGGACAGCCGGGTGTCGGCGGCCGCGAGCACGGCGGGCACCCACTCGCCCTTCGGGTCGAGCGCGGTGCGCCACGCGTGGGCGGTCTGGTCCTTGGTCATCGGCTCGCCGAGACTCGCGGCCACCTCGTCTCCGGCCTTCGTGCGCCACCGCATCGCCCCGCCGTAGGCCAGGAACAGCACCGGCCGCACCACACCATCACGGAGTGCGGCCGCGTAGCCGTAGCTGGAGTCCGACGCGGAGCGCAGGATGCCGTCGGCGTGCATCTCGTAACGCACGAAAGGGATCGGGGTGGTGTCGGAGCGGAACGGCGTGCCCGTGAGCGCCAGCCGGCGAGTCGCGGGCGTGAACGCCTCGCGGATGCCGTCGCCCCACGACCGCGCGTCGCCGCCGTGGTGCACCTCGTCGAGCACCACGAGGGTCGGGGCCGCCTCGGTGCGGCGCCGGTGCAGGTCGGGGTTCGCGGCGACCTGGGCGTAGGTGAGCGCCACCCCCTGGTACTCCTCGCTCTGCACCCCCTGGCTGTTGGAGAACGCCGGGTTGAGCTGGATGCCGACCCGCGCGGCGGCATCCGCCCACTGCGTCTTGAGGTGCTCGGTCGGCGCGACCACGGTGAGCGCCCGGACGACGCCGCGGTCGAGCAGCTCGGTGGCGACGCGCAGTGCGTAGGTCGTCTTGCCGGCGCCGGGTGTGGCGACGGCGAGGAAGTCGCGCGCGTCGCACTCGAGGTAGCGGTCGAGCGCCTCCTGCTGCCAGGCGCGCAGCTTGGCGGCCGTGCCCCACGCGGCGCGCCCGGGGTAGGCGGGGGGCAGGTGACCGGCGGCAGAGGTACTCATGGGCGGGCGCCACCCTAACCGCCGTCGTGGCGACTCACGTGAAGCCGGGGAACCCTCTTACGGAGGAGCCCGGTGTGCTATGTCACCCCGGACCAGACCGGATGTCAGGCGTACCAGGCCGTCCGGGCATGCGGCATCCGGCTGCGGTGAACGCTCCCTGTCGGCGACATCGTCGACAGTGGTTCACGTCGCGCATCATCTCGTCACCCGGGAGGGCTGCGACGTCACGGCATGGTCAGGCCGGAGACCCGCCGCCGTCCTCGGCCGCCCGGAGGCCGTCGATGATCTCCTTGCAGGTCGGGCAGACCGGGAAGCGCTTGGGGTCGCGACCCGGGACCCAGACCTTGCCGCACAGCGCCGTGACCGGCTCACCGCTGAGGGCGCTCTCGAGGATCTTCTCCTTGCGCACGTAGTGTGCGAAGCGCTCGTGGTCGCCCGGCTCGGCGACCTCCGGAAGGGTCTCGGTGCGTTCGAGCACCGCGGTCTGGGTCTGCGGGCCACCGGGTGCGCTCGGGTCGTCCAGGGGCGGGTACGGCTCGCTCATAGACGCGATGCTACGCCGCGCTCCCCTGCCGGTCCGAGCCGCGGGCCGGCCCCGGATGATGCCCGCCGGTCAGTTCAGAGCGGGGTCGCTCGGGTACCAGGCGACCCAGCGCAAGGGAGTGGGCTGGCGGGTCAGGACGCGGCGCCACAGGTCGTCGGGCTCGTCGGTGAAGGCGTCGCCGCTCTCGACGTCGACGACGTACCACGAGCCGGTGGTGATCTCGGCGTCGAGCTGCCCGGCCGACCAGCCCGCGTAGCCGGCGAAGATGCGCAGCCCGGAGAGCTCGTCCGCGACCAGCGGCGGCGGCGTGTCCAGGTCGACGAGCGCCACCGATCCGAAGAGCCGCTTCACGCCGCGGGGCTCCGGCGAGTCGCCCGGCACCGCGACCAGGCCGAGCGCCGAGTCCAACTGCACCGGGCCACCCTGGAACACCTTCGCCGGACGGCTCGCATGCTCCTCCCACCCCGGGAGAACCGCGTCGACGGTGGCGTCGATCGGCCGATTCAGCACCACACCCTGGGCGCCGTCGCCGTCGTGATGCAGCACGAGCACGACGCTGCGCCGGAACACGCCCTCCTCGATCTGCGGGGTCGCGACGAGGAGGCGCCCGGTGGTGTGGGAGCGGCTCACTCCCCCATTCTGCCCCGGCGCTCGCCGGTGCCACCGCGGCGATGACCACCCCCGGTACCGAGCCGGGAGCCGGACGGGCGCCCGGGACGGCCCGGTCGTGGGCCGCCACGGCGGCCACCCCCGCGGGAACCGCCCTCGAGAACCGGGCGCCACACGTCATCCGGTACCGGGATGCCGCTCGGTGGGCTGCCGCCGATGGCGCGGACGGTCGCGTCACCGGGGACGACCGTGGCGGTCTCGGCGTCGGCGCCGGCCGCCTCGACCAGACCGGCGACCATCCGCCGCTGGTGCGGCAGCGCCAGCATCACCACGGCACCTCGCTCGCCGGCACGGGCCGTGCGGCCGGCGCGGTGCAGGTAGTCCTTGTGGTCCTTCGGCGGGTCGACCTGGACGACCAGACCGATGTCGTCCACGTGGATACCGCGCGCCGCGACGTCGGTGGCGACGAGCACCGGCATCCGGCCCTCGCGGAACGCGCCGAGCACCCGGTTGCGCACGCCCTGCGAGAGCCCACCGTGCAGGGCGGCGGCGAACACGCCTCGGTCGCGCAGCTCGCGGGCGATGCGGTCGGAGCCGAGCTGGGTACGGGCGAAGACCACGACGCGGCCGGGCCGGCCGGCGAGCTCGGCGATCATCGCCTTCTTGTCGTGCGGCGAGACCAGCCAGACGTGGTGGCTCATCGTCGTCACGGCTGCCTGCGCCTCGTCGGTCGAGTGCTCGACCGCGTCGACCAGGTAACGCTCGACGAGGTCGTCGACGCCGCGGTCCAGGGTCGCCGAGAACAGCAGGCGCTGGCCACCGGCCGGCAGCGCGTCGAGGATGGCGGTGACCTCGGGGAGGAAGCCCATGTCGGCCATGTGGTCGGCCTCGTCGAGCACGGCCACCTCGACCCCGCCGAGCTCGACCGCGCCGCGCTCCATGAGGTCGGTGAGGCGCCCGGGGGTGGCGACCAGCAGGTCGACGCCGCGGCGCAGCGCACTGATCTGTGGCTCGTAGGAGAGACCGCCGGCGACGAGGCGATGGTGCAGCCCGAGCACGTGCACGAACGGCTGGAGCGCGTCGCTCACCTGCATCGCCAGCTCGCGTGTCGGAACGAGCACCAGGGCACGGGGGCGTCGCGGCTCGGGGCGGCCGCGGTCGGCCAGGCGGGTGAGCGTGGGCAGCCCGAAGGCGAGCGTCTTGCCCGAGCCGGTGCGGCCCCGGCCGAGTACGTCGCGACCGGCGAGCGCGTCGGGGATGGTCGCCGCCTGGATCGGGAACGGCTCGACGATGCCGTCGCGGGCCAGCCGCTCGACGAGCCGGTCGGACAGACCGAGCGCCGCGAAGCCGTTGTCGGCCGTGACCTCACGCGGACCACTGCCGGATGACGTGTACGTGGTCCAGGTGTCGGCATCCGCGCGCTGCGCCTCTGCCTCGTCGAACGTCCGCGGCCGGTTGTCCGTGCCGCCGCCGACCCGGCGATCGCCGAACCCACGGCCGTCGGCACCCTGGTCGGCACGCCTGGCCTGGTCGTCGAACCGCCGTTCACCCGAACGACGGTCATCCGAACGACGGTCATCCGAACGGCGTTCGCCCGAGCGGTACCCGGTGGACCGCCGGTCGTCAGGTCGGCGCTCGTCGAACCGTCGGTCGCCACGGCGTTCCTCGGCGCGGTCGTCGACTCGGCGTGCCGGGCGCGGGCCGTCCGACCTGCGGTCGGCGTGCCGACCTTCGTGGCGGTCTCGGCGGGCGGGGTCGGCCACCCGCGGGCCGCGATCACGGACCGGTTGGTCGCCCCGCTCGCGACGGGGACGCTCGTCGTGTGGTCGACGCACCTGCCGCTCGCCGCCTGGGCGACGACCACGCTCGTCGTTCGCCGCCGGGGCAGGGCGTCGCTCCGAGGTGTCGGCCGAGTACCGCGGACCGCGGCGCTCACCGCGGCGTGGGTCGTCACGGTCCCACCGCGTCGACCGCTCGCTCCGAGGGGGCTTGGTCGAGCGGTCGCCGACGCGTCCTGAGGTGCCGGCGGCACGTGTCGACGCGGCGGTCTTTCGCGGGCCGTCGGGCTGGCCGCGGTGATGGGGCTTCTTGGGTCCCTTGCGGGCCTCGGCCTTCTGGGCAGCGGTCCATCGGGCCTTTTTGGCCCCAGGTGCCTTCTTGGGCACGGTCTTCTCCTGGTCGAACGGCGGATGACGTGGGCAGACACGTCTTCGGCCGATGGCGAGACAGCGAGCAAGACGAGCCTCGGACACGAAGGTCCGTGGGCCGGTTCGACGTCGGCGTCACCGGCGGGCCGGATGAAGGATGAAGCGATGCGCGCCATGCGCACCGGGACGCGGCCAGCGCCCGTCATCACGGCAGAACGTCCAGAGTACCAGCGCGGAGTCACCGTGATGACCGACGATGGCGGCGGCGAGGTGGAGTCGATACCCGAGCCCGCCGCACGTCCGGCACGGCTCCAGTCGAGCACACCGGATGTAGAGGCCTCGTCTCACCAGCGCGACGAGGGCGTGCGGCGCCTGAACGAGCAGACAGCCGACCAGGTCAGACCGGTTCGCGCTCGCGTGCCTCCTCGAACGTCGTCCGGCCGATCTCCGCGTACCGCCCGGGCTGGGCTGAGCGCAGCCACAGCGCATAGCCGACGCCGATCGCCAGCGTGCCGAGCACCCACAGCGGCAACAGCGTGAAGATCCAGCTGTCGCTGGCCAGGCCGGCGGCGAACTCTCGGTTGCTCCAGAGCATCCCGATCACCGCGATCATCCCGACCGCACCCACCCCCGGCGCGACCAAGGTGCTGAGGACGTGGCCGGGGTGCACCTTACGGACCCAGAAGTACCAGATCACCGCCACCGAACAGAGCGTCTGCACTACCAGGATCATCGCGGTACCGATGATCGCGAGCAGACCGTAGACGTTCACGTAGGGCACCAGCTCCGGGGTGCTCGCCCCCTCGGACTCGACGACGGTGAAGAAAAAGAAGAAGAGCACCAGCACCACGGTGATCCCGGTCTGCACGAAAGACGCGTTGGCCGGCGAGCCGTGCGTGGAGTTCGCCCTGCCGACGGTGCGTCTCAGCAGCTGCGACGCCGACTCGCGGCCGAGCGCGAAGATGTACCTGGACGCAGCGTTGTGGAAGGCCATCGCGCAGGCGAAGGACCCGACCACCAGGAGCACCCGGTACACCTCCACCATCGCAGCGCCGAGATTCGCGTCGACCAGGGTCAGCCACAGATCGACCGGCGCAGCGCCGGACGACAGCTCGAGCGCGCGGGCCCGGCCCTGACCGGCCACCACCATCGCGGACACGAACGTGTAGAACAGCCCGAGCCCGACCACCGCGTAGAGCGTGGCCCTGGGGATGATCCGAGTCGGGTTCCGGGACTCCTCGCCATACGCGGCGGTCGTCTCGAAGCCCACCCAGGACCAGAACGCGAAAAACAGGCCGAGCGCCGCCGCTCCTGCAGCCACACCCGTGCCGAAGGCGTTCTCGTCCAGCCCGGAGAACGCACCCGAGAGGCTCAGGGTGTCGCTCAGCAGCAGACCGTCCGGCCCGCCACCGCGAAACAGCACGCTGAACGCGAGCAGCAGCAGCAGGATGATCTCGCAGACCAGGGTGACACCCAGCACGACCGCGGACAGCGTCACCTTGTAGTACGTGAGGACGGCGATCACCGCGATGCCGACCAGAGCGATCGGCAGCCAGTTGACCTCGAGCCCCCACGCCGCCAACGTGTCAGCCGCGAAGTATGAGAACCCACCGACCAGCGAGGCCTCGAAGATGACGTACGCCACCGTGGCCAGCAGCCCGACCGCCATCCCCCATATCTGGCCGAGCCCATGCGAGACGAAGCCGTAGAACGCCCCGGCGGTGGTGATGTGCCGGGACATCGTCACGAAGCCGATCGCGAAGATGGTCAGCACCACGGTGGCGAACAGGAAGCCGGCCGGCGCGGACAGCCCGTTGCCGTAACCGACCGCGATCGGCACGTTGAAGCTCATCGCGGTGATCGGGGCCGCGTTCGCGACCGCCATGAACAGCACACCCACCAGGCCGACCGCGCCAGCGGCCAACGCAGGCGTGCGCACCTGGTGGTCCCCCGGGGTAGCGGGTCCCAGTCCTGCGCCGTCGTCGTCACGCATCGGCGTCGTCCTTCCTGCCGGGGGGCAACGGTCCGGGCCCGATTGCCGCACGGGCGGCACTGTGACAGAGCGAGTGGATCGCTGACAAGGCATGCGCCGAAGACTGGACGGCTTCGGCCGTCAGGAACACCGACGTCCGATCGATCACCGCGAACGCCTCCGGGACGTCCGCGCGTCGACGAGGCGGACCAGGTCGGATCCGCCCCAGATGAAGCAGGCCCGGTCCGATCTGGCCTCGGTCCGACCTGGCCGCGAATGGCGACGCCCTAGGCCCGACCCGACCGGGAAGGGCGACCGCTGATCGCCGTCCATACCAGCCAGCCGCAGAGCACGCCCAGCAGGTCTGCGGCGACGTCCCAGGGGTCGCCGGAGCGGGCCGGCAGGATGCTGAACTGCACCACCTCACTGAGGACCGCGTGCACTGCGGAGACGGTGAGGACCGCGCGGACGGCGAAGCCGGAGAGCAGCGCGAGCAGCACCGGCAGCAGGAACACCACGGTGTGCACGACCTTGTCCGCTCCGGGTAGGGACGACGGCGGCGCGACGCCACGCGGCACGTAGAGCACCAGCAGCTGCCCGACGACCGTGGCCGCCAGCCACCATCGAAGGTGAGGAACTGACGTGTGGCCGGCGGTGTCACCAGCGACGAACTCGCCACCGGCGGCGTCATCCGCCGCGAACTCGCCACCGGCGGCGTCATCCGCCGCGGGCTCGCGGGCACTGGCGTCATCCGTCATGGGCGTGCGGGCACTGGCGTCATCCGTCATGGGCGTGCGGGCACTGGCGTCATCCGCCGCGGGCTCGCGGCCGGGCGCGTCATCCGCCATGGTCGGGGCCTCGCCGGGCTCAGTTGTCGGCGCGCCCGACGGCGGCCCGCACCGCCTCGGAGACAACGGTGCTGACGTCGGGGTGGAAGACCGACGGCACGATGTACGTGGCGTTGCGCTCGTCGTCGCGCACCACGTCGGCGAGGGCGTCGGCGGCGGCCAGCAAGACCTCGGCGGTGACGTGCTTGGTGCCGGAGTCGATCAGGCCCCGGAACACCCCCGGAAACACCAGCACGTTGTTGATCTGGTTCGCGAAGTCCGAGCGGCCGGTGGCCACCACCGCCGCGTGCCGGGCCGCGATCTCGGGGTCGATCTCGGGCACCGGGTTGGCCATCGCGAACACCACGCTGTCGGCGGCCATCGACGCCACGTCGTGCTCGGTGAGCACGTTCGGCGCCGACACCCCGACGAACACGTCGGCGCCACGCATCGCGTCGGCGAGCGTTCCCGATATCCCCTGGGCGTTGGTGCGCTCGGCGATCCAGGCGTGGTTGGGATGCCGGCCCGAGAGCACGTCGGCGCGTCCGCGGTGCACGATGCCGTCGACGTCGGCGACCACCACATGCTGCGCACCGGCGTGCAGCAGCAGCTTGAGGATGGCGGTGCCGGCGGCGCCCGCTCCGCTCATGACGAGCCGCACGTCCTCGAGCCGCTTGCCGACCACGCGGAGCGCGTTGCGCAGCGCGGCGAGCGCGACGATGGCGGTGCCGTGCTGGTCGTCGTGGAACACCGGGATGTCGAGCTCGGCACGCAGGCGGGCCTCGATCTCGAAGCACCGCGGCGCCGAGATGTCCTCGAGGTTGATGCCGGCGAAGGCCGGGGCGATGGCCTTGACCGTGCGGACGATCTCGTCGGTATCGATGGTGTCGAGGCAGATCGGAAAGGCGTCGATACCGGCAAAACGCTTGAACAGGGCGGCTTTCCCCTCCATGACCGGAAGCGCGGCGAGCGGGCCGATGGCGCCGAGTCCGAGCACGGCGGTGCCGTCGGTGACCACCGCCACGGTGTTGCGCTTGATGGTGAGCCGCCGGGCGTCATCCGGGTTGCGGGCGATCGCCTCGCAGACCCGGGCGACGCCGGGCGTGTAGATGAGCGAGAGGTCGTCGCGGGTACGGATCGGCATCTTCGGCTCCACCGACAGCTTGCCGCCGAGGTGCACGAGGAAGGTCCGGTCGGACACCTTGCCGACCTCCACGCCGTCGACCTGCCGCAGCCGGTCGACGATCGCCTCGGCGTGCTCCGGGTCGTGGGTGGACATGGTGAGGTCGAGGCGGATCTTCGTCGCCCCGGACGCGGTGACGTCGAGCCCGGTGACCACGGCGCCCTCACGCTCGATGAGCCCGGTCATCTCGCTGACCGCGGTGGCGCGGGCCGGCAGGACGAGGCGGACGGTGACGGAGTTGGCGATCGACGGCGCGGACGGCATGGCGACGATTCAACCGTGTACCGGCAGGTACGCCGAACCGGTGCCCTCGCCGGCGGCCCTCACCGGCGGGAGCGGTGCCGTTCCGCTACCGTGACCGCCATGTCCGATCATGTCGATGTCGTCGGGACCGGTTCGGCCACAGCGGTGCCCGACGTGGTCGTGGTCGACGCGCGGGTCCAGGTGGATGCCGATGACGTCGCCTCCGCTCTCGCCGACACCGCGGCCCGGGTCACCGCGGCGCTTCAGGCCGCCGCCGACCACGGCGTCTCCGACACCGACCGCCGCACCACCGGCATGGGCATGTCGACCCGCTGGGACCGCGACGGCCGGGCCGTCGCCGGCTACACCGCACACCACACGCTACGTCTCGCGGTTCGCGACCGGGACCGCACCGGGGCGCTGCTCGCCGCCCTGGCCGGAGCCGCCGGCGACGCGTTCGGCGTCGACAGCGTCTCGCTCGAGGTCAGCGACCGGGGCCCGCTGGTGGAGCGGGCTCGCGAGGCGGCGTTCACCGATGCGCGGACGACCGCGGAGCAGCTGGCCCGGCTCGCCGGCCGGCCCCTCGGCCCCGTCCTGCGGGTGACCGACCAGCCCAGCACCGACCGGCCGATGCCCGCCCTGCGCACGATGTCGGCCGAGGCGACGGACGGGATGCCGGTCGCGGCCGGCGAATCGACCGTCACCGTCGCCGTGGCCGTGCGCTTCGGGCTCGGCCCGGTGTGATCAGGGTCGACGGGTGACCTGGGTCGACGCACTGGGCTGGTTCGGCTCCGCCCTCCTCGTCGTCTCGCTGCTGCAAGCCCGCATCCTCCGGCTCCGCGTGCTCAACACGGTGGCCTGCGTCATCCTCGTCGTCTTCAACGCGCTCGTCGAGGTCTGGCCGATGGTGGCGATGAACGTCGTCCTGGCCGGCATCAACGGGTGGTTCGTCGTGCGGATGCTCGCCGAGCGCCGCGGCGACGAGGCGTACGCGGTGCTTGAGGTCGGTGAGCACGACGCGTACCTGCAGCATTTCCTCGGGGTGCACGCGGCCGACATCGCCCGGTTCTTCCCCGGCTTCTCGGCTGCCGCAGACCGGATGGCGTACCTCGTGCAGCGCGGCGACGAGACCGCCGGCGCGGTCATCGTGCGGGATGCCGGGAACGGCACCGCCCAGGTCGAGCTCGACTACGTGACGCCCCGTTTCCGCGACCTCCAGCCGGGCGAGTTCGTCTACCGACGATCCGGAGTGTTCCGCGACAAGGGTTTTCGCCGGGTTCTCACTGCGCCGGGCATGGTGGCGCCGTACTACCGCCGCCTGGGGTTCGCCCGCGACGGTGACCGCTTCCGCCTCGACCTGGCCTGACCGGCGCCCCCTCTTCCGCGGGGTCGGGCCCGGGACGACGACGGCCCGGCCTCGCAGGTGGCGAGACGGGGCCGTCGACTGGGCTGGTCGCGTGAGAGCACCGATGGTGGAGGTGGCGGGAATCGAACCCGCGTCCACTGACGGCAGACCAGGGCTTCTCCGGGTGCAGTGCGCTACGGCTTTTCTCGGCCCCGGGGCTCGCGCGCACACGTTCCCCGACAGGCCCAGTCGAGTAGCAGTCCCGCGCCGTCCCCCGACATGACGACGCAGCAAGATCTCTCGATGACGCTGGTGACTAGGCCGAGATCATGCCCAGGCCAGCGGACTTCGGGCTCGCTCAGGCGGCGAGGCGGAAGTCGGTGCTCTTGGAATTGGCACCTATGGGTTTGCACGGAGCGTTGACGAGATGACCGTGCATCCTCGACCCGCTTCCCACTGGTCGAACGACCAATGTCGAAACCGATCACCCCCATGAGGGGTGCTCTCACGCTGTTCAGCTGTCAACCCGGCACGATGCGCCGGGACTGGGACCAGTATGCCTTCGAACGCGCGGTCGTCCCAGCGGATTCCCCGGTGGAGCGTCGCCGGCATCGTCGTCGTCGCGCCTCGACCACACCGGACCGGCCGAGGTCACTGCGGCAAGGCGTCGGACGAGCGGCCCAGAACCTTGATCGAGCCGCAGGCGAGCCGGTCCCCGGCGTTACCGGTGGCTTCGGTCTTCGCCGTGGCCTCGGGCGAGTTGGGCGTGTACTTGTCCGGTGCCGCCGGGTCGACCGGCACGTTGCCGAAGTTGTCCGGGTTCGCGTGCAGGACCACGGCTCGCCCCTGCAGGTCGACCACGTCCAGACGACCGGTCGTGAAGCGCAGCTCGGCCGTGCCGTCCGCGTTGACGAGCACGCTGGGCATGTCGCCGCGGTGGGCGCCGTGTGTCTCACCCTCCTCGCTGAGGTGGCCGTCGGCGGAGACGAACCAGGTCGACGCCGGCTGGGCCGGGTCTGCGACGCACCCCTCGCCATTGGCGGGGTTGTCGTTGGCGTGGATGTGGAAGCCGTGGAACGCGTCGAGCGCCCCGAGCGCGTCGTCGCTGTTGAGGTCGACCGCCACCTTCGTCTGGGCTCCGGAGACGGTGAACCACACGATGCCGACGCTCTCCCCATCAGGAGATTTCAGGACCGTTCGCGCCACGATGATGTCGGCCGAGCTGCTCGCCGCCCCCACCACGGCCACTCCGGTGAGCGCCACGCTCAGCCCCGCGACGGCTGCCACCGTGGCCCGACGGGACCTCCGCACCGAACGCACCATCTCGTTGCCTCCTCGACCATTCAGGTCATCCGATTCCCGCGATATCACCACCTGGCACCGCGGTCACGACGCTAGCGGCACAGACCCGGCCCCGCATCGGGAGAAGTGCCGACCCGGCTCAGCCCACCGGCAAGCGGAGGCGGATGCCGTCGGGGTCGACCGGTGCGCGATACGACAGCCGCACCGGCACGCCGGTGCCGACCACGTCGACGACCCACCCTTCACGACGGATGACGTCGCGCGGCACCGGGCCGCCGTCCGGCTCCCACACCCAGGCCAGGCCGACGGTGGCACCGAGTGTGGCGCTGTGGGCCGCGCTGGTCACCTGCCCGACGGGTGCACCGACCCGCCGGAGCAGCTCGCCGCCCCACAGTGTGACCTGCGGGTCGTCGACCACGAAGGACACCAGCCGCCGCCGCGGACCGGCCGCCTTTACCGCCGCCACGGCATCCCGCCCGACGAAGTCGTGTGGCGTCGCGAGCTTGCAGGTGAAGGTGAGCCCGGCCTCGACCGGGTTCCGGTCCGGCCCGAGCTCGGCTCCCCACGCCCGGTACCCCTTGTCGAGCCGCAGCGCGTTGATCGCCGAGTATCCGGCGAGCCGCAGCCCGAGGTCGGAGCCGGCGTCGACGAGCCGATCCCAGACACCCGTCGCCAGCTCGGTGGGCACGTACAGCTCCCAGCCGAGCTCCCCGACGTAGGTGATCCGCGTGGCCCGCACGGGAGCTGGCCCGAGCGCCACCTCGCGGCTGGTCGCGAAACGGAAAGCCGCGTCGTCCAGCCGGGTCGTGGTGAGTCGCGAAAGCAGGACGCGCGACCGTGGCCCCATCACACCGAACACCGCGAGCGTCGTCGTCACGTCGTCGACATCTACACGCCACGACGGATCCCGTTGCCGCCGAAGCCAGTCGGCGTCCCGCACCGGCGACCCCGCGCTCGTCACCCACAGGTACTCGTCCGCGCCGGTGCGCGTCACGGTGACGTCGGACTCGTAGCCGCCGCGGCGGTTGAGCACGCCGGTGTACACGGCCGACCCCACCGGGCGGTCGACATCGGCGGTACACACGCGGTGGAGCAGGCGAACTGCCTCGGGCCCGCGCACCCGTAGCTTGCCGAAGCTGCTCTGGTCGAACAGAGTGACGGCCGAGCGGGTGGCGCGCTGCTCGTCATCCACCCAGTCATGCCACGGTTGCCGCGCCCACCCGTAGGTGGGAGCGGGGTCGGCCCCGGCCGGTACGAGGTGGTTCGGCCGCTCCCAGCCCATCTTCGAGCCGAACACCGCTCCTGCGGAGGCGAGTCGGTCGTGTACCGGCGAGCAGCGGAACGGCCGGGCCGACTCAAGCTCGCGATTCGGCCAGGGCACCGCGTAGTGCAGCCCGAGTACCTCGCCCACCCGGGCGCGCAGCCACGGGGTGCTCGTGTGGAACGGCGCGAAGCGGCGGATGTCGACGAGCGCGAGGTCCTGCTGCGGCTCCCCCGCCACGACCCACTCGGCAAGCGCCCGCCCCGCTCCCCCGGCCGACGCGATGCCCACCGAGTTGAACCCGGCGCCGACGAAGAAGCCGGCGACGTCGGGCGACTCGCCGAGGACGAAGTGGTTGTCGGGGGTGAAGCTCTCGGGCCCGTTGTAGAGCTTGCGGATGCCGACGTCCTGCAACGCCGGGAGCCGGTGCAGGGCGCTCTCCATGAGCACCTCGACGTGCTCCCAGTCCTCGCCGAGCAGCTGGAACTCGAACGGGTGCGGGATCTCCTCGGGCGCGACCCACGGCTTGGCCTGCGGCTCGAACCCGCCGACGACGAGCCCGCCGACCTCCTCCTTGTAGTACGTCCAGCCGTCGGGGTCGCGCAGGATCGGCAGGTCGCGGTTCACGCCCTCGATCGGCTCAGTGACGGCGTAGAAATGCTCGGCACTGTGCAGCGGAACGCCGACGCCGGCCATCGCGCCGACCGCCTTGGCCCATTGGCCGGCACAGTTGACGACGACCTCGCACTCGATCTCGCCGGCGTCGGTGCGCACTCCACGGACCCGCCTTCCCCCGGGCGCCGCGGCGTCGGCGACGACGTCGAACCCGCTGACCTGCACCCGTTCTCGGATGACGACACCGCGGCTTCGTGCCCCCCGCGCCAGCGACTGGGTCAGGTCGGAGGGCACGGCTGTGCCGTCTCCGGGCAGCCACACAGCGCCCCGCAGGTCGTCCGTACGCAGCAGCGGGTACCGTTCGCCGGCCTGCGCCGGGGTGAGCACGTCGCAGTCGAGGTCGTAGGCGGCGGCGTTCGCGGCGACCCGGCGCAGGGCCGTCATCCGCTCGGGGGTGCGGGCCACGATCAGCCCGCCGACCTGCTGGTACCCGGTCGACAGCCCGGTCTCGGCCTCCAGCCGGGCGTAGAGCTCGGCCGAGTACTGCACGAGGCGCGTACCGCTCTCGGAGGCGCGCAAGAGGCCGACCAGCCCGGCCGCGTGCCAGGTGGTGCCGCACGTGAGCACGCCCTGCTCGAGCAGCAGCACGTCGATCTCGCCGAGCCGGGCCAGGTGGTACGCCGTCGAGACGCCCACCACGCCACCGCCGACGATCACGACCCGCGCCCGGGCCGGGAGGTCGGCTGCGCCCCCGCGAGGCGTCGACCCCGCACGTGGGTCGGGGGCGGGCGTCATCCGGCCGCCCGCCCGAGCACCGAGGCGAGGCGTGGCCCGTGGAGCAGGTCCTCGACGAGGCGCAGCCGGGCGAGGGACCACTGCCAGAAGTCGAACTCGATGGTGCTGGTGTGGTGCTGGATGACGCCCCACAGCACCCAGCCGTAGCGGGCCACCGCGCCCCACAGCTCGGCCCGGGCGACGAACGCGTCGTCGTCGTGGCCGAGGTAGGCGTGGCAGAGCACCGCGAGCGCGTCCGGCGCGAGCCGAGCCTCGGCGGCGAGGTTGCCGAGCTCGAACGGCGCGACGTTCATGCCCGAGTATTCGTAGTCGACGATGCGGATGTCGCCGCCGTCGTCGAGGAGGTTGGCCGCGAGCAGGTCGTTGTGGCACGGCACGAGCGGGTCCGGCGCGGCCCGCAGCACCGCCTCGACGGGGGCGAGCAGCGGCTCGAGCTCGCGGTACCCATGCGGGACCGTGAAACCGTGCTCGCGGACCACCCGGTCGTACTCGCGGCGCAGTGCGAGCATGTCGAACCGGTTCGCGAACGGCGGGCCGGCGTGCAGCCGGCGCACCGCGGCCGCGACCCGGGGCAGGTCGGCCGCGACGTCGTCATCCGTGCAGGTGTGTCCTGGCAGGAAGGCGACCACCAGCACCCCGCGGCCGGGCAGGTGGTCGACGACGGGCGCACCGACCCCGGCCGCGGCAGCGGCGAGCGTGTTGCGGCGCTCCGCCTCGCGGTCGACCCCGAGCAGGCCGGTGGCGGGCGAGGACACCCGCACCACGACGTCGAGCCCGGATGCCGTGCGCACCCGGTGGTTCTCGTTGGTGAGCCCGCCGGGCAGGGGCGTGACGACACGCTCCTGCCCGGCGAGGACGGGGATCTCGTCGAGCAGCCGCTCGAGCGCGGTCACGCCTTCGGCTCACCCGGGCCGAGGTCGTGCACGGCCCCGCCGTGCGCGGTCTGCCCGTGGTGCTCGAGCGCGATCTCGTCGGCGGCGCTGACACCCTCCGGGAGGTCGATGGTGCGCTTGGGCCCGGTGAACCACTTCTTCGCCGACAGGTGCCACCCGATCCACAGCGCCAGCAGCGTGCCGCCGGTGAGGATCGGTGCGTAGTTGACGAACCTCCACTCGAAGCTTTCGTTGAACGGGTTCGCGGCCGGGGTGAACGGCAGGATGAAGTACACCGAGACGATCGCGATCTCGGCCACGGCGAGCGGCGCCATCCACTTCCACTTGGTGCCGAGGTTCCACGAGCCCTGGCGGAACGCGTCACCGGCCCGCCAGCGCAGGTAGATCGGGATGGCGAAGGCGAGGTAGAGCCCGATGACGGCCACCGAGACCACCGCGTAGAACGCGGTGGGCACGATGATCGGCGCCTCCTCGGTGCCGATGTTGACCTCGAGCAGGGCCGGCAGCGTGATGATCGCGGCGATGACCGAGGCGACGATGACCGCGTTGGCCGGGACCTTGCGCGAGTCCAGCCGCGCCCACAGCCGCGCTCCGGGGACTGCGCCGTCCCGGCTGAACGCGAACAGCATCCGGCTGGTCGACGTCATGCAGGCCGTGCTGCAGAAGAACTGCCCCACGCTGGCGATGACGAGCACGGTGCCGGCCCAGCCCGACGAGAGCGCCTGGGTGAAGATCACGGCGACCCCGCCACCGCCGGCGGTGACGGCATCCGGGTCCTGGACAGCGAAGAGGAAGGCGAGCAGCAGCACCCAGCCACCGATCGCGGAGTAGAAGATCGACCTCCAGATGCCCTTGGCGGCACCGTCGGCAGCCCCTTGGGTCTCCTCCGAGAGATGCGCCGAGGCGTCGTAGCCGGTGATCGTGTACTGGGTGAGCAGGAAGCCGAGCGGGAGCACGTAGAGCCAGAAGCCCAGCCCGCTCGTCTCGCCGCCGGCCAGGCCACCGCTGTTGTTGACCCGCATGGTGAACACGTCGGCGACGCTCATGTGCCGCTCCGGCAGGAACACCAGGATCGCGATGATGATCGCCGCGCCTGCGACGTGCCACCACACCGAGATGTTGTTGAGCATCGCGAGGATCTGGCCACCGAAGATGTTGAGCAGGGCGGTGAGCAGCAGCACGACGAGGAAGATCCAGAACACCCGTTGCAGGCTGTAGCTCTCGGCCCATGACTCGCTCATCGTGCTGAACGCGAGGTCGAAGAAGGTAGCCGCGCCGTAGGCGACCGAGGCGCACACCGCGAGCAGGCCGACCAGGTTGAGCCAGCCGGTGTAGTAGCCGGCCTTGGCACCGCCGAGCTTGCTCGCCCACCAGTAGATGCCACCGGACGTCGGGTAGGCCGACACGAGCTCGCTCATGCACAGCCCGATCACGAGGATGAAAGCCGAGATGAGCGGCCAGCCGATCGAGATGGCGATCGGACCACCGTTGTTCCATGCCTGGCCGAATGTCGTGAAGCACCCGGCGAGGATGGAGATGATCGAGAACGAGATGGCGAAGTTCGAGAAGCCCGACCAGCTGCGGTTCAGCTCCTGTTTGTAGCCGAGCTCGGCGAGCTGGCGTTCGTCGTCGGTGAGGGGGACGTCAGGCACGGGGCACGCTCCAAGGTGAGAGCCGGCCCGGGGCGGCCGGCGGTGGTGGTGGCCGACGAGGGCGATGCTAGGGGTGCGGAGCCGTAATTGGTATACCTTCGAGCCATTAACTCGGTGTCGGCTCAGTGACATCTCCCCGGCGGCAGGCGTCGCGTGCCGTTGCGGCCGCGCGGCCGGC
>JBOFBK010000151.1:0-12105 GCA_051645525.1 Dermatophilaceae bacterium | reverse complement strand
CTGCACCCGAACGCTTCTCGCGTGGCCCGGCGGGCGCCGCTGCCCACCCTCGTCTTCAACCTCCACGAGCAGTTCGAGCGACTCCGCGCCGACGGCCGGTTCCCGCGGATGCGTGACGCCATCCGCCGGCGCGACAAGGACCTGCAGGGCTCGCTCAACCCGATGGTCACCGACCACGGGCAGGCGTCAGAAGCGCGCCAGTACAGCGGCCGCGCCGTGCCGTCGGACTGGTCACCGCCGTTCGCCCCGGCCGCCGGTTCGGCTGAGCCCTGTTGCGCCGCCGCGCCACTCGTGCCGGATGACGACACCGCACCGTCCGAGCCGAATAGTGTTGCGCTGCAGCGGATACCGGATGACGTTACCCCACCTTCCGACGACGACGTCGCCACCGAGGCTCAGGGAGACCGGTGAACCCGGCCCGGCGGCGGCATCCGCGCGCCGAGTCGCCACCGCACTACGCCGGTGGGGCACGCGGCCCGGCCGGTGGCTGGGCGCGGCTGGCGCCGCAGACCGGCACGGGCGTCATCCTCGAACCGGGTGACCGGCTCACCGTGCTCGACCCGTGCGGGGAGCAGGTGAGCGACCTGTACCCGGTATCGGCGGACGATCCGGCCGAGGTCTTCTCCGCCGGGCGGACCACCGACTTCGGGAACACGCCGTACATCTCGACCGGGTCGCTGCTCTGGAGCAACCGCAGCCGCGTGCTCGCCGAGGTGGTCGAGGACACCGTCGGGGTGCACGACCTGTCGCTGACCCCCTGCAGCCAGGCGACGTTCGACGTGCTCTACCCCGAGTTCGGCGGCGCCCCCCACCCCAGCTGCTTCGCCAACCTCTGCATTGCGCTCGAGCCGCACGGCGTCGACCCCGACCGGATCGGCAGCACGCTCAACGTCTTCATGGATGTCTGGACCGACCACAACGGCGAGCTGCATATCGACCCGCCCCCGACCCGGCCCGGGGACCGGTTCACCGTCGAGGCGCGGATGCCGCTCGTCGTCGGGGTGACGGCGTGCAGCGCGGAGAAGTCGAACAACGGCACCTGCACCCCGATCGACCTCCGGGTCGCCCGCGCCGAGTAGCAGCGGCAGAGGTGGCGGCGTCGCATCGGGTCGTTGCGCGGTGCCCGGGTACCGCGCGGCCTACGTCGCCCCAGGCGGCGTGATCGCCCCGGGTACTGCGCGGTAGCCGGCGTCGTCATCGGCGACCCGGCAGCCGGGCGTCAGGATGGCGTCAAGGAGTGTCAACCGGTCGTCATCCGGGCTCGGGCGGGCCCGTGGTGGTGGTGCGCTGGACGGCATGTGGGAAGACCTTGTCGGCGGCGGCCTGGCGATGCTGCTGCTCACCTATCTCCTGTACGCACTCGTGCGGCCCGAGCGGTTCTGAGGTGGACTCGATGAGCCTCGCCCTGCAGACGGTCACGGCCGTCCTCCTCGTCGGTGCTCTCGTGGCGCTGCTCGCCGTGCCGCTCGGCCGCTGGATGTACCTCGTCTTCACCGACGAGCGCGACTGGCGCGTCGAGCGTGTCGTGTACCGGCTCGTCGGTGTCGACCCGCGCACCGAGCAGCGGTGGACCGGCTACCTCACCTCGGTGCTGGCGTTCGCGGCCGTGTCGATCGCGGCGCTCTTCGTGCTGCTGCTCGCCCAACCACTGCTGCCATGGTCGTTCGGCCGCTCGATGCCGTGGCACACCGCGCTCAACACTGCCGTCTCCTTCGTGACGAACACGAACTGGCAGTCGTACGCGCCCGAGGCCGCCGCCGGCCACACGGCGCAGCTGGTCGGCCTGACCGTGCAGAACGTCGTGTCGGCCGCCACCGGCCTGGCCGTCGCCGTCGCGCTGATGCGCGGACTGGCCCGCAGCGGCGCCGACCGGATCGGCAACTTCTGGGTCGACCTCACCCGTGGGACGACGCGCGTGCTCCTGCCGGGCGCGTTCTTCGCCGCGCTCCTGCTGCTGCTCGGCGGTGTCATGCAGAACCTCTCCGGCCCCCGCACCGTCACCACGATCACCGGTGTGGAACAAGTGCTCCAGGGCGGCCCGGTCGCCTCCCAGGAGGCGATCAAGCTGCTCGGCACCAATGGCGGCGGGTTCTTCAACGCCAACTCGGCGCACCCGTTCGAGAACCCCGGGGTGTGGACGAACGTGCTGCAGATCGTGCTGCTGCTCGTCATCCCCTTTGCGTTGACGTACACCTTCGGCCTCATGGTGCGCGACGGTCGCCAGGGCGCCGTCGCCGCAGGCGTGATGTGCACCTTGCTGCTGCTGAGCATCGGGCTGGCCGCCTGGGCGGAGATCAGCGCGGCATCCGGCCCGCTCGCCTCGATGGAGGGCAAGGAGCAGCGCCTTGGCGTGCCGTGGTCGGTACTCTTCGGCGCCGCCACCACCGGCACCTCGACCGGTGCGGTGAACTCCATGCACGACAGCTACAGCCCGCGCGGTGGTGGTGTGCTGCTGCTGAACATGCTCCTCGGCGAGGTCTCGCCCGGAGGCGTCGGCGCCGGCATCTACGGCTATCTCGTGCTCGTCGTCATCGCGGTCTTCATCGCCGGCCTGATGGTCGGCCGCACGCCGGAGCTGCTGGGGAAGTCGATCGGGCACACCGAGATCACCAGTGCCGCGCTCGTCACGCTGACCATGCCCGCTCTCGTGCTCGTCGGCGCCGGAGTCGCCGTCGTCACCCCGGCCGCCGTCGAGGCCCGGCTCAACGAGGGACCGCACGGCCTCACCGAGCTGATGTACGCCGTCGCATCGGCTTCGAATAACAACGGCTCGGCGTTCGCAGGACTCTCGGCCGACCAGCCGTTCCTCAACTCGCTGCTCGCCGGGTGCATGCTGCTCGGCCGCTTCGTGCCGATCGTCCTGGTGCTGCGCCTCGCCGGCTCGCTCGCCGCGCAGCAGCGCCGGCCGGTCACCGCCGGGACGATGCCGACGCACACCCCGCTGTTCACCACCCTCGTCGTCGGCACGGTGCTCGTCGTCGCCGGGTTGACGTTCTTCCCGTCCCTCGCCCTGGGACCGATCGCGGAGGCGCTGTCATGATCTCGTCCCTCGCGCACACCGCGTGGCAGAGCCTGCCCGCGGCGTTCGCCAAGCTCGACCCGCGCCATGTCTGGCGCAGCCCCGTCATCCTCGTGGTGTGGGTGGGGTCGTTGCTCACCACCGTGCTGTCGGTGCTCGACCCGTCGGTGTTCACCGTGGCGGTCGCCGGGTGGCTCTGGGCGACAGTCGTGTTCGCCAACCTCGCCGAGGCGGTGGCCGAGGGGCGGGGCAAGGCCCAGGCCGAGACCCTGCGCCGTACCCGCACCGAGACCACGGCCCGGCGGCTGCGCGCCGACGGTACCGAGGAGGAGGTGCCCGGCACCGCACTCGCCCTCGGCGACCTCGTGGTGGTCGAGGCCGGCCAGGTCATCCCTGGCGACGGCGATGTCGTCGAGGGCGTGGCGACCGTCGACGAGTCGGCGATCACCGGGGAGTCCGCGCCCGTCATCCGCGAGTCCGGCGGCGACCGGTGCGCCGTCACCGGCGGCACCACCGTGCTGTCCGACCGGATCGTCGTGCGGGTCACGAGCAGGCCCGGTGAGACCTTCATCGACCGGATGATCGCGCTCGTCGAAGGGGCGTCGCGGCAGAAGACCCCCAACGAGATCGCCCTGTCGATCCTGCTCACCACGCTCACCGTGATCTTCCTGCTCGCGGTGGCGGCGATCCAGCCGATGGCGGTCTACTCCGGCGAGCGCCTGCCGCTCGTCGTGCTCGTCGCGCTGCTCGTCTGCCTCATCCCGACCACCATCGGGGCGCTGCTCTCCGCGATCGGCATCGCCGGCATGGACCGGCTCGTGCAGCGCAACGTGCTGGCGATGTCGGGCCGCGCGGTCGAGGCCGCCGGTGACGTCAGCACGCTGCTGCTCGACAAGACCGGCACCATCACCTTCGGCAACCGGCGCGCGAGCGACCTGGTGCCGGTCGGTGGTGCGTCGCGCTCCGAGCTGGCGGATGCCGCGTATCTCGCCTCGCTCGCCGACGAGACGCCGGAGGGCCGCTCGATCGTCGACTTCGCCGTCGCCGACGGCGCCGACCTCGCGGTCGCCGGCGGTGCGGCCGAGGTCGGCGACGCGACCGGCCTGCGCCGCAGCGGAGCCCAGATCGTCGAGTTCAGCGCGACGACCCGGATGTCCGGCGTCGACCTACCCGACGGTACCCGAGTGCGCAAGGGCGCCGGTAGCTCGGTCGCCGCCTGGGTGCGCGAGCACGGCGGCACCGTCGCCGACGGCCTCGACGCCGAGGTCGACGCGATCGCCGGTAGCGGCGGTACCCCCCTCGTCGTCGCCGAGGCGGCACCGGGCGTGGCGCCGACGGTGCTGGGCGTCATCCACCTCAAGGACGTCGTCAAACCGGGGATGCGCGAGCGCTTCGACCAGCTGCGGGAGATGGGGATCCGCACGGTGATGATCACCGGCGACAACCCGCTCACCGCCAGGGCGATCGCCGCCGAGGCCGGCGTCGACGACTACCTCGCCGAGGCCACGCCCGAGGACAAGATGGCGCTGATCCGGAAGGAGCAGGAGGGTGGGCGGCTCGTCGCGATGACCGGCGACGGCACCAACGACGCGCCGGCACTCGCCCAGGCCGACGTCGGCGTCGCGATGAACACCGGCACGTCGGCGGCGAAGGAAGCCGGCAACATGGTCGACCTCGACTCCGACCCGACCAAGCTCATCGACGTCGTCGCCATCGGCAAGCAGCTGCTCATCACCCGCGGCGCGCTGACGACGTTCTCGATCGCCAACGACCTCGCGAAGTACTTCGCGATCATCCCGGCGATGTTCGTCGGCATCTTCCCCGGGCTCGACGCACTCAACGTCACGCGCCTGTCCAGCCCCGACTCGGCGATCCTCTCCGCGGTCGTCTTCAACGCGGTGGTCATCGTCGCGCTCATCCCCCTCGCCCTGCGCGGCGTGCGGTACCGGCCGATGTCGGCCACCGGCATGCTCCGCCGCAACCTGCTCGTCTACGGCGTCGGCGGCATCCTCGCCCCGTTCGCCGGCATCAAGGCGATCGACCTGCTCGTCTCACTCCTCCCCGGCCTGTAGAGGTGACCTCCATGACCCGACAGCTCGGCGCCGCCGTCAGGGCGCTCCTCGTCCTCACCGTGCTCTGCGGCGTGCTCTACCCCGCGACCGTGCTCCTCGTCGGGCGCGCGGTGCCCGACCGCGCCGACGGGCAGCTCGTCACCCGCGACGGCTCCGTCGTCGGCTCGCGCCTGATCGGCCAGTCGCCGAGCGGGCCCGAGTGGTTCCAGGGCCGTCCGTCCGCCTCCGACTCCTCCGGCGCCACCAGCGGCGGCTCCAACCTCGGCCCAACCAACCCCGAGCTCGCCGCCACGGTGGCCGAGCGTGAAGCCGCACTGCGACAAGCCAACCCGGATGCCGCCGGCCCGCCGCCCGCCGACGCCCTCACCACCTCGGCGAGCGGGCTCGACCCGCACGTCTCGCCCGCGTACGCGCGCTGGCAGGCACCGCGGGTGGCGGCGGCGCGCGGCATCCCCCTCGCGGAGGTACAGCGGCTCGTCGACGAGCACACGGATGACGCCGCGCTCGGCTTCGTGGGGCAGGACCGGGTGAACGTCCTCGACCTCAACCTCGCCCTCGCCGATAACGCCGAGGGACGATGACCCTATGGCACGTGGACGGCTGCGCATCTACCTCGGGGCCGCCCCCGGGGTGGGCAAGACCGTCGCGATGCTCGACGAGGGGCACCGGCGGCTGCGGCGGGGCACCGACGTCGTGGTGAGCGTCGTCGAGACCCACGGCCGGGCCCACACCGCCGCCCTCGTCGACGGGCTCGAGGCGGTGCCCCGCCGCGAGGTGTCGCACCGCGGGGCGACGCTGCACGAGATGGACCTCGACGGCATTCTCGATCGGCGACCGCGCGTGGCCCTCGTCGACGAGCTCGCGCACACCAACGCCCCGGGTTCCCGCAACGAGAAGCGCTGGCAGGACGTCGACGAGCTGCTCGACGCCGGGATCGACGTCATCTCCACCGTCAACGTCCAGCACCTCGAATCGTTGAACGACGTCGTCGAGTCGATCACCGGTGTGGTGCAGCGCGAGACGGTGCCCGACGCGGTGGTGCGCCGGGCCGACCAGATCCAGCTCGTCGACATGTCGCCGGAGGCGCTGCGCCGCCGGATGGCGCACGGCAACGTCTACGCGCCCGAGAAGGTCGACGCCGCGCTCGCCAACTACTTCCGGGTCGGCAACCTCCAGGCGCTGCGCGAGCTGGCCCTGCTGTGGCTCGCCGACCGGGTCGACGAGGCGCTCGAGCGGTACCGGGCCGAGCAGGGCATTGCCGCCACCTGGCCGACTCGGGAACGGGTGGTGGTCGCGCTGTCCGGGGGTCCTGAGGGCGAGGTGCTCGTACGCCGTGGGGCGCGCATCGCCGCCCGTGGTGCCGGCGGTGAGCTGCTCGCGGTTCACGTCGCGCGCGCCGACGGGCTCACCGGCCCGGACCTGCCCGGCCTCGCCAAGCAACGGCGGATGACGGAGGAGCTCGGCGGGTCATTCCACACTGTGGTTGGTGACGACACCGCTGAGGCCGTGCTCGACTTCGCCCGCGGCGTCAACGCGAGCCAGGTGGTCATCGGCAGCACCCGGCGGCCGCGCTGGCGAACGCTGTTGTCCCCCAGTACGACCGAGGAGGTCATCACCGAGTCCGGCGACATCGACGTGCACGTCGTCACGCACTCCTTCGCGCACGGCCGCGGGTGGCGGGTGCCGCGAGCCGGCCTGCCGCAGCGCCGGGTCCGGCTCGGGTACGTCGCGTCGCTCGTCGGCCCGCTCGTGCTCACCGGCCTGCTCGTCGGCGTCCCCGAGGAACCGGGACTGCCGCTCACCGTCCCGCTCTATCTACTCTCGACCGTGCTCGTCGCCCTGCTCGGCGGCATCGGACCCGCCCTCCTGGGATCGGTGGTCTGCTCGTTGCTGCTCAACTGGTTCTTCGTCCCGCCCGTCGGGACGTTCTCGGTGGAGCGGCCCGAGAACGTCGTCGCGCTCGTCGTCTTCGTCGCCGTGGCGGCTGCGGTCGCCTTCGTCGTCCACCGAAGTGCCCGCCGGGCCGACCGTGCGATGCAGGCACAGACCGAGGCCGCGGCGCTCGCCGAGCTGACCCACACCCTGCTCGGCTCCACCGATCAGATGGCACTGCTCCTCTCGCGAGCGGTCGACATGTTCGGCGCGGGAGGCGCCGCGGTCGTGCGGCGGGCGTCATCCGACCGCCCGGTCGAGGTGGTGGCGAGCACGGAGCCGCCGCTCGGCCCCGACGACGTCCGCGACCCGGCGTTGGCGCACGAGGCGGTGGATGACGACCACGACCTCGTGCTCGTCGGCGCCGCCCCGCCGGCCGGGCGCCGGCGCCTGCTCGCTGCGTTCGCGGCGCACGCGGGCGCCATCCTCCAGCGGCGGGCGCTGCAGCGGTCGGCCGTCGAGGCGGCGGCGTTCGCGCGGGACAGCTCGGCACGCACCGCGTTGTTGTCCGCGGTGTCGCACGATCTGCGCACCCCGCTCGCCGGCATCAAGGCGGCCGTCGGCAGCCTGCGCTCCACCGAGGTCGAGTTCAGCCCCGAGGACGAAGCCGAGCTCGAGGCGGCGATCGAGGAGTCCGCCGACCGGCTGGACGCGCTGGTCGGCAACCTGCTCGACATGTCGCGGCTGCAGGCCGGCGCGCTGGTCGCCTCGCCCCGGCCGGTCGACCTCGGCGAGGTCGTGCCGTCGGTGGTGCGCTCGGTGGCCGAGCCGGAGCGGGTGGAGTGGCGCCTCGACCCCGCGGCCCGCGTCGTGCTGGCCGACCCCGGCCTGCTCGACCGCGTGCTCGGCAACCTCGTCGAGAACGCGCTGCGCCACCAGCCGGCGCCGGGGCGGGTGCGGGTCACCACGAGCGGTATCGGGGAGCGCACCGAGGTGCGTGTCGTCGACACCGGCCCCGGCGTGCCCGACGAGGAGCGGGATCGCATCTTCCTGCCGTTCCAGCGCCACGGCGACACCGCCCCGGAGGGTGACGGGGTGGGGCTGGGCCTGGCCGTGGCGCGTGGTCTCGCGGAGGCCATGGGGGGTCGAGTGCTCGCCGAGGACACGCCGGGCGGGGGCTTGACGATGGTTGTCGAGCTGCCGAGCTCGCCTGTGGTGGAGGTGGTCCGGTGAGCCAGCGCGTTCTCGTCGTCGACGACGACGCGACCATCCGGCGCACGCTGCGCATCAACCTGAGGGCACGCGGCTACGACGTCGAGGAGGTCGGCACCGGCGCCGACGCGCTCGAGACCGTCGCCGATGCACCGCCCGACCTCGTCGTCCTCGACCTCGGGCTCCCCGACGTCGACGGCGTCGAGGTGCTGCGTCGCATCCGCGCGACGTCGCGGCTGCCGGTCGTGGTGCTGTCCGCTCGGCACGAGTCTGACGACAAGGTCGAGGCACTCGACGAGGGCGCCGACGACTACGTCACCAAGCCCTTCGGCATGGACGAGCTGATGGCGCGGGTGCGGTCGGCGCTGCGGCGCGGCGGCGCCGCGGGAGACGGCGAGCTGGCCGGCATCCCACCTGTCGTGACGCCGGCGTTCTCTCTGGACTTCGCGACCCTCACCGCGCGGCACCGCGACGCCGAGGTGCACCTGACCCCCACCGAGTGGCGGCTGCTCGCCGAGCTGGCCCGCCGCCGCGGCACGGTGGTCACCCAGGTCGACCTGCTGCGCGCGGTGTGGGGGCCGGGCTACGGCCGCGAGTCGAACTATCTGCGCGTCTACGGCAATCAGCTGCGGCGCAAGCTCGAGGACGACCCGTCCCGCCCGCGGCACCTGCTCACCGAGCCCGGCATCGGCTATCGCCTGGTCGACTGACCCGCTCTCGACCGCCTCTGCCACGACCCGCCGCCCGCGTCCGGAACCTTCGGGGTCGCCCCATGCGATCCGGGGCGATCCCGAAGGTTTCTGAGGCGATGACGGAACGGCCGCTCGCGCTGTCGGTGGGCACGGGCAGGATGGCCAGATGCAGGTGATGCTCGCCGACCTCGTGTCGGTGTCGCGCACGGTGGCGGCCACCCGGTCACGTACCGCGAAGACGGCGGCCCTGGCCGAGCTGTTCGGGCGCTGCGACGGGAGCGAGGTGGCCCTCGTCGTCTCCTACCTGTCCGGAGCGCTGCCGCAGCGCCGGCTCGGGGTCGGGTTCCGCTCGCTCCGAACGATGCCGGATGCCGCGCCGTCGCCGTCGCTGTCCGTCGCCGATGTCGATGCCGCCTTCGAGGTGCTGGCCACCACCTCGGGTGCAGGGTCGGCATCCGTGCGCCGGGAGGCGCTCGCCGCACTGCTGTCCCGGGCCACCGCCGAGGAGCAGCGGTTCCTGGCCGAGCTGATCACCGGCAACCTGCGCCAGGGCGCGCTCGACGGCGTGGTGCTCGCCGCCACCGCTGCGGCCTACGCGGTGCCCGAACCGGTCGTGCGCCGGGCGGTCATGCTCGCCGGGTCCACCTCGGCGGTGGCCGAGATCGCGGCCCGCGGTGGGGTCGAGGCACTGGAGGCGGTACGGCTCGAGGTGGGGCGGCCGCTGCGGCCGATGCTCGCCGCGTCGGCGAAGACCACCGAGGAGGCACTGGCGTCGGTCGGCGCGATCGGTGGTTCCGGTGCGGCTCGTGCTCCGGCCGGCGATGACCTGGCCGGCGACCTTGAGGCCGACATCGGCGCGGCAGGAGGCGTGGCTTCCGATATCGGCGGCGAGGTCGTCGTCGACGGCAAGCTCGACGGCATCCGGGTGCAGGTGCACCGCCTGGCCGGCACGGTCACGGTCTTCACCCGCAGTCTCGACGACATCACCGACCGGGTGCCCGAGGTGGTCGAGGCAGTCGCCGGCCTGCCGGGCGGCGACCTCGTGCTCGACGGTGAGGCCATCGTCATCCGGGATGACGGCCGGCCGGCACCGTTCCAGGTCACCGGTGCTCGAACGGCATCCTCGGCCGATATCGCCCGGCTGCGGGCCGAGGTGCCGCTCACCACCTACCTGTTCGACGTGCTGCACGCAGGCGGGCGCGATCTGCTCGACGAGCCGTTGTCGGCACGCCACGAGGTGCTGGCCGAGCTGACGCCGCACCTGCTCGTGCCGCGCGTGGTGACCTCGGATGCCGCTGCGGTGCGGCGGTCCTTCGACGAACTCGTCGCGAGCGGGCACGAAGGCGTGGTGCTCAAGGCCGCGTCGGCACGGTACGCGGCCGGTCGGCGAGGCAGCGGCTGGGTGAAGGTGAAGCCGGTGCACACCGTCGACCTCGTGGTCCTGGCGGTCGAGTGGGGGTCGGGCCGGCGGAAGGGCTGGCTGTCGAACATCCACCTGGGGGCGCGCGACCCCGAGACCGGCGAGCTCGTCATGGTCGGCAAGACCTTCAAAGGGATGACCGACGAGACGCTGCGCTGGCAGACCGAGCGCTTCACCGGCCTGGCGGTCGGCGGCACCGACGGCTGGGTGGTGCAGGTGCGGCCCGAGCAGGTCGTCGAGATCGCCTTCGACGGTGTGCAGACCTCGACCCGCTACCCGGGCGGCATCGCGCTCCGGTTCGCACGTGTCATCCGCTATCGGGACGACAAGGCTGCGTCCGACGCCGACACGCTGCTGACGCTCCGTGCGCTCGGGCACTGAGAGGTGAACTCGCCGTCCCGAGCGAAGTACCGGTTGCTGCTCGTGGAGCCGTCGAGATCTCCGATTCAGGAGAAACGAGAGTGCCGATTTGTGACACTTGAGCCGTGATGTGTCCAGCCGGCAGGAGACGACAGTTGTGAGCAGTCGCCTGCTGTCAACTCGTGCCCGAGCGATGCGCTCGGCGACCGCGCCCTCGGCCGTCGTGCTGGGCGCTGTCGCGCTCGGCACGGTGCTGAGCCCGGTGGCGCAAGCTGCCCAGGCGAGGGTGCCCGCGGCCGTCCGTGCTGTGGAGCGGCCCGCTCATGTCGTGAGTTCGCAGGTCGCGACGAGCACCGCCACAAGTGGTCCACAGGGCTACCAGCAGGGTCCTGGGGCGCTCACGTGTAGCGGCGACAGCGTGACCTCGACCGTTCCGACGACCTGGGGGCCACAGGGTTACGTCGCTCCCGCTGGGGTCGGGCCGTGCTCTGTAGGCCCGGTCGCTCCAGGGACTGTCGTCATCGACGGCGGTTCCGGTGGCGCGACCGGCCCACAGGGTCCGCAGGGCGAGGTCGGCGCCGACGGTGTGTCCGGCATCCCGGGTGCACCTGGTGACCCCGGCGTGAGCCAGCGAGGCGCCCCGGGCGCAGCCGGCCCGGCAGGTCCACGCGGCCCAGCCGGCGTGGACGGCGCCACAGGTGACCAGGGCGCTTCAGGGGTGAGTGGACCGCAGGGCTCCTCAGGTGCGACGGGTGCCCAAGGATCGACCGGTCCCCAGGGGGTGAGTGGTCCGCAGGGCTTCCAGGGCGCGACCGGCGCCCAAGGCGCCACGGGCGCTCAGGGCGCGACGGGTGCCCAGGGCTTCACGGGTGCCCAGGGTGTGAGTGGTCCGCAGGGCTTCCAGGGTTCGACTGGTGCGACGGGTGCGCAGGGCTCGACGGGTGCGCAGGGTTCGACTGGTGCGCAGGGTGCGACCGGCGCTCAGGGTGCGACGGGTGCCCAGGGCTCCACCGGTGCGCAGGGTGCGACCGGCGCTCAGGGTGCGACTGGTGCTCAGGGTTCGACTGGTGCTCAGGGTTCGACGGGTGCCCAGGGCTCCACCGGTGCCCAAGGCTCGACTGGTGCGCAGGGCGCCACGGGCGCTCAGGGTGCGACTGGTGCTCAGGGCTCTACCGGTGCCCAAGGCTCGACTGGTGCGCAGGGCGCGACGGGTGCCCAGGGTGCGAGTGGTCCGCAGGGCTTCCAGGGTGCGACTGGTGCGCAGGGCGCCACGGGTGCGCAGGGTTCGACGGGTGCGCAGGGTTCGACGGGTGCGCAGGGTTCGACCGGCGTGCAGGGCGCCACGGGCGCTCAGGGTGCGACTGGTGCTCAGGGCTCTACCGGTGCCCAAGGCTCGACTGGTGCGCAGGGCGCGACGGGTGCCCAGGGTGCGAGTGGTCCGCAGGGCTTCCAGGGTGC
>JBOFBK010000150.1:0-4530 GCA_051645525.1 Dermatophilaceae bacterium | reverse complement strand
TCCGACGTAGCAGCATGGGCACGGACCCGCCGCGCCCACCAGCGAAGGAGCCGCTCGTGAAGTACGTCATCCTCATCCACTCGAACCCGCGGCCGTGGGGCCACCCGACCTCGGACTTCCTCGCCGAGCACCAGGCGCTCCCCGCGCCGGCGCGCGAACGGCTGCAGTCCGAGTTCGACACGATGTTCGCCGAGATGGAGCAGCGCGGCGAGTTCGTCTCGGCCGAGGCGCTCGGCGACCCGGACACCTCGCGGCTGTTTCGCTGGTCGGATGACGACCGCCTCGTCACCGACGGTCCGTACGCCGAGGGCAAGGAGCACCTCGCCGGCTTCTTCCTCGTCGACGTGGAGACCGAGGAGCGGGCCGAGGAGATCGCCCGGCACTTCTGCAGCCCGGGCAACGTCGTCGAGCTGCGGCCGGGCATGGACGGCGGCGCCGAGGCGTGAGCGAGGCCCGCCTGGACTCGGTCTGGCGCCGCGAGACACCACACGTGCTCGCGGCGCTGGCCCGGCGGTACGGCCGATTCGACGACGCCGAGGACGCCGTCCAGGAGGCGCTGCTCGCCGCCGCGACCCAGTGGCCCCGCGACGGCGTGCCGGAGAACCCGCGCGGCTGGCTGGTGCGGGTCGCCTCGCGACGCCTCGTCGACGTCATCCGCACCGAGACCGCACGGCGGGCCCGCGAGGAGCGCGATGCGCTGCTGACGAGCGCCACCGACGGTGTGGCGGATGCCGCCCGCGGCCGGCACGCGATCGGCACCGTGCCGGACGTGGCAGCGAGCGACGCTGCGACCGAACGCGACGACACGGTGCAGGTCATGCTGCTCTGCTGCCATCCGGCGTTGAGCCGGGCATCGCAGGTCGCGCTGATCCTGCGTGCCGTCGCCGGGCTCACCGCGGCCGAGATCGCCGCCGGGTTCCTCGTACCGCCGGCGACGATGGCCCAGCGGATCAGCCGCGCGAAGGCGACGCTGCGCCAGGCCGGCGAGGTGTTCCCCGACCCGGCCCCGGCCGACCGACCGGCCCGACTGGTCGCGGTACGGCACGCTCTCGCCCTGCTCTTCACCGAGGGGCACACCCGTACGTCCGGGCCGCAGCTGACCGACGGCATCCTCACCCGGGAGGCGGTCCGTCTGGCGCGCGAGCTGGTGGCCGCGACGCCACGAGACTCGGAGAACGCCGGCCTGCTCGCCCTGTTCCTGCTCACCGGAGCGCGAGCCGCGGCCCGCACCGACAGCGCCGGCGACCTCGTCCCGCTCGATCGCCAGGACCGTTCGCGGTGGGACCGGACCGCGATCGCCGAGGGCGTCCGACTCCTCGAGAGGGCGCTGCCGACCGGCCCGGTCGGCGAGTTCCAGCTGCGTGCGGCCGTCGCCGCCGTGCACGCCGAGGTCGTGACCGCCGCGGAGACCGACTGGCCGCAGATCGCCGAGCTGTACCGGATGCTCGACGCCGTCGCCCCGTCGCCGGCGGTGACCATCGGTCGTGCCGCTGCCGTGGCCGAGGTCGACGGCCCGCAGGCCGGTCTGGCGCTGCTCGCCACCCTGGACGGCACGCCGGGCGCCGCCCGCAACCACCGGTTCCACGCCGTGCGCGGCCATCTGCTCCGCCGAGCCGGACGAGCCGGTGACGCGGATGCCGCGCTCACCCGGGCTGCGGGGTTGACCCGGAGCATCCCCGAGCAGCGCTACCTCGCCCGTCTTGTTCGTGAGTCGGTCGGTGTCGAGCCGTCGAACAGTCGAGAGTGGTCGAGGACATGACGACGAACGCGATGGTGGCACCGGAGGCCGCCGTGCTAGGCCACTTCCTGCGTGCGCAGCGCGCCGTCGTGCTGGCGATCGTCGACGGGCTGGACGAGACCGCCATGAACATCGCGCTGCTGCCCTCGGGGTGGACGCCGCTGGGACTGGTCGAGCACCTCGGGGACGCCGAGTGGGTCTGGTTCCAGTCGGTGGCCGCCGGCTCGCCCGACCCGCCGCCGTGGGCGGAGCGGGCGGTCACGACCGGCGGCTACACCTCGGCTCGACCCGTCGCCGAGGTGCTCGCCACGTACCGCCGGCGCGGCGAGGAATCCGAGTCGGTGCTGTTCTCACAGCCGCTGGACAGCCCGCCGCGGGGTACGCCGCCGCCGGTGGTGACCGACGAGGTCACCGATCTGCGCTGGATCGCCCTGCACATGATCGAGGAGACCGCGCGGCACGCCGGCCACCTGGATGCCGCGCGCGAGCTTCTCGACGGCCGCACCGGCCTGGGACCCCGCTAACCGCAGGCTCACCGCTCGCCCACGCCGCGGTGGGGATGAGGCGGCCCTCAGCCCGATGACTCGGTCGGTGCGTAGCGCGCGAGGAACGTCGTCACGGCTTCGCGTGCGGTCGCCTGGAGCTGACCGCGGTCGTATCCAGCCGCGCCGCCGGTCAGGGTGAGCCGGTTCATCGGGGCGGCGAGCACCAGCCAGGTGAGCTGGTCGGCCGCGCGGTGCGGGTCGTCATCCGCGAGCGCACCTCGACGCATGAGGTCACCGAGCGCCTTTGCGAGCGACGCGATGTTCGTGTCCCACCCGTCGCGTACGTAGGCGGCAGCCACGTCGGGCGCGCGGTTCGCCTCGGCAGCAACGAGGGTGCGCATGCGTGTGACGTCCGGCCCGAGCACTCCGTGCTGGAGGACGGCGGCGAAGCCGAGCAGGCCGTCGGAGACGTCCTCGGCCGCGAGCAGGGCCTCGAGGTGTGGACTCATCGCGTCGCGGCCACGCTCGACCCAGTCGGCCACCACGGCGGCGTACAGCCGCTCCTTGGAGCCGAACTCACGGTAGAGCGAGTTCTTCGACACGCGCGCGCGGCGGGCTACGGCGTCCATCGTCATCCGCGAGTAGCCGTGCTCGAGCAGCTCCTCGCGCGCGACGTCGAGCAGGCCCTGGGCGCTCGATCCCGGTGGGCGGCCGCGGCGACGCGGAGCATCACGGTCATCGGTCATGACGACCATTTTAGTACTTGACAGTCTTAGTGCGCAGCAGTAGCGTCGACGTTAAAGAACCCATTGGTACTGAAAGGGAGCCGTCATGGTCGTCGCCGGAGTCGTCGTGGCCGCCGTTGTCGCGTTCGTCCAGAGCTCGGTCTACTACTCCGTCGTCCCGGATGCCACCAAAGAGTCCGCTGGCGCCGACGAGCCGGTCGGCTCCGGACGCCCCGCGTGGTGGCAGGTCGCCCTCGAGCTACTGCGCAGTCTCATGGTCGCCTCCCTGATCGCTGGCCTGCTGCGTACGGCCGGCTGGGAGGGGGCAGTCCAGGGGGCCGCTGCTCGGTATCGCCCTCTGGGCGCTACCGGTCGTGTTGCTCGGCGGCTCGGTGCTCTGGGAGCAGGTCCCGATCCGACGGGCCGCCACGCACCTCGGCGACTGGCTGGTCAAGCTCGTCGTCGTCGGTGCCATCGTGGGCGCCTTCGTCTGACCGACAGCAACAGCGACACAGCGAGACCGACAAGGAGTCCGACGATGACCGACAGTGAACCACTTGACATCACCTTCACCGCTACGCTCGGCAAAGTCCGTGAGGGCGACACCTGGACCTGCGTGCAGCTGCCGGGCTCGGCCGAGATCTTCGGGACCCGCGGCCTGGTCAAGGTGTCGGGAACCGTCGACGGCCATCCGTTCGACGGCGCCTTCATGGCGCTCGGCGACGGCACGCACAAGCTGCCGGTGGCGGCAGGTGTCCGACGCGCGATCGGTAAGGATGACGGTGACGCCGTGACGGTGCACCTCACCGCGCGCCGGTGAGCCGGGGTGGCGGTATCGCGCGCTCGGACGTGGTCTGCGCGGCGGCCGGTGCCGCCACCCGTTATCCCGTAGGTCGCGGATGGCGGCACCTCTGAACCCGAGCCTCACCCTGCGTGGCCCGGGCGCCCGGCGTGGTGGTACCACGGCCGCGTCAGGTGGGCTTCACGAGCTCCACCAGCTGTTCGGACCGGAGATCCGCGCACCCGGATGCCCAGCGCTGCGGCTGAGTAGGCGGACGCGAGCCGCCGAGGTGGCGGCCTGCTCCGAGCCAGAGCTTTTCACAGGCGAAAACCTACCCCGCCGGACGCCACAGCGCGAGTCGGTCGGCCACCAGATTTGGGTCAAAATTTGGTAAGTGCTTTTCACGTATGAAAAGCACGGATCTCGTGATAGTGCCGACTCACGTTGTTGCACGCGCCCCCGTGCACACTGCTGGCAAACTGAACCGGTCATGCCGACCGACCGTTCAGGCCCTGCTCCCGACGCCGACATGTCGTTACCCGACATCGCGTCGGCGCTCAACCGACTGCTCACGACCGTGCGGTGGGTCGACGACGAGGGCAGGCTCCGCGACTACGACAACAACGTGCACCTCGCCCGGGCAGTCTCGGACGTCCGCGGTCTCACCTCACACGTGTACATCCAGCGCATCCGGCAGGGAACCCAGCCCGACCCCCGGGCCAGTGTGCTGTGGGCCATCGCCCGGGTGCTCAGCGAACGTGCGGCGGTCGAGATCACGATGGACTACTTCTTCGACCTCGC
>JBOFBK010000149.1:0-4452 GCA_051645525.1 Dermatophilaceae bacterium | reverse complement strand
TCGACGCGTGGGTCGGGCAGCCTGCAGCCGTCGTCCTCGAGCCGGACGGGCGCCATCCTCGCCGCCTGCGCGAGCTGCTCGTCTCCACCGGCACGGGGGGCAACCTCGTGAACGACGCGCACCTGGCTGCTCTCGCGCTGCAGCACCGCGCGGCCGTCGTGACGTTCGACAACGACTTCGACCGCTTTCCCGGCGTCCGGTGGGAGCGTCCCGGCTCGTCGTGACCGGCCCCCGATCCGAGGCAGGCGCGCTCAGGACGGATGACGCAGCGTCATCCGTGCCGTGCCGTGCCGTGCCGTGCCGTGCACCGTCACCGTCAGCCGTGCACCGTCACCGTGAGCAGGCATCTGCCAGCGGGGCGAGCCATCTGCCGAGTAGTACGCGGGCGTCACCCGCGAGCGGCGCCAGTGATTGTCACGCGGTTCTCAGCAGTGTCTTATTGACGTCGCCGACCCTCGACATAGCGTGAAATTCATCAGGAGCACTTCTCCGGGAATGGCCTTCACGTGATTAGACCCCCGATTGAACGGCGCCACCCGTGCCGCACTCACCGACGTCGCGACGATAGCTGTGAACGCCGTCGACAACACGGACACCGAATTCTGGAGGTATACAATGAGATCTCGAGTGCTCGCGCCGGTCGCGATCACGGCCATGAGCCTGGTCGCCGTCGGCCACGGGGCAGCCGCCGCCGACCCGGTCGACCTGGCGCCCACCACCATCGAGGCGACCCTGCCGGCCGACAACTTCGTCGAGGACGTCGCGGTCGGCCGGTCGGGCGAGGTGTACACCTCCATCGTCTCCTCGCCGAGCGACCAGCAGGGGCTCTACCGGCTCGGCACCGACGGGGAGGTCGAGCGGCTGCTCGACTCGAACGTCGGCGCCCTCACCACCGACGCCCGGGGCCAGCTCTACGCGGTCGACTACGGCGACACCGACATCTCCGACCCCAGCACGCTCGAGGCCGACCTCGTCATGTTGGGTCGCGACGGTGAGCAGACGGTGGCCACTTTTCCCGACGACGCCCAGCCGAACGGCATCGACGCCGGCGTCGGCGTGGTGTTCGCGGCCGACTCCGGCGACGGGGTGGTCCATCGGGTCGACCCACGCACCGGTGCGGTGACCACCTGGGTGGAGGACGACCGGCTCGCGCCTCGCGACGGCGCCGGGGTGCCCGGGCTCAACGGCCTCCGGGTATTCGGCGACAACGTCTACGTCGGCAACTCCTCGACCCGTCAGCTCTGGCGCATCCCGATCGAGCACGACGGCAGCGCGGGCGAACCGGCTCTGGTCGCCGAGGACCTCGGCGCCGACGGTTTCGACATCGATACCGACGGCACCATCTATTACACGACGCACCCGAACAACACGCTCCTCCGGCTCGACACCACTGGCGAGCGCACCGTCATCGGGGATGCGAGCACCGGAATGATCGGCACGACATCCGCGGCATTCGGCGTGCGGGACGGTGAGCGAAAGCTATTCGTCGTCGGCGATGGTGGATATTTCGCGAAACAGCTCACCGACGAGCAGCTGGAGAGCTACCCAGAAACCACGAGAGAGGACTTCTCCGACCCGTTCATCGCCAGCGCCGACATCGAGGAGCACCGATGACCACCACCCGCCGAGCCGTTCTGACTCACACCTTCGGCATGGCCGGCCTTGCCACGGCCACCACGCTCGCGTCGTCCCCCACGGCCGGCGCCACCACCGGTCGCCCGCGTGGTGGCGACCTGATGCCCACGACGGTCGAGGCCACCTTCGACGAGCGCAACGGCATCACCGATGTCGCGGTGGGCCCCGACGGAACGGTGTACGCCGCGGTCGGAGCCTCCGAGGTCGACCAGCAGGGGCTGTACCGCCTGACCGTGCGCGGGCAGCTCGACCGGCTCACCACCACCACCGTGTCCACGCTGGCGATGGATGACGCGGGCCGCCTGTACGCCACCGTCACCGACCGGTCCGACCCCAGCGCGCCCCGCGGCACGCTGGCCCGCGTCGCCGGCGACGGGCGGATGACGACCGCGGCGGTCTTCCCGCAGGGCGCGATGGTCAACGGCATCGACGCCACCCGTCCGGATTCCGTGTACGCCGCCGACGCCCAGAACGGGAGCATCTACCGCGCCGCGCCGTCCACGGGGGCGGTGCAGACCTGGCTGCAGGACGATCGGCTGCTGCCGGACACCGCTCGCGAGGGCATCCCGGGCCTCAACGGCATCCGGAGTCATCGCGGCGCGGTGTACACGTTCAACTCCTCGCGCCAGCAGTACTGGCGCATCCCGGTCGAAACCGGCGGCCGGGCGGGTGCACCCGAGCTCGTGTCCGAGGGCCTGAGTGGTGACGACTTCGACATCGACATCGACGGCACCACGTACTTCGCCACGCATCCGAACAACACGGTGATCGCGCTGTCTCCGGACGGCACCACGACCACCGTCGTGGGCGACGCCAGCACCGGCATCATCGGTGCCACGTCGGCTGAGTTCGGGGTGCGAAACGGGACGCGACGGCTCTTCGTGGTCGGTGACGGTGGCTACTTCGCGAGCCAGCTGACGGATGAGCAGCTCGAGGACTTCCCCCCGACGACGCGGGAGGACTTCTCGGTGCCGTTCATCCTCTCGATGGACACCAGCCGGCGCAGACGGCCGTGACCGCGGCGGCCCTGGTCGTGAGCCAGGGCCGCCGCGACCGACCGGCACGACCCCGGCGGCGTGATCGCCACCGGATCGGACGTCCTCCGGTTCGGCGGAGGCTCCGTCGGCGGCATCGCAACCCAGGCGCGCGGCCGTTGAGTCCTCGGACCCACTTCAGGTCGCGGCCAGTTCCTCCAGATGGGTCCGCCACCGGGCCACCTGGTCGCGACCGGCCGAGCTGACCTGCGTACCGCTCCGTGAGCTGCCGCCGCTCCAGATGCCGCCGTACGAGACCAGGCCCAGCCGGGCGAGCTCGGCGACCCACTGCCGCGACACCGGCTCGGGCATCGCCGTGAGCGCGGCGAGCCGTCGGGGGTGCACCCACGACGCGCGTGCCAGCACGGTCAACGTGGCGAACGCCTCCGACCCGGCGGGCCACGCCGTGGGCGGCCCGGCCCGCCACAGGTCCCGACTGGGTGCAGTGACCCAGGCTCCGGCAAGCAGACCGGCCAGAACGAGCAGCCATGAGCTCCACCGAGCGGCAGCCACGACCAGCGCGATCAGCGCGAGGACCAGCACGAGATACCAGCCCCACCGGGTCCGCGGTTCAGCACCGGCGGGTCGCTCGAGGAGGTACTGGCCCGGAATCACCACCACCACGACCAGGACGAGGAACACCGATAGCGCCACCGTGGACGCCTGCTCTGTCGAGTCCTCGGTGAGCAGCACGTAGAGGTATGGCAGCGGTGGCGCGATCCGGAGGACCCGGAGGAGCGTCGCCCACGGCGCGGTTCGCCGGTCGAACAGCCGGACCGCGTCGGCCGCGTGGAGAGCCGCGGCGGCCTCGGCGGGCGCATCGATGCGCAGTAGCTCTGCGGCACGTTCCCCCGAGTACATGACGAGAGTGTGGCACCCGAAGGGTGACACGTCATCCGCTCACCGAACGCTTGTGGACAACCCAGGAGCCACCGAGGGTCTGTGGACAACCGAACACCACCGGAGAGCTGTCGACGACCGGTGTGCGAGCCGCCGGCCCGCACAGGCGCGGCACTGTCGTGATTCGCGGCGATCCACTGGTGCACTCTGTTCGACTCCTTGTCGGCCATGCCATGGTGGATGCAGACCGAGCGCAGATGGCGCAAGGCCGCCGGGTCGACGCGGTGAGGCTCTACCGCGAGCGGACGGGAGCGAACCTGGTGGATGCCGCGCGTTCCGTGGACCGCATCGCAGCCCAGGCCGACGAGCGAGGTCGCTGAGCCCGGCCGCTCACGTGAGCTCAGCCGAGTCGGCGGACGGCCCGAGCTGGGCGTCTCCGCAACCGGGGGCTGCTCGACCTCGACCGAGCAGCCCCGTCGTCAGGACCCGCCGGACGCCTCCCGGGTGAAGCGGGCGAGCTCGGCGGCCATCGGCCCCGGCTCCCAGGAGTGGTCCGCGCCCGGCATCCGGCGGAGGGTCGCGCCCGGCACCGCGGCGAGCACCAGCTCGGCCGACTCGACCATCCCCGGGAAGGTGCTCTCGCCGACCATCATCTGTACCGGTACCCGTACCGGAGCGAGCAGGGTTGCAAGCGAGGCCGACTCGGCCCACACCAGTGACTCGCCGTCGGCCCGCATGCTCGGCACGTTCGCCAGGTGTACCGGGAACTCCGGGTCGTGCCGGGCGCCCTCGAGCCACTCCGGGGGCATGTCCTTCATGTACTGCGCGAGCGCGCCGTCGAGGTCGCCGGCATCCAGGCGGCGCTCGAACTCGCCGATCCACTCGGCTGCCTCGCCACCCTGGGGCCCGAGCGGCGCCTCCCACAGCGCGAGGCCGGCGACCG
>JBOFBK010000148.1:0-11046 GCA_051645525.1 Dermatophilaceae bacterium | reverse complement strand
GCGCGAAGGACACCACCTACGAGATGCTGGCCGCCAAGGGCCTGGTGCGCCGTGAAGACGGCCGGGTGCTCGGCCTGTTCCCCACGACGCGGTGGCCCGCAGCCGACGCCAGGGCGGAGGCCGAGGTGCGGGCCGAGCTGCGCGCCGCGCTCGTCGACGGCGCCGAACCCACCACGCGTGCAGTCGCGCTGGCCTCCCTGCTGCTCGCGCTCGACCAGCTGAACCTCGTGGTCGACAAGCCCGACCGCAAGGCCGCCAAGGCGCGCGCGAAGCAGCTCGCCGACGGCCATCCGGCCGGCGACGCCGTCGCGGCCGCGGTCAAGGCAGCCCGTGACACCGTCATGATCGCCGTGGTCGCCGCCACCGCCGGCAGCGCTGCATCAGCCGGCTGAGCATCGACGTGAACGCGGGGCCGCTGGGATGCCGCCCGCACTGCGGCGCCGGCTCCGCTCCGGCTCGCCGCACCGGCTGCGGGCCCGCGCACACGACCGAGGCGGACGGCGCCGGTCTCCTATCGATGCCGACGACGCGGAGACGGCAAGACCTTGACCGGCAGATCCGTGCGGCCCCACCGGCGGTCGGCAGTAAGGACGGCCTGGGCGCCATCCACCGAGGCGGTCGCGAGCACGATCGCGTCCGGGAGGCGGAGCCAGCGGTATCGGGTCCGCAGCGACGCCGCCTCGGCCGCGACGTCCTCGTCCACCGGGCGTGCCGACCCGAACGCTGCCCGGATCGTGGCCCGGCGCTGCGTCACCGAACGCTTGTCCACTCGGGCCGCCCCGACGAGCACCTCGGCCAGGGCGGTGGCCGGCAGCAGCCACGCGGCGCGCTCCTCACGCAGCTCGCGGACGGTGTCGACCGCATGCTGGTGGTGCACGTCCTGGGGGTCGAGCAGCGCGAGCACGACGCTCGCGTCGAGGACTACCGGTCCCATTCGTCGCGCAGCTGCTGGAGGCCCGTCGCGGCTGAGATCCCGGGAGCCGACCCGATCAGCTCCTCCAGCGGGTCGCGCTCGCGGACGAGCCGGAAGACGCCGTCCTCGACGACCTCGACCCGCAGCACGTCGCCCGGCCGCACCTGCGCCGCGGCCAGTGCGTGTACCGGCAATGTCACCTGGTTCTTGCTGCTGACCCGAGTCCGACGACCGGTGTCGACAACCTTTACCTCGCTGCTCATGAGTAAAGGATAGTCCTGGCCCGCAATAGTCGTGGCCCGCGGCCGGGACCAGCGTCGTCCGCCGCACCGAGGACGCGCCGGTGGCCGTGGCGCGAGCAGCGGCCGGGCCCGCGGCACCGTCATCCGGGAGTCAGCGCCTCGCGCTGCACAGACCGCCAGTAGCGGGAGTGGCGCCTCAGGTCGAGCTCGGCCGGGCCGCGCACGAACGGCCGCTCGGGCCACACCTCGACGCCGATCCCCTGCTGCTCGAGCCGGCTACGGATCGCCGCGAACCGCGGGCTCACCGACGGCGTGGTGGCGACCCGGGTGGCCCGGTGTGCCGCGGCGAACGCGAGCAGCTGCTCGGCGACGTCACCGCGGCGGGTCTCGACGGGCACCTCGGCCAGGCACTCCTCGACGAACGTCGCCCGGAGCGGGCTGAATCCGGGCTCGCGCCAGAGGTCCTCGTCCCAGACGAACACCGCCGGCCGCCCGGGGTTCGCCATCAGCGCCTCGTTCGTCGGCGAGAGCCGGTCGCCGTGCACCCACACCACCGTGTCATCCGGGCGGGTGTCGGCCGGCTCGCGAAGCGGCGGGTTGGGCACCTGGCGGAGGCGGTCGGCATCCACCTCGGCGACGCCCGCCGCGACCTGTCCGCCGGGGAACAGCCGCCGCCCGAGCGTGTCGTACGACGCGGCGAACGGGCAGCCGGAGTCGCGTACCGGGCAGGTGGCACACCACCGCTCCCCCGCGTACTTGCGCAGGTTGGCCCGGTTCCAGAGGTAGGGCTTGCTGCCGAAGGTCGACGAGACCCACTGCCACGACAGGTTGTTCGACGCGGAGTCACCGTCGAGCAGGTGCGTGAGGAACCACCTGGCGCCGGCCTGCCAGGCGACCTGCCGGTGGTGCACGAGGTACGACGCCAGCCACATACGCACGTGGTTGTGGAGATAGCCGGTGGTGCGCAGCTCGTCGCTCCAGGCGTCGACGCAGGCGAGCCCGGTGCGGCCCTGGTCGACGTCCGCAGGCAGGTGCGGGGCGTAGGCGGATGACGCGGAGCCGGTCTTCCAGCGCTCGACGTCGCGCCACACGTCGGTGCCGAGCACCCGGCGCACCCGCACGTAGTAGTCGCGCCAGGACAGCTCGTTCACGAGCTTGTACGCACCACCGGGGTCGACGGTGAGCGCGTGGCGGCGCACCTCGTCGAGGGTGAGCACCCCGTGCCGCAGGTAGGGGGAGAGCCGGGTGACCGCTCCGTCGAGGGAGTTGCGGGTGCGGCCGTACGCCGCAGGATCGACCGCGGCCAACCGCTCGAGCCCGGCCCGGCGCCCACCTCGCACGACCGGACGGAACGTCATCCCGGATGCCGGCTCGGCCCCGGCCGCGGCTGCAGCGCCGGATGCCGGCTGCTCGTCGTCCATGAGGCCTCTCTACCCCATGCGGACGGCACCGTCTCGGACGACGCGTGGATGATGTGCGGATGACGCCCCACGACGCGGACGCCAGGCCGGTGTTCGTCGTCCACGACCACCGCAAGCCACGGCCGCACCGCGACCTGCGCCTCGAGGAGGACGGCGTGCTGCGCTCGTGGGCGGTGCCGAAGGGACTGCCCACCGACACCCGCCACGACCGACTCGCCGTCGCCGTGCCCGACCACGAGGTCGACCACGTCACCTACAACGACGCGGACAAGACCATCGAGGACACCGGCTGGTGGCAGCTGGAGCACCGCGATGAGCGGCACTTCGTGTTCGTGCTGCACGGGCGATCCGGGTCGCGGCGCTACGCCCTCGTCGACACCGGCACCGGCTGGCTGCTCCACCTCACCAAGGACCAGCCCGAGCCCGGATGACGCGGCGCGCGACGGGGAGTCGGGCGACGGGCGACGGGCGACGGGGCGACGGGCGACGGGGAGACGGGCGACCTCACCGCACGAGGTCTCGTACAGCGGCGCGTCATCCGCGTTGTCGCGGAGCAGCACACGACCCGAGCGCGGGCCGTGGCGCTTCACCCGGGCGTCGGGCAACAGCCGCATGCCGTTCACCTCGCGACGGCCCGATGCCCCTTACCGTCATGCGCATGCCCACCATGCCCCCTCGCCGTCCTGCCGCGCCCCCCGCGCAGCGCCGCCGTCGTGCGGCCCTGCTCGCTGCGGCGTCTCTCACCACCGCCCTGACCGCAGCGCTCGCCGCCGGGCCGGCGACGGCCACCACCGCCGCCACACCGCGAGCCGCGACCACCAGCGCGGCGACCACCAGCGCGGCGACCACCAGCGCGGCGACCACCGGCGCGGCGACCACACCGCAAGCCGCGGTCGGAAGCGCCGGCGTGGCGGCGGCATCCGGCAAGGACCGGGCCGGGCTGCGGGTGGCGACGTTCAACGCCTCGCTCAACCGCACTGCCGCAGGGCAGCTGGTCACCGACCTCTCCACGCCCGACAACGCGCAGGCGAAGGCGGTGGCCGAGGTGATCCAGCGGGCGAACCCCGACCTGCTGCTCGTCAACGAGTTCGACTACGTCGAGGGCGGGGTGGCGCTCGACCTGTTCCGTGACAACTACCTCGAGCGCGGTCAGAACGGCGCGGCGCCGGTCGACTACCCCTACGCCTATGCGGCGCCGAGCAACACCGGCGAGCCGAGCGGGCTCGACCTCGACAACGACGGCACGGTCGGCGGCCCGGGTGACGCGTTCGGGTTCGGGTTCTTCCCCGGCCAGTTCGGGATGGCGGTGTTCAGCAAGTACCCGATCGACACCGAGCGCGTGCGCACCTTCCAGAAGCTGCTCTGGGCCGACATGCCGGGCGCACGACTTCCCGACGACCCGGGCACGCCGGCATCCGCCGACTGGTACTCGGCCGAGGAGCTGCAGCGGTTCCGGCTGTCGAGCAAGTCGCACTGGGACGTGCCGGTGCAGGTGGGGAGTCGTACGGTGCACTTCCTCGTCTCGCACCCGACGCCGCCGGTGTTCGACGGGCCCGAGGACCGCAACGGCACCCGCAACGCCGATGAGATCCGGCTCTGGGCCGACTACATCGGCGGGCCGCGGGCGTCGCGGTGGATCACGGATGACGCCGGCCACCGCGGCGGGCTCCGCCCCGGTTCGCTGTTCGTCGTCGCGGGCGACCAGAACTCCGACCCGGCGGACGGCGGCTCGCTGCCGGGCGCCATCGACCAGCTGCTCGACCAGCCCCGCATCACCGACCCCGCGCCGGAGAGCGCCGGCGCGGTCGATGCGTCGGCCGTGCAGGGCGGGGTCAATGCCGAGCACCGCTCGCCGGCCGCGCAGGACACCGCCGACTTCTCGGAGCCACCCGGCAACCTCCGCGCCGACTACGTGCTACCCAGCCGCGGCCTGCGAGTGCAGGACTCGGCCGTGTTCTGGTACCCGTCATCCGACCCGCTGTCGCGGCTGACCACCGGCACCGTCCCGAGCGACCACCGCCTCGTCTGGGTCGACGTGCGCGTCCCCGGCCGCCACGGCTGACCCGCTGCCACCGCCGACGTCGCAACTTTCCCGCCTGACGGAAGGTCAACCTGAGTGGAGCCGGTCTCCATTGAGCCGCCTGTAAGTGTGGGGTATGGCTGGCTTGGGGCTGGCCGGGCAGGGTGGAGGTCGTCTGCTTCGTGCTCGTGTGACTCATGAGCCGCTTGGCCCTCTTGGTGAGGTGCTCTTGCCAGGATCTGTCCGCGGGCACGGGTGGGCGACGTCGACCCGGTCTCTTCACCGTGATGGCTTGGTCAGAAGCCTGCCCGACCTCTCGTGCTTGCGATGGCTGCGAAGGTCGTGGCCCGTTACAGGCATGCCTCGTGGTGACTCTCCCGGGCCGACGCCGATCACGACGTCCCCGATCGAGGAGTTGCCGCGATGAGTCCCATCGTCTCAGAGCAGTACCAGTTCGTCATCGGCGTGGACACCCACGCATCCACCCACACGCTGGCCGTGCTCCTCGCGGGGACTGGTGCGGTCCTGCACACGCAGACCTTCTCGACCTCGAGCCCTGGACTGGGTCGGGCGTTGGGCTGGGTCGCTCGCCGTGTCGAGGGAGCCAGCGCCCTGGTTGTGGTCGAGGGCACCGGCTCCTACGGCGCGATCTTCACCGAGCGGCTCGAGCTCGCCGGTTACCGCGTGGTCGAAGCAGGGTCCATGCCGGCCGGGGACAGGCGCGGCACCGGCAAGAGCGACACGCTCGACGCGGTACGGATCGCCAGGGCAGTCCTCGGGTTAGCGAGGACGAGCTACGAACTCCCCGAACCCTTTCCACGGGAAGCGACCCGGCAAGCGGCGCCCGGGTCGCGCTCCGGGTGCTCGTCGTGGCTCGCGACCAGATGACCGCGGAACGCACCCGCGCGATCAACGTCCTGACTGCGCTGCTGCGCACCGTCGACCTCGGCGTCGATGCCCGCACCTCCCTGAGCGCCACCCAGCTCGCGACCATCTCCGGCTGGCGAGCGCGTGAGGAGAACCTCGCCCGCCGGACCTGCCGCGCCGAGGCCGTACGCCTCGCGCGACGGGTCAAGACCCTCGACGGCGACCTGGCCACCAACCGGGCCAGCATCAACGCTCTCGTCGCCGACGCCGCACCTGAGCTACTGGCCCTACCCGGCGTAGGCCCCGTCGTCGCGGCCGCTGTCCTGGTCGCCTGGTCCCACCCGGGCAGGGTGCGTTCCGAAGCTGCGATGGCCTCCCTCGCCGGGACCTGCCCCCTCCCCGCCTCGTCCGGGAACACGGTGCGGTACCGCCTCAACCGCGGCGGCGACCGACGACTGAACCGGGCCCTGACCACCACCGTCATCGTCCGGATGCGGATCGACCCCACCACCCGCGCCTACGTCGCCCGACGACGCGCCGAGGGCAGGACCACCAAGGAGATCATGCGCGCCCTCAAGCGCTACCTCACCCGACAGCTGTACCGCGCCCTGGCCGCCGCGCACCCCATCCCGGCTACTTGACAGATATAGAAGCATCCCGGCATGTCCGGAGACTCTGGCCTGCCCCGGGTCTCCCGGTGTCGTCTGGGCTGGGTTCTCATGGTACGGGTGTCTGGTTCTCGAACCGTATTGGAGTGAGATAGCCCAGTGCAAAAGTGTCGACGCTGCCGGTTGTGGAGGATCTCGAGGTCGTCGAAGATCGCGTTGGCGAGCTCGAGCCGGGTGCGCCGGAGACGGTGCGGCAGTGGTGTCGCCAGGCTGAGGTCAATGCTGGGGCTCATCGAGGTACGACGAGTGGGCAGTCACCCCGCGAGGACCTGACCAGCAACCTTGGAGAAGGGGCGTCACGGCCCCGGAACTTGCTCGCAGGCGGGGTGTGAACGAACAAGGAGCGGGTTCCGTCGGGTTCCATCTCGACCGCAGCGGCGAGTGGATCACGGCCCTGGCCTCGCAAGATATGCTCGACCTCCAGCTCGTAGCTGTCCGATTCATAGGGAGACCGATGACCGCCACCGCCGGCGAGCGCTACCTGGCCGATGTCATCAGGTCCGCGGCGGCCCGAACTGCGGTACCGACCAAGCCGCAGCACGATGGTGGCCCGGAAGATCTACGGAAGCGCATCGTGGCACACGTCGACGACCATATTGGCGAACTCGCTGCACTCGCCAACCAACTCCACGCGACGCCGGAGACGGCTCTTGAGGAGCACGAGTCCGTGGCGGCCGTCCAGGCCGTACTCGCAGCACATGGCGTCACGGTCGAGCTTGGGATGGCAGGACTCTCGACCGCTCTGCGCGCAAGCGTCGGCGGGGACGGTCCACGGATCGCCGTGATCGCCGAGTACGACGCACTGCCCGGCCTCGGTCACGCGTGCGGGCACAACCTCATCTGCGCCGCGGCGGTCGGTGCGTTCCTCGCAGCACACGAGGTTGTGGCGGACGTCGGTGGCTCGGTGACCCTCCTCGGCACACCCGGAGAGGAGGGGTACGGAGGCAAGGAGCTCTTGGCCCGCGCCGGTGTCGTCGACGACCTCGACGCGGTCGTCATGGTGCACCCTGCAGGCTTTGACATGGCACGGCACACATGGATCGGAGCCCGCTCTGCATCGGTCGTGATAACAGGACGCGCCGCACATGCGTCCGCCACGCCGTTCCTGGGACGCAACGCGCTCGACGGGCTGGTGCTCACGTATCAGGGTGTTTCGATGCTGCGGCAGCACATCCTGCCCGACGACCGCGTACACATGATCATCACCGACGGCGGCGAGACCCCAGGCGTCATCCCGGCGCGGGCTGCCGGGCGTGTCGCCGTCCGAAGCGGGACCGGCGAAGGGCTCCGCGACCTGTCCGACCGCGTGGAGGCGGCGGTCCGTGCCGCCGCGGTGGCAACAGGCACCGAGGCGAGCCTTGAGTGGGACGAGCGGCCCGCCTACCTGCCGATGCGGAACAACGGACCGCTCAGCGACCGCTATGCGGTCAACGCTGAAGGCCTTGGACGGCGCCTCACCGCACCAGGTGCGGTTCCGGCGAACCTCTCCGCGTCGACCGACCTGGGGAACGTCAGCGTGCGCGTTCCCGCGATCCAGCCGCTGATCAGGGTCGCACCGCCGCACGTCGCGATGCACTCCACCGAGTTCGCCTCCTACACGACCGGGGATGGCGCCCGGGCAGCCGTCCGCGACGGTGCCGTCGCCCTAGCACTGACGATGATCGACTTCCTGGCAGACCCCGCGCTGAGAGCCGATGTGGCCGCCGACTTCGCGGGGCGTGGCGGGGCCACGACGGCGTCGGCCATCCTGGAGGCTGGCGGCGCGGACGCCTGATGGACGTCTGGACGAAGGTCACCCGAACACCGGACCCGGCGCTCATAGATGCCTGGGAGCGGATGAGCGCTCGCGCCTTCTACTCGAGCCCGGACTGGCTGCGGTTCGTGGCCGAAGATCCGTCGGCGACCGTCGCCTGGGCCGTCGCGGGCGACACGGAGCCGGTCGTCGCCGTCCCGGTGGCCGACGTGGCCAGCGAGTCCAACACCTTCTATCGGTTCCGTGACCTCCTCGAGGCGCGCGGCCTCGCCCCACGGACGGGGTCCCGATTGCTCCTGGGGCCACGGCGCGGGTATCGCACGGAGATCCTGACGAACCCCGGCGCCTCCGAACCCCGCGTGGACGCGGCGATGGAGGCGCTCGTTGCCCGGCTCGGCGTCGAGGCCGCCGCGAGTGGCCTCGACGGCGTCATGGCGCTGTATGCCGACAGCGCGACCGCCGACCGCCTACGCCGTGCCGCTCCCGAGGCACCCGTGCTCCATCTGGCCGACGACGCGTGGATCGACCTTCCCGGGACCGGCTTCGACGACTACCTTGCCGCGCTCGGAAGGCATCGTCGTCAACGGGTCGCCCGTGAGATCAGAACCTTCGAGACGCAGGGCGCCGACGTCTCCCTCCACCGTCTCAGCGAGGTAGCGCACGACGTCGCTCCTCTGCTTGCTGCCAACCAGGCGCGCCACGGACACCCAGCGGACGTCGCCACCATCGCTCGTTCGCTCGCGCGGCAGGGCGAGCTGTTCGGAGACAGGGCAGAGGTGCTGGTCCTGGTTCACGGCGATCGCACAGTCGGGTTCGTGGCGTTCTACACGCACGGGGAAACCATCTTCCTGCGCGCGACTGGCACCGACCCAGAGACGTTGCCCGGAGTGCTCGCGTATCTCAACTTGGCCTACTACCTTCCTGTCCACCTCGCCTACGAGCGCGAGCTCCGCCGTCTCCACCTCGGAATCGAGGCGTCTGAGACGAAAGCCCTCCGTGGCGCCCGCCTCCACCCAGCGTGGCTCGTCGACCTCGCCGACGACCCGGTCATCACTGCGCAGACGGCCGACCGGCGCAACGTGCGCGAACTCGCCGACCGCGAGGCGTCGCCGATCCTGTCGAGGGCCCTCGCGCACGACGAGTGGGCGCCCTTCACTCCGGCATGACGCTGGTAGCACGGTTCGGCACCAGCTCGACCGCGACGGCCTCCGCCCGCACAGCGACAGCCGCCACGAATCCTTCGACGTCCGGCAGGTCGACCACCGCCCACCCCTCAGGCAAAGGATGCCTCCCCGAGTGGCCGAGGTAGTCGAGGGCGAGGTCGCGGGACAGCCCTGTCCCGATCCCCTTGAGGTACGCCTCTTTCCGGACCCAAAGGCGGCTGAACCCGACCTCGCCGGTATCACGGAGTTCCACTTGTTCCTCCGGATGGAGCAAGGGCAGAACCTGCGACGCAGTCTCCGGTGCGGCGACGCGCTCGACGTCGACGCCGAGATGACGATCCGCCGTCGCGACCACCACCATGCTGCGTGCGTGTGAAAGGGAGAAGTGCAGGTCCAAGTCATTCAGGACGACCGGGCGTCCGTGCGGCGCCCCGCACCGAGGACAGGGCGCACGTCCGACACGAACCTCACGAGCGTCGGTGCCGAGTTCGCTCGCCAGCACCCGCCGCAGGAAGGCGTGGGCAGCGATGTGCCATCTGCCGCGAACCGGATCCACGAACCGGACCGCTCGATCGCGCTCGCTTGCGCCCACCAGGTCGAGGTCGCCGTCGCTGACGACGATCGCCTCGACATCGAGGCGGCGAACCGCGACGGTGGTCGTTGCCGTCGCTCGAGGTTCACGACGCGCATCGCGCACCTACACCTGCCGGGTCACGAGCGACACGGTCCGGGGAACCGCCTCCAAGGCGAGGTCCCGCGCTGAACGGTCCGCGCCGACCACGAGCGCATGACCAGCTCGGTCCATCGACGAACGACCGGCGGGGACGTGATCGCCGACGGCGAGGTTCAGCACGCAGCGCACGACCTCGGGATGGGACCGGATCTCGTCGAGGCCGTCGATGCTCTCGAGCATCCCGGGATCGGCGAGCAGAAACCTGCTCGCCGCGTACTGGACCGGCTCGTCCGCAGGACCCGGCAGGTCGACCTCCTCGCCCAGGGAAAGTCCGAGGACAGCGTCGAACATGTCGAATCCCCACGTTGCCGAGACGACATCCATGATGAAGTCGCCGGGCGTCCGAACCGCGACCTCGATCAGCACGGGTCCCCGGCCGGAGACCACACGGAACTCAAGGTGGACGATCCCGGTCCTCATCCGGAGTTCACGCACGACGTCCACGACGAACGCGCCGACCGACTCCTGCTCCTCGGGAAACGCGAACCGATGGCCGGGCCTGTGGCACACCTCGACGAAGAACGGCGGTCCTGTTGTCTCCTTCGCAGTAATGTTCGTGAACAGCACGTGGCCATCGCGGACCAGGCATTCGGCGCTGAACTCCGGCCCGTCAACGACTTCCTCGACCAGGACCCGGCCGTGATCCGACCGGCGGGCCGCGGCCTGTTGGAGCTGCCCCTGGTCGGCGACGAGCTCTACTCCGATACTCCCGAACTCCCCTACCGGCTTCAGGACGACCGGGAACCGCCCTTCCGCCCAGTCAGCACCAGAGCCGACGTCAGGAACGAGCGTGTGTTCTGGCTGGGCGACCCCCGTCGCCGCGAAGACCGCTCGCTGGAGCGCCTTGTTGCGGGAGACGGTCGCCGCGTGCATCCCCGGTCCTGGAACACCGGAGGCGTCCTGGCACAGTGCCGCCGCGAGGACATGCGGTTCCGAGAAGGCCACTACCGCGTCCGGTACGTCACCGTCGAGGGCTTCGAGCGCCGCCGCGTACCAGCTCTCGTCGAGCATGGCCCTTGGGACCGAAACACGCTGCGCGACGGCGCGAGTCCGGTCGACGAAAGAGGGGAACTCCGCGACTCGGAGCTCAACGCCCCGGCGCACCCCCGCGTCCAGGAATCCTGCACCCATCTTCCCTGCACCGACGAGCAGGACACGTGAACGACTCATCGAGCGACCTCACCTCCCAGTTGTTCCACGGCCTTGGATGTAGCCCCGGCCATCCTCCGCCACAGGACGAACGCCGTCGCTGCCGCCAGGATCAGA
>JBOFBK010000147.1:0-2853 GCA_051645525.1 Dermatophilaceae bacterium | reverse complement strand
CCACCCCGGCCGGCGCCGACCCGTTGCGCGTGCTGCTCGTCGACGACCACGCGATGGTGCGCTCCGGCTTCGCGATGATGCTGTCGGTCGAGCCCGACATCGTGGTCGTCGGGGAGGCGGCCAACGGCGCCGAGGCCGTCGTGGTGGCCCGGGAGACCCGGCCGCACGTCATCCTCATGGACGTCCAGATGCCGGTGGTCGACGGGATCGAGGCCACCCGCCGACTGGTCGCCGAAGATCTCGGCCGGGTCGTCATCCTCACCACCTTCGACCGCGACGACTACCTCTTCGACGCGCTCCGTGCCGGCGCGAGCGGCTTCCTGCTGAAGAACGCCGAGCCCGAGCAGCTGGTCGAGGCGGTACGTGCCATCGGGTCGGGCCACGGCCTGCTCGCCCCCGAGGTCACCCGCCGGGTCATCGAGCGGATGACGGGCGAGCGCGACGCCCCGCCGCCGCCCGCGCCGCCCGAGCTGTACCGGCTCACCGACCGCGAGCGCGAGGTGCTCGTGCTCATGGGGCGTGGGCTGTCGAACTCCGAGATCGCCGCCGAGCTGTACCTCGGTGAGGCCACGGTCAAGACCCACGTGTCGAACTGCCTGGCCAAGCTGCATCTGCGCGACCGCGTGCAGGCCGTGGTGTTCGCCTACGAGGCCGGCCTCATCACCCCGGCGGAGAGCTGATCCCCCGCCCGGCTGATCCGGCGTGCCGCCCGCACGCCTAGCGTCGGGCCCATGTTGGAGATCGACCGGCTCACCCGCCGCTTCGGCGACACCACCGTCGTCGACGCCGTCTCGTTCGACGTGCCGCACGGCCTGCTCACCGGCTTCGTCGGGGCCAACGGCGCCGGCAAGACCACGACGATGCGGATGGCGATGGGCGTGCTCGGCATCGACGCCGGCGAGGTGCGCTGGGCCGGCCGGCCGATCACCGCGGCCGACCAGCGCGGGTTCGGGTACATGCCCGAGGAACGTGGGTTGTACCCCAAGCAGCCGGTGCTCGACCAGCTCGTGTACCTGGCCCAGCTCAAGGGGATGCCGGTCGCGGCGGCGCGGCGCTCGGCGCTCGAGCACCTCGACCGGTTCGGGCTGGCGGCACGGGGCAAGGAGCGGGTCGAGAGGCTCAGCCTCGGCAACCAGCAGCGGGTGCAGATCGTCGCGGCCTTGCTGCACGAGCCGATCGCTCTCGTGCTCGACGAGCCGTTCTCAGGCCTGGACCCGATGGCCGTCGACTCGATGGTCGACCTGCTCCGCGAGCACACCTCGCGCGGTGCTCCGGTGCTGTTCTCGACCCATCAGCTCGACCTCGTGGAACGGCTGTGCGACCGGCTGGTCGTCATGGCCCGCGGTCGCGTCGTGGCGAGCGGCGAGGTGGAGCAGCTGCGCGCAGCCGGCCCGCTGCGCTACCGGCTCGTGCTCGGCAGCGACGCCGGCTGGGTCCGCGACCTCGACGGCGTGCACGTCGTCGACGTCGACGGGCACACCGCGCTGCTCGAGGTGCTCGACGACGGTGCCGAGCAGACCGTGCTGCGCGAGGCTGCGGCGCGCGGCTCGGTGCTCGAGTTCGCGCCGGTGCGACCAGCGCTCGCCGACATCTACCGGGAGGTGGCAGCATGACCGACTCCACGCGGCCGGATGCCGAGCCCATCGGCACGTCCCCTGGAGTGATCACGCGGGAAGCTTCAGGATGGCCCGGGAACGAGTCCGCAGCGATGGTGAACCTTCCTGGTTCGGGCGGGAAAGCAGGGAAGGTGGGCACGCCGGCCTGGCTGCTCGTGATGCGCCGTGAGATCGTCGTGCGGCTCTCCGACAAGGCATTCCTGGCCGGAACCGCAGTGACGCTGGTGCTCATCCTCGGCTTCTGCGCCTATGGCATCTGGGATGCCGGCCGCGTCCAGACCTACACGCTCACCACCGCAGCGGCCGACGTGGGCGTCGCCGACCGCGTGGCAGAAGAGGCCCCTGAGCTCGACGACCAGGTGCGGGTCGAGGTGCGCGACGCCGGCACGCCGGCCGAGGCCGAGGCGCTCGTCCGCGACGGCGAGGCCGACGCCTGGCTGCATCCGGGCGACGACGGCTGGGTGCTCACCACCGAGAGCGAGAGCGAGCGGGCGCTGGAGCAGGTGGTCGCCGACGTGGTGCGCACCGCCGCCCTCGAGGAGCAGGCCGGCCGGCTCGGGACCACGCCGGAGGAGCTCGAGGCCGGGTCGCGCGTGACCTCGGAGTTCCTCGAGGGGGATGCCGACCGCGCCGGTGTGGCGTCGGCGGTCGCGTTCGCGTTCGCGTTCCTCTTCTACTTCACCTCGGTGCTGTTCGGGTACCAGCTGGCCAACAGCGTGGTGGAGGAGAAGCAGAACCGGATCGTCGAGATCATCGCGACGTCGATCCCGGTGCGGCACCTGCTCGCCGGAAAGGTGGTGGGCAACAGCGTGATCGCGGTGCTGCAGATGGTGCTCTACGCGGGGGTCGGGCTGGTCGGGCTGTCGTTCACGCCGTACGACCGGTACGTCGCCGGCATCAGCGGCCCGGTGGGCTGGTTCCTTCTCTTCTTCGTGGCCGGCTTCGCCGCGCTGGCGGCGCTGTGGGCGGTGGCGGGGTCGCTGGCCTCGCGCACCGAGGACGTGCAGTCCACCTCGACGCCGATGACCATGCTCACCCTCGCGGTGTTCTTCGGCGCGCTGTTCGCGCCGCCCGGCTGGGCCTCGGTGCTGTCCTTCGTGCCGCCGTTCTCGGCGGTGCTGATGCCGACGCGGCTCGTCGAGGGCGACGTGGCGGTGTGGGAGCCGCTGGTCGCCCTGGCGCTGCTCGTGCTGGCGGCAGCGGCGATCGTCGTGGTCGCCGAGCGCATCTACCGGCG
>JBOFBK010000146.1:0-3765 GCA_051645525.1 Dermatophilaceae bacterium | reverse complement strand
TCGAGCATCGCCGCGGCCGCGCGGGCGACGAGCGGCGTCACCGACTGCACGTGGTTGACATGGGTGTGGATGGCGAGCGACGCGCCACGCGAGCGGGCCTTGGCGGCCACCCGGCCCACGCCCTCGACGACGTCGGGCTGCAGCCAGTGTTGCGGCAGCCCCATGAGCGCCTTGGTGGCGAGCCGGATGTCGCGCACCGACTCGACGTCGAGGAGTGTGTCGAGGAAGCCCTCGAGGTTCTTCCACGGCATGTTCGCGACGTCGCCGCCGGACACCACGACGTCGCGCACGCCGGGGGTGCGCCGAAGGTAGTCGAGCATCGCGGCGTACCTGTCGACGGGCTTGCCCGCGAGCTTGAGCTTCGCCACCTGCGGCGTGGAGTTGCCGACGAGGTCCATGCGGGTGCAGTGGCCGCAGTACTGCGGACAGGTCGGCAGCATCTCGGCGAGCACCTTGGTGGGGTACCGGTGGGTGAGCCCCTCGACCGCCCACATGTCGTGCTCGTGCAGGCTGTCCCGGGCCGAGAAGGGGTGGCTCGGCCAGTCGGTGCGCCGGTCGGAGAACACCGGCAGCATGTAGCGGCGCACCGGGTCGGCGAGGAACGCCTCGGTGAACGCGTGACCGGCGGCCGGGCGGGCGTCATCCGTCGCGGGAACCATGGTGTTGAGCATCTGCGGCGGCAGCAGCATCGACATCGTCGCCCGCTCGGTCTGGTCGCGCTCGAGGTCGGCGTAGAAGCGGTCCTCGAGGAGGTCGCCCATCACGTCCCGCAGCTGCGCCACGTTCTTCACGCAGTGCGCCCGCTGCCACTGGGCGCTCTCCCAGTCGGATGCCGCGACATCGCGCCATCCGGGAAAACGGGTCCAGTCGGGCTCGGTCAGCTCGCGGCGCCGGTACACATAGGGCTGGGCGATGCTTGCGCTCATGTCTGGGAGGATACGGGACGGATGACGCCCATCCGCAGCACGTACCGCAAATGCTCCGGTCGTGTGTCGACTGAGAAGGAGGATCTTGTGCGCGCACTCGCAGCGTCGCCGATCGGCCTACACCGGGTCGTCGACCCGGCGGGCGCCGCCCTGCCCCAGGCGGCGCAGGTGCTCGACGCCAGGCCCGAGCTCTGGCCGGATGAGGTGCGTGTCGAGGTCGAGGTCCTGAACCTCGATGCCGCGTCGTTCCGGCAGCTGTCCGAAAAGCACGGCGGCGACGGCGGCGCGGTGCGCGCCGAGGTGCTCGACATCGTCGCGACACGGGGCAAGATGCAGAACCCGGTCACCGGCTCGGGCGGCATGCTCATCGGCACCGTCGCCGAGGTGGGTCCGCAGTCCCCGCTCGGGCTGGCCGTCGGCGACCGGGTCGCCACCCTCGTCTCGCTGTCGCTGACGCCGCTCGTCATCCGCGACGGCCTGGAGCGCTGGGACGGCAGCTCCGAGCGGGTCCCGGCGAGCGGGCACGCCATCCTCTTCGGCCGGTCGATCGCCGCGCGACTGCCCGACGACCTCGAGCCCGAGCTCGCCCTCATGGTCATGGACGTCTGCGGCGCGCCCGCGCTCGTCACCCGGGTCGTCGGCGAACGGGTCGCGCGCGGGGACACACCGACGGTGCTCGTGCTCGGTGCCGCGGGCAAGTCGGGCTCACTGTCGCTGGCAGCGGCAGGGGAGGCGGGTGCTGGTCGGCGGATCGCCGTGGTCCCCACCCAGGAGGAGGCAGCGCAGCTCACGGGCACCGGCCTGGCCGACTCGGTAGTCGTCGCCGACGCCCGCTCGCCGGTCGACCTGCCTGGCGCCGTGGCGCCGGCCGGCGGCCCGGCCGACGTCACCGTCGTGTGCGTCGACGTGCCGGGCTGCGAGCAGCCTGCCATTCTCGCGACCGCCCAGGGCGGCACGGTCGTGTACTTCTCCATGGCCACGAGCTTCGCCGCGGCTGCCCTCGGCGCCGAGGGCGTGGCGGCCGACGTGACGATGCTCGTCGGCAACGGCTACGTGCCCGGCCACGCCGACCTCGCTCTCGGCCTGCTTCGCCGTACCCCGGCGGTGCGCGCGCTCTTCGAGGCTCGGCGACGCGACGGTCACTGAGGCAGCATGGGCGTCATGCCCGACCCTGAGGACTCCGACGCCGTACCCATGTCGCCCGAACGGCTGGATCCCAGGGTCGATGATCAGCTCGCCACCGAGCTCGTCACCCTGCAGCGAGCCGCCTACGCCGTCGAGGCCGGGCTCATCGGCTCCGACGCCATCCCGGCGCTGCACGAGACGGCCACCGCCCTCGCGGCCGCGGACCTGGCGTGGTTCGGCATCCGGGACGACCTGGCGCTCCTCGGGGCCGTCGCCGTCGAGAACGGGGCGGATGTCGCGGTGATCGACCGGCTGTTCGTGTCGCCGCTTGCGTTCCGCCGAGGGGTCGGAAGCGCGCTGGTGCGTCACGTGCTCGCCGTGGTCGGTGGAGGCCGGGTCGTCGTGTCGACCGGTCGTGACAACCTGCCGGCCCGGGCGCTCTACCGGCGGCTCGGCTTCGCCGAGACCGGCGAGGCGGAGGTCGAGCCGGGCCTGTGGCTGACGAGAATGGTGCGTGGCGTCGAAGCACCGAGCGGCCCACCCTCCACGGTGCGAGACCATTCTGCGGACCGGATGTAGGGAGAGGGTTCATGACAACGCCGAAACGGCTCGTGCTGGAGTTCGTCGAGCAGGTGCGTGGAGGGGTGGACCTCGACCGGGCCCACCTGCTTCTCGCGCCGACGGTGCTCGCGCACCAGGTCATCTCCGAGGCGGAGCAGACCGTGCCCCGGACCCCGCAGGAGTACGTCGAGCACGTCCAGGAGATGCAGCAGACGTACGGCGCGTTCGCCGTCGAGGTGCTCGAGTGCCTTGCCGAGGACGACAAGGTCTACGTGCGGTGGTGCCAGACCGGCCGCCATATCGGCGCGGCCGAGGGGCTGCCGCCGACAGGCCAGCCGGTTCGCGAGGTGACCAGCGCGGTCTACCGAGTCCGCGATGGTCGCATCGTCGAGTACTGGCTCCAGAAGGACCGGGCCGGGGTACGAGCTCAGCTCGAGCAGCAGGTGTAGCTACCGGCGCCGATCGGCAGCGGCGTCATCCTGCTGGCTTCCGGCCGGTCCCTCTCGACCAGCGGGGTCAGTCCGCGACCTGCAGGGCTTTCACCTCGTCCCGGGCGGCGACGACGGCGGCATGCTGCCGCGCCACCACCTCGCGGAAGCCGGCGCTCAGGTCCTGCCCGAGCGCCTTCTCGTACTCCGACACCGCGTGGTTCTCCCCGGTGACGGCGGGACCGAGCACGCTGCCGGCGTCGTCCCCGGTCACGGCGTCCTTGAGCGAGAGCCACCCCCGATGTAGGGCGGCGGTGGCGGTGCCGCTCTCGTCGACGTCGTCGCCGTACTCATGACCGAGGGAGACGATCTCGCGGCGGAACCCGGCGCGCTGCTCGGAGAGCCGCAGCATCGTCGCCGCCCACTGCGGTCGGTCGCTGTCGCGCAGCTTCTCGGCAGCGAGGGCGTAGCCGCGCTCGCCGTCCCGCAGGGTCTCCACCAGCTCCTTGGCGGCCTTCTCGTCATCCGACATGGGGTTCCTCTCCGTCGATTCGTCCGGATGGGTAAGAGGTACCCGACGACGTGGTGCGCAACCGTCGAAACAGATGCGGCACAGGGGTTGTCGACCACGGCGCCGCACGGTTGGCTCGGACCATGAACGGGCAGTCGACCTCCATGACCACCTACACCGACGCCGACCTCGAGCTCGACCTGCGGTGGTGGGC
>JBOFBK010000145.1:0-9958 GCA_051645525.1 Dermatophilaceae bacterium | reverse complement strand
ACTCCGAGGTGTCGATCGACGTCTCGGGCGACGGCGGAACCCACACGGTGGCCGTGGACAACGGCAACATCACCGTCGACGGCGCCGATCGTCCGTCCGCCGACTCGGAGCAGGCCGTGCCCGATGCCGAGCCGAACGGGGAGCCGGCGCCCGCCGAGCCGGTGCCGTTGCCGATGCCGATCGGCTCCGGCACCGCCGCACGGGTGTGACCATGAGGGTCGGCGGGTGCCCCCACCGGCTCGCCGCGGTGCGCGGGAACGGCGGCGGGCGGGCTACCGTCGCGGTCGCGGCGGTCGCGATCACGCTGTACGCGGCGTTGCCGGTGTCTGCGGTCGCCACCACGGCCCAAAGCGGCACGGTCAAGAGCGGCACGACAGCCAGCGGGGCAGCGGCCGGTGGCACCACGTCGAGTGCGTGGGCTCGCAACGCCACCGCGTCCGGCGGCGCAACTCCGCGTGCGGCCGCCGCGCCGGTCGGGTGCGCCGGTGCCGAGCCGCCCGGGGTGTACCAGGGCGCCGAGCCGTGGGCGCAGCGGTACCTCGACGCGCGAGCCAGCTGGACGATCACTCGTGGTGGAGGGGTTACTGTCGCGGTGCTGAGCAGCGGTGTCGACGCTGCGAACGACCAGCTGGCCGGTTCGGTGGCCACCGGTTACGACGCGCTGACCGGGCAGCCCGGGGCTGACACCGACTGCGACGGTCGCGGCACGCGCACCGCCGGCGTCGTCGCTGCCCAGCAGGTGTCCGGCACCACGGTGCACGGCGTGGCGCCTGAGGTGCGGATCCTGCCGGTTCGGGTGGTGCAGAGGGTCGCCCGCGCCGACGGGTCGGAGGCCACCGACGTCGGCGGCGGGCCGGGCGAGCTCGCGGCCGGCATCGCCTGGGCGACCGCGCAGGGAGCACAGGTCATCTGTGTGACCGTGACGACCGATCGGGACGACCCCCGGCTCCGCAGCGCGGTCGCCGCCGCACGTGCGGCGGGATCGCTCGTCGTGTCCGGAGGAGCGGTACCGGATGACGCCGGTGGCGAGACCTCCGACGGTGCGCCGCCGCCGCGCTATCCGTCCGCCTACGCCGACGTGCTCGCTGTCGGTGCACTCGCCGTGGACGGCACCCTGGTGGCGGGCTCCGAACGTGGGCCGTATCTCGACGTCACCGCCCCGGCCGCAGCTGCGGTGAGCACGGCGTCCACCGGTGGTGCCGGCGGGATGGGGCACAGCCAACCGCAGGACGACCCGGCCCTGGCCACCGCGGCCGTGGCCGGCACTGCCGCCTTGGTGAGGGATCGCCACCGGGACCGCTCACCTGCCGATGTCGCGGCCCGCATCACCGACACCGGTCTTGCCGCGCCGCGCGCGGCGTCGGGCAGCGCTGCAGGCTCCGGCGGTACCGCGACCGATGCGGCGCCATCGCCCGGTGGCGCGTTGCCGGCGCCGCCTGTGGTGCGGCCGAGCGCGGCGGTCACCGGCCATGTCGTCGGCGTCAGCGAGCCGGTCGGAGTCGCCCGCGTTCAACCGGTGCCCGATGAGTCCGGGCTCGATCCTGCCGAGCGTCGAGCTCTCGTCGTCGCGGCCATCCTCACGACGCTTGGCGTTCTCGGCGCCACTGTCGCCGTGGTCCTGCGGAGCCGGAACATCATCCATCCGCTGACCTCCAGGCATCGTGGGAGAAACGGTCAGGTGGGCCCCGCCGACGAGTGAACGGTCAGGCGCCCCGTCGACGAGTCGAGCGGCGTGGGCGGGTGCGCTGCCACCCGGCCGATGCTGCGCGCAGTCGAAGCTCCTCCACCGACGCCTCGAGGGCCACCACCGTTGGCGTGCGGCCGACGATGACCACCACGTGAGCGTCGTCGAGCGCGGCGATCGTCGCGGCTGCGTCGCCACGAAGCTCGAGGACACCGGCGAGAGAGCGGGCCGCGACGACGTCGCATCGCCCGACCAGGGTCACGTCGGCCTGCCGGGCCTGGGTGGTCGCCCGGAGATCCACACCGGGGAGAGTGACCAGTGATGCCGTCCAGGGCTGGGTGTCGCGGCCGTGCTCCTCCCCGACGAGCGGCCGACCGGCGCCCACCCACGCGATCGGGCGGAGGAACGACCCGGGCGGCACGTCATCCGGGCTGTCGATGGCCTGGACCGGGCGCGTCTCCGCGCGGCTGAGCCGCAGCAGCGCCTGCCATCCCGGCTCGCGGCTGGCGATGTACACAGCGGCGCCGGCCTGCTGCAGGCGGCGGGCCAGCACGGCGGTCGTACCGACATCGAGGAAGGAGGCGACCGAGGTCGGCTGCGGGCGGAAGACGTCGAGCACCACCTCGGCGCCCTCCCACTGGCCGGACACGCCACGGCCCAGCGGGAGGCCCGTGTGGCCTACGGGCAGCACGATGTCGGCGAGGTCGGCGGGGGTGATCCGGAAGCCGGTCGCCGCAGTGGCGGTGCTCATGCCAGACGTCCCATCGGCACGCTCGCTCGGAGGCCGGCGAGCTGGGAACCATCGAGCGGGACCCAGCGGGTGTCGGTGACCTGGCCGAGCTCGGCGAGCTGGTCGTCGAGAGTGCCGAGCTGGTCCTCCGGCGCGGTGACCCTCACCACCGGCTCGACCGTCAGCCGACCATCGTCATCGTGGTACAACGTGAGACTGGCGGTGACGCATGTCGCGGTCGCCGTGGCCGACCCGCTGAGCACCGTGGCGAGGGCCGCGCTGCCCGCCCACCGGGCCTGCCGATAGGTGCGGTGGGCCGACTCGCCGGTGCGGCAGTGTCCCCACCGCTCGACCAGTGCTGCCCCGGCCGTGCCGGCAGGCGCGGCGAGCACCTCCTCGACGGCGGTGCGAAACGTCGTGAGGTCGAGCGGCTCCACACGGAGGCCAAGCAGTGCGGCCCGGTCACCGATCCTCGCCGTCTCCACGAGCACGGTCGAGGTGATGCCGGCCTCGCCGCCACCGCGTGCCGCCACGGCGTCGCCGGCGAGGGCGGCATCGACGCCCAGACAGACCCACGTGCGCCAGCGGGGGCGCCCCTCTGACGCAGCGGTTCGCTGGACGACCACCTGGAGCATGGCGGTGTCGCGGACCGCCGGCGTCACGGCATCCCAGAGCGCACCGATGGGGAGTCGGCTCGCCCCCGCCGAGCCGACCGGTCCTGGGCCTGCGGCGTGCAGGGCACTGACACTGGTCCAGCGGGTGCCGTCGACGAGAACCACAGCTTTCCGGCCGGTCGGATCGGTCGACTCGCGAACCTGCCGCCCGCCGACGACCACGTCGGCGAGCGGCGGCGCTGTACCCCCGGTCCGGCCCTGCCGTCGGCGAAACCGCACACCGTCGGCGACCCACGACGGTGCGGTGCGGTGGCGCCAGGGGACGAACAGCAGGACGAGCACGATCGCGGCGAGCCCGACGCCGACAGCCATTGCGGTCGCGCCGGGTCTGGGACCCAGCCCGAGTCGGATGCCGACGAGTGCGACCTGCAGGGCGAGCAGTCGCCACACCAGCGAGGCCCGCGTGGAGGCTCGGACGCCGGTGCGCTGCCGCCGCCGCAATGTGTCGCGCTTCCCGCTCGGTGACGACGACTGGCCTCTCCGGGAGGCTTCGGCGGTCGTCCCCTCGTGCCTAGGTACGCCATCCGGAGCGGACGGCATGGCTGCAGCGTGACCCGTCGGGCCCGGCTCGGCGGACGCCTCGGACGCCGGTACGCCGCCGGCCGGCCCGGGTACAGGTGATGCTCCTGTTCCGGACTCACCGACCGTGGGCTCGGATGACCGCGCTGCCGTCCGCTGCACGACACGCTCCTCAGTCCTCCGGCGACATCGACCGTGCCCTTCGGTGACCGGCCGGCTCCACCGTGACAGTTCTCTGTGGGCGGCCACATCAGGAGGACTCACCATCCCGGCGTAGGGACAAACACCGCTGGTGCGGTCTCCTCTGACGTGGTCTCGTAGTGGAACGGGTATCTCGAGGTGTCCGAGGCGGCATCTCGGGGTTCCCGCCAGAGGCGCCCCGTGCTCCAAGGACCGAGCCGGAGACCAGGCGCGCGGCACCGGCGTGTCGTGACTGCGATGTGAGGAGGCAACCGTGCCCAAAGACCCCGACCTGAGCAGATGGCTCAGCGACGACTTCGACCCCGCCGAGATGACGCGCCAGATGGAGGCGCAGACCGCGAAGCTGGAGGCGATGCAGGAACGGCTCGCCGAGACAGCCCTGACGGTGCGCTCGCCGGACCGGCTGGTGAGTGTGACGGTGGCCGGCTCCGGTGCGGTCACCGGTCTCGACATCCACCCGAGCGCGTTCACCGACCTCGAGCACGACCGGATCGCACCGCTCCTGCTGCGCACCATCCAGGAGGCGGCACACCAGGCCGGCGACCAGATTCGGGAGGGACTGACGGACGTGCTCGGCGACAGCGAGCTGGTCGACCAGTCCATGCGGGGGTGGACCGGTCTGGTGCGACCCGTCGAGGACGACGCTGCGGTCGAGGATCAGGAGACCCGACGACTCCTCGGTCAGCTGAGTCCGCCCGGCTGAGCCGCCGGCCATCCGCGCCATCCGCGCCATCCGCGCCGGCCTCCGTGACCGGCTGATCGTGGGGTGCGAGGGGAAGTCAGGTCGAACTCCAGCAGCCACGCCGTGCCGGCACCGGGGGCGGTGCGGAGGGCGAGGCGGGCGCCCGCGTCACGCGCGAGGTCGATGACCACCCGGGTGCCGATGTGCCCGGTCGCAGGATCGATCGCACGGTCGGGATCGAACCCCACGCCGTTGTCGGACACCTCGACCAGGACCCGGTCGTGTTCCTGCCACAGCCGCACCCACGCTGCCGAGGCCCGCGCATGCGCTGCGACGTTGCGCAGTACTTCCTGCACGATTCGATGAGCGAGCTCCTGGCGAGGAAGGTCCAGAGCCGCCGCCGCCGAGTCCTTGATGTCGACCGTCGCGTCGACTCCGTCAGCGCGCAACGGTTCGGCAAGGTGCTCGAGTGCTCGCCGCAGCCCTTCTTCGGCGAGCGACGGCGGGTAGAGGTCGACGAGCAGCGCTCGCTGCTCGTGGACCGTGCCGCGCACCTCGGTGGCCAAGGTCCGGAGGTCGTCGTCCACATCAGCGGCGCCATGGCCTCGAGCCCGACAGGCGAGGTCGTCCATCGAGACGGTGGCGGCAGCGAGAACCTGGATCACTCCGTCGTGAAGATCGCCCGCGATCCGGCGGCGCTCGTCGAGCGAGGCATCGACGCTGCGCTGGAGCAGTTCCTCACGCTCGGAACGGGCGCGACGCACGATGCGCCAGATCAGGGGTAGCAGCAGTGCCAGCAGGGCGACCAGGCTGAGTGCGGTGAGGGCGGCGAAGCCACGCCACAGCTCGTTGGTGCGCTTCTCGACCGAGTCGTAGGTCGAGTAGGTCTCCACGAGCACGGTGCGATTCTCCGGCCCGACGACCGGCCGGTAGACCTCGAGCAATCGCCCCCATCGGCGCAGGTTGGCGTGCTCGGGCCGGGCGAGGTCGGTGACAGCGGATCGACTGCGTGGGTCGCTGAGATCGACCCGAGTGCTTGCCGGCAGGTCGTAACGACGGCCGATGAGCGACCGGTCGTCGGAGCAGAGAATGGTGCCGTCGGGGTCCCACACCTTGATCGACGCCACCTCCTCGCTGCCCGCAGCGAGAATGAGCGCGCGGCGTAGGCGGTTGGTCGCCTCGTCGCGACGCCATTGTCTCGGCGACCAGAGGTCGGCCTCGAGCGCCGGGACGACGACGTTGACCGCGAGCAGGTCGGTGCGCGCCGCCGCGTCGCGCAGGCCCTCGTCCTCGGCGGCGTGCCGAGTGGCCGAGAGACCGGCCACCACGACGATCATCAGTACAACCAAGGCGCTGACCACGATGTGGAGGAGCACGCGTCGTGGCGGCGGCACGGTTGAGCCGCCGCGCACCGTGCCGTCGGTGAGGACGCGCCACGAGTTGTCCCAGCGGGGGAGTGGCAGCTGCCTGCCGGTGCCCGACGCTTCCGCCCGCCCGGGCGGCTCGGCTGCGCCCGAGGTACTGCTCGTGCTCATCGCGGCGTCTTTCGTGCGTGGTGGTGGTGGACCCGTCCGAGACCGACGTCTGCGTGTCATCCACTCCCACGTGGTGCGAGCGGATGTGCTCTTCGGTGATGCTATGCCCCGGGGAGGGAATCCGTCGCGCTGGGCCGCGCCGTTATGGACAGCATCGGCCGACCGTCAACCCGAACCGGAGTCGAAGAACGTGGCATTCGGGTCGTCCGGCTCAACCGCGCCACGGCGTAGTGACGATCGGCACGACGTGATCCGTCGCGATTGGCGTCCGTCATCCTCCGTTCCGTTGTCGGCGAGGACCTGACACACTGATTTCACTACAGTCGACGAAGGATCGATACTCGTGAGCAGGACTCCCATCCGGATCACCCACCTCATCTCCGGCACTCCGTGGCAGGGTACCGCCGGGCGCACCAGTCCGGTGTTCAACCCGGCGACCGGCGAACAGACCGGCGTGCTCGACCTGGCGTCGGCCGAGGTCGTCGGCGAGGTAGTCGCGGCGGCCGGCCAGGCCTGGGCCCGCGAGTGGGGCCACGCGTCGCTGACCACCCGTACCCAGGTCCTCTTCCGCTTCCGCGAGTTGCTGAACGAGCGGAAGGAGGAGATCGCGGCGCTCATCACCGCCGAGCACGGCAAGGTGCTGTCGGATGCCGTCGGCGAGGTCACCCGAGGACTCGAGGTGGCCGAGTTCGCTTGCGGCATACCGCACCTACTCAAGGGCGGCTTCTCCGAGAACGTCTCGACGAAGGTCGACGTCTACTCCATCCGGCAGAGCCTCGGGGTCGTGGCTGTCATCAGCCCGTTCAACTTCCCCGCGATGGTGCCGTTGTGGTTCGTGCCCATCGCCGTCGCCTGCGGCAACGCCGTCGTCATCAAGCCGTCCGAGAAGGACCCGTCGGCCGTGAACGCCGTTGCGGCACTGTGGAAGGAGGCCGGCCTGCCCGACGGCGTGCTGCACGTCGTGCACGGCGACAAGGAGGCGGTCGACGCGTTGCTCACCCATCCGGACGTCAAGGCGGTGTCGTTCGTGGGGTCGACACCGATCGCACGGTACGTCTACGAGACCGGCACCGCGCACGGCAAACGGGTGCAGGCGCTCGGCGGGGCCAAGAACCACATGATCGTGCTGCCGGATGCCGACCTCGACCTTGCCGCCGACGCCGCCGTCAACGCCGGGTTCGGGTCCGCGGGCGAGCGGTGCATGGCGATCTCGGCGCTCGTCGCGGTCGAGCCGATCGCCGACGAGCTCGTCGCCAAGATCACCGACCGGATGGGCAAGCTGGTCACCGGCGACGGCACCCGAGGCTGCGACATGGGCCCGCTCGTGACCGGGCAGCACCGCGACAAGGTCGCCTCGTACCTCGACGCCGGTATCGCCGAGGGCGCCACGCTCGTCGTCGACGGCCGCGAGGGCGACGTCGACGCGGACGGCGACGGGTACTTCCTGCGACCCACGCTGTTCGACCACGTGACCCGCGAGATGTCGGTCTACCGCGACGAGATCTTCGGTCCGGTGCTGTCGGTGGTGCGAGCGCAGTCGTACGACGAGGCGCTGGCGCTGGTCAACGCCAACCCGTACGGCAACGGCACGGCGATCTTCACCAACGACGGCGGCGCGGCGCGGCGGTTCCAGCACGAGGTCGAGGTCGGCATGGTCGGCGTCAACGTGCCGATCCCGGTGCCGATGGCGTACTTCTCGTTCGGCGGGTGGAAGAACAGCCTGTTCGGCGACACCCACGCGCACGGGATGGAGGGCGTGCACTTCTTCACCCGCGGGAAAGTGGTCACCTCGCGCTGGCTCGACCCGTCACACGGCGGTCTCAACCTCGGCTTCCCGCAGAACACCTGAGCACCACGACGAGTGAAACCCGTTCAGCCCGAGCCGATCCGGGTCAGCCGGGGCCGATCTCGCCGCTCCCCGAGGCGTTCTCGGTCAACGTGGCCGGACGCTGCGCGTAGACGATGTCGCCGGAACCGGCCGATGTCGCGTCGAGGGCGGCCGGTGACCCGACCTCGATGTCGCCCGAGCCCGCGGTTCCGGCCTTGATCTCGTCGGCGTCCAGGCCACTGGCGTCGACGTTGCCCGAGCCCTCGGTGGTGAGCACGGCCGACCCGGCGGTGCCGTCGACGACGATGTCGCCCGAGCCGGACGTGGCGACGTCGACCGTGGCTGCATCGGAGACGGTGAGCCGGAGATCGCCCGAACCGCTTGTCGTCCCACCGGTCAGCTTCGGCACCTGGGCGGTGACGGTCACCGGGTTTCGGGTGCTGTAGCTCTTCGTGGTCGTCACCACGAGGGTGTCGCCCTCGACCGTGGTGCTGACCAGCTCGAGGATGTTGTCGTCGGCCTCGATCTCGGCCTGGGCGAGCGGCCCGGTGGTGACCACCAGGTCGACGGCGCCCTCGGCCTGCACCTTGGTGAAGCCGCCGACCGTCCGGGAGTCCGACGCGGTGGTGCCCGAGCCGACCACCTGGTCATCGGAGCCGGACTCCGTGCCGCTGCAGCCCGCGAGGGCCAAGCCGACGGCGGCGATGGTGCTGCCTGCGACGACACGGCTGGGCCAGGCGAGATCCGTTCGGGTCATGGCGAGTTCCTTCGTCAGCACGGTCGGGGACGTCTCGGGGCGGATGGTCGGTACACACCGCTCGACCCGACGAGACGCTAGGGCGGCCCGGCCCGACTCCGCATCAGGACAAGTGCCCACCCCGCCCTCGATGACGTGGCGCTCCGTTCGGTGGCCGGCGCCGTTCAGACGTCCTCGCGGACCAGCCCGGGGATGTCGAGCACGAGATCCGGTCCCCAGGCGCTCGCCGGGGTGTGGAATCCGGGCGTGGTGTCGCCGGCGAGCACGCGACGTGCGCAGGCGAGTGCCGTCGCACCGGACAGCGGATAGGCGTCGGGTCCGCGCACGACGGCTGTCGCGGTGCTCCCGTCGACCCCGGTGGCGCGGGCCCAGACGGCGCTGCGGCCGCGGGCGAGCGCGTCATCCGACGGGCCTTCCGGGAGGCGGCCGGCGACCCACCGGAGCAGACCGCCGTGCGGGATGCGCATCAGCGCGCGCACGGGCGTGGGAAAGGCCATGAAGGTCTCGTAGTCGGGAGCCTCGGGAACGCTCGCGACGAGGTCGGCGCGCCATGGGTTCGTCACCACGGTGGTCGGGCCGTCGCCGTCGCCGAAGTCGACCCGTAGCCGTGCGGTTCCGGCAGACCGTGACACGAGGCGTCCACCGGAACGCTGCACCCCGGGTTGCCGCAAGGACCCGAGCACCACACCGGCGGTACCACGAGAGACACCCCCGACCGTCTTGAGCGCCACCCGCACCGAGCGCGGCTCGCCGACCCGGCGGGCGACGTGCGCGGCGAGGCAGTCCGAGGGGACGATGCCGTACCCGACACCGGGCAGCACGAGGACCTCGGCCCGGCGTGCGGCGACGTCGAGCTCGGCGAGTGCCCGGTGTTCCTCGACCTCGCCCGCGAGGTCGAGGTAGTGCGCTCCGGCGTCGATGCAGCGGCGGGCGAGCGGGGCGGCGGTGGCCGAGAAGGGCCCGGCACAGTTGAGCACGACCGTCACGCCGGCGAGGTCGAGGTCGGCGACGGCACCGGCCCGGATGTCGAGCCCGAGCGGGTCGGCGACGGCGCGTACCGCCTCGCCGCGGCGGCCCGCCAGCACAGGCCGCAGGCCATCGCCGGTCAGCGCGCGCGCCACGACCCGTCCCGTGTATCCCGTGGCCCCGTAGACGAGCAGCATCACGGCCGTCCTCTCTCGGCGATGCGCGACAGTCCGTCGACCCATCGCTGGTGCTGCCGGCGCATGGTGGGCACCAGCGCCGGTCGGAGCAGCCGCACCGCGGCACCGCGCTGCGTCTCCTCGGTGCGGATGACGGTTCCGCCGTCGTCGGTGGCGTCCAGTACCCAGAGGTGGTGCCCTCGTGC
>JBOFBK010000144.1:0-5743 GCA_051645525.1 Dermatophilaceae bacterium | reverse complement strand
TTCGTCGTCCGCGTCGAGGCCCGCGATGGTCGAGCCGTGGTCGCCGCCAGGTTGGTAGTACACGGCCGAGTCACGCGTCCCCGGGCCGAGCCTGAACGGCTCCGCGCTCCACGGGTCGTCCTCGCCGTACACGAAGAGCAGCTCGCTCCCCCGCGTACGCACCCAGCGGTCGATGTCGCGCATCACGCCCGGCTCGAAACGCGGACGGATCGACGGCGGCACCGCGATCGCTGCCGGCCTGGCCTCGCGATAGCGCTGGAGGTCCGCCAGCCATGGCGTCTCCGCGACGTTCGGCCACCCGGTCTGGCGCGCAGCCTGGTAGAAGTACGGCACCACGAACTCGACCCCTTGGTCGGAGTAGAAGGACCAGAAGAGGATCTCGTCGATGAAGTCGTAGATCTCCTGGTCGCTCGAGGCATCGCCAGGCACCCGAGGGCACAGCGACGGTCCCCAGTTCTGCCAGAACGAGAACGGCGCATCGAGGATCGCTGCCTCGACCACCCGGTCGACACTCCCGAAGGACTGCGAGAAGGTGCGTCCATCCTTCTTCGCCTCTGCAGTGACCAGGGCGACCAGTGCAGATCGACGCTCGAGTGCAGCGCGCTGGAACCGGCGGAGCGCGGCGTTGCACTCGTCGTCGTCGCCGATCTGCTGGATGAAGGGCACGTACCTGTCGCGCGCGTTGTCGACGTCGTTGGGCGCCACGTACGCCACGGTGCCGTCGACGTCATCCGGGTAGAACCGGCGGTGGTACACCGACGTCATCCCGCCCTTGCTCGCGCCGGTCGAGATCCACTTCGCTGGGTAGATCGGCCTCAGGGCCTCGACGATTCGGTGGTGGTCGCTCGCGGCCTGCCAGATTGTGAGGTGCTCCCAGTCGGTCGGCGTCGGACGGGACGGGGCGAAGTACCGCTGCTCCGTACTGACCTGGTTGGCGCCCAGCAGGGTCGTGGGCTCGTCACTGAACGCGGTGTCGGAGAGTCCGTACCCGCTGGTGTGCAGAACCATCGGACGGTCGGTACCCGTGTGCAGCAGGCTGAGGCGCTGCTCGAAGGAACCCTGAGCCGGACGCCGGTGGTCGACCGGCTGCCGGTAGGTGAGCACGAAATAGGTCTGCCCGCTGGGCTGCTCGGAACGGCTGACGACCCGCATGCCGTCGATGGCAGCGAGCCGCTCCGCGATGTCGTCGGTCGACGTCGTGGACGAGATCGCCGTGCCGGCCGTGACAGGCGACGAAGTAGCGGCCGCCGGTACGACGCCCACACCGATGAATACAAGGGCAGCGGTAGACAGGGCGGTTGCAACGGAGCGCGGGCGCACGGCCATTGATTCCTTTCAGGTGGATACGGCAGTGACGCTAACCGCGATGGCGGCCGGTCGCCACCGGGGCTGCGGTCGACCGACGAGTCGGTGGACTCGCAACGTGCACAGCCACCGCCGGAGCACCCTCTGGCTCAGGCGGTCAAGACCGCGACCTCGGCCGCTAGTCTCCATCGGGTGACAGCAACCGAGCGCGACGAGGGACGCGTGGGCCTATGACCACCTTGCGGCCGGGACGCCGACGTGGCTGACGACGGGATACCCGACCATCGTGCGGCGCCAGGGCGGTCCCGCCGCGACCTCGGACCATCGATGACCGCCACCGGGACCGGCATCCGCCGGCTACTCCACGACGGCGAGGAGATCGTGCTGCCGCGGTGGCAGATGCGGGTGGCACTCCGGGCTGAGGAGACCGCCGGGGTGATGACCCTCGTCGACAACGTCATGCAGCCCGGCCACCTCGGCCCGCCGCAGCACGTGCACGACGGTCACGACGAGGCGTTCCTCCTCACCAGCGGCCGGCTCCGGTTCCGCATCGGCGACGAGTTCGTCACCGGCGAGCCCGGCCAGGTCGTCTACGCCGGGCGCGGGCTCGCCCACGGCTTCGCCAACCCGTTCGACGAGCCGGCCACCTGGGTGCTTGCGCTCACGCCGTCGGGCTACGAGCGCTACTTCCGTGCACTCGCAGCGGTGTACGCCGACCGCGGCGAACTGCCCGTCGGCGACGAGCTGGCCGGGCTGATGGCCGAGCAGTCCACCCGAACGGTCGAGGTGCTCACCGACTCCGGGCACCCCTGAGGCGCGTTCTGTGGGGTTGCCTGGCCTGCCGACAGGGAATGCACACCCAGGGGCCTGGTCTGCGCCGTGCTGTGTTCCACCGGTAGCAGGCCACCGGCAGTTTCCCTGTCTGGCGGCTCCCGGCGGTCGACCCGCATAGCGCGCCTGAGCCGGCGGTAGAGATCCGACAGGGGTCGCACAGGGCGCTCCACGACGCCGCCGAGGCGCCGCTTCGAGGATGACGGCATGAACCCGCTGAACCGGCCCGTCGCCACACCGACGGTGCGTGAACTGATCGTCGCGCTGGCCGACACCGAGGACGCGTTGCGCGAGTGCGAGCCGGCCGGCACCGACGACCTCACCGACGCCCTCACCGACGCCGCGCGGCAGCGTGCCGCGCTCGAGCGGCAGGGCAGGATCCTCGCCGAGCTGCGCCTACGTACGCCGGCCTGAGTCGACCACGGTGAGGCGACCCGGGTCGGCGAGCCTGCCCGCACGAGGCGACCCTGACCGGCATCCGTCAGCCGGTATTCCGCTGCGGTGCAGTGCCGCTCGGCCAGGGTGTCGGATGCCGGAAGGCCGGTTTGCCGGCGTCCTGGGCAGGTGTCCCCGAGTCACCCCCATGAGCGAGGTCGGGTGTCGTTCGGGGGCGGCTCAGGGTCGATCCGGACAGACCCCAGTGCCGCACAACCGACACGGTGGCCGCATGACCTCGAGCACGGGCTCCGACCGCACGCCGTCACGGCCCGCTCGGGTGCCCACCGTGGCAGGCGCAACGTCGGTGGCGCCGGATGCGGTCGAGCCCCGCGCCGCGCACCGTCGCCCGGCGGACACCACCTCGCCGGCATCATGGAGGCACGGCATCGCGCTTACCGCCACCGAACGCCTCGGAGCTCGGCTCGCGGGCAGCTCGCTACTGCTGATAACCCTGGTCTCGATCCCGGCCGCGGTGGTCCTCGCGCGAGCGGATGACGCCGCGGCGCCGCGCCTGGTCGGCGTCGCCTTCCTCGTCGTGGCGGTGCTCGACGTCGCGGCCGCCTGGGGCCTGTACCTCGTGACGCGGCAGCGGGCCGGCACCCTCGCCTACGCGGCGATGCTGGCCCGGTCGGGATACGCCCTGCTACTGGCGACGAGTGTCGTCATCCTGCTCTGGCCGGGTGGCACGGCCGCGGCGGGCTTTCGCGCCGACTGGTCGAACGCGCTCCTCGTGTTCGGCCTGAGCCTGGTACTGGCCGGCCTGGCGGTGTGGCGCTCCCGGACCGCGCCGCGAGCGGTGGCCCTGGCCACGTCACTGGCCGGTGGCGCCTACCTGCTGGACGACGCGCTGTCCCGCTGGACCGAGGTCGGATGGCGCGCCGCTCTCGTCCCGGTGATGCTCGGCGAGCTGGCGCTCATGGCCTGGCTGCTGGTCGCGTCCCGGCCACGCCGTCGGCCGGTGCGGCACGACGCGGTCCCACGACACTCGTCGGCGCCGAGCGCGTAGGGCACCATGGCGGCGTGAGTGCGCCTCGCGTCGACCCCGCCCACCCGCGGCTCGACCCCGCCCACCCGCGGCTCGACCCCGCCCACCCGCGGCTCGACCCCGCCCACCCGCGGCTCGACCCCGCCCACCCACTCGTCGCCGCGGCGGCGGCTCTCGTGCCGACGCGCGGGCGGGCCCTGCTCGGGGTCACTGGAGAGCCGGGTGCCGGCAAGTCGACGCTGGCCGCGGCACTGGTCACCGCCCTGTGCGACACACGCGGTGAGGGCTGGGCGGCACTCGTCCCGATGGACGGGTTCCACCTCGCCGACGGGCAGCTCGAGCGGTTGCGGCTCCTCGACCGCAAGGGGGCTCCCGAGACGTTCGACGCCTCCGGCTACGCCGCGCTGCTCGAGCGGCTCCGGTCGGAGACCGGTGCGGTCGTGTATGCACCGGGTTTCGAGCGCACCCTGGAGCAGCCACTGGCCGGCGCGGTCGCCGTGTCGCCCGATGTCCGTCTCGTCGTCACCGAGGGCAACTACCTCCTGCACGACGCCACCCCTTGGCCCCGGGTCCGCGCTGCACTGGACGCCGTCTGGTCGCTCGAGGCCGACACGGAGTCACGTCGTGCCCGTCTGGTCGAGCGGCACGTCCGTTTCGGCAAGACCGAGGCGGATGCCGTGGCCTGGGTCGCGCGGGTCGACGAGCCGAACGCGGCGCTGGTGCGAGCCACGCCGGTGGCGGCCGACCTCGTCGTCCGAGCCACCGCCGACGGCTGGCACACCGCACCGCCGGGCAAATCCGGCACCACGCCGTCGTACGGAAGTTGTACCGCACCCTGATCCGCGAGTTGACCCGCCACTCGCCTACCCGGAGGAGAGCCCCATGACGAGTACGGATGCCGCTCCGCCGGCGGCCGTCGGCGACCGCCTGAGCGGTTCTGCCCGGCGGGCGCTCGCCGTCAATGCCGCCGTCGCCTGGAGCGGTGTCGTGCTGGCCACCGTGCTGGTGGCGCTCGAGGCGTTCGACGCACGCACCCCACCGGCTGGGCTCTACGGGCTGCATCCGGACGGCGTGGCCGGCTGGTGGTCGCGCATGGCCGACCACGTCAGCTACTTCACCACCTGGTCGAACGCGGTGGTGGCCGTCGGCGCCACCCTGCTTGCCTGGCAACCCGAGCGTGTCACGTTCTGGCGCAGGGTCATCCGGCTCGACGGCATGCTGATGATCACCGTCACCGCGATCGTCTACGCGGTGTTGTTGCGGCCCACCGCGGTGGTCACCGGGTGGGCCCGGCTGACCGATCCGATCCTGCACATCGTCACTCCTGCCGTGACGGTGGCGGTCTGGCTGGTGTGGGGGCCGCGGCGGCTGGTCGACGGCCGCGTGGTGCTCGCCTCGCTCGTCGTGCCGGTCGGGTGGATCGGCTGGATGCTCACCCGTGGTGTGGCGGTGGACGCCTACCCGTACGGGTTCGCCAACGCGGCGGAGCGTGGCTACGGCCCGGTCCTGGTGACCGTCGTCGGCATCCTCGGCTTCGGCCTCGCGGTGGCGACCTCCTACTGGGCGCTCGACGCCGCGCTCTCGCGTGCCGTCAGCCGGTCTCGGCCACGTGCTTGAGCCGGGCGAGGCCCTTCTCGAAGTCCGGACCGACGAGGGAGTCCATCGACTTCACCAGCGAGAACGCCCGCATCACCGGGCTGAGCTCGCCGTGCATGCGCCACTCGACGGCGGTCGAGCCGTCTGCTGGGGTGAGGACGAACTCGAGACGGTTCCGCGCGGCGAACGGCTTCTCGAACCGGAGGTCGATGTCGACCTGGTGCGGCGCGTCGGCGGTGATCGTCATCCCGCCCTTGCCGGCCTTCCGGTTGCCTTCCCACGCGTAGGAGGCGCCGACCGACCGCTCGGCGCCGGAGTAGGTGCGGCGCATCCCAGGGTCGACGTCCTCCCACGGCGACCACGCCGGCCACTCGTGGAAGTCGCTCAGCAGCGGGCGGATCCGCTCGGCCGGCGCGTCGATCGTGGTCGAGCGGGTGACGGTGTACGGCTTGCCCATGCCGGGCATCATCCTCCGACGAAGCCCATCGGGCTACCCCCTCGACGGTCCGCCCCAGCCACCCCCGGGCGTTTCGACGCCATGGCGTCGAGGCGGATCGGTGGCGTCTAGATGTGGACGCCACCGACGCC
>JBOFBK010000143.1:0-2718 GCA_051645525.1 Dermatophilaceae bacterium | reverse complement strand
CGTGACCGACGTGGTCACGCCGGGCCAGTGCGGGCGCGATGAGTCCCGCCGTCTAGGCGTTGCGGATCTCCTCGATCTCGTAGACGTGCACGCCGATCAGGCCTGGCCCGTCCGGCCCCCAGCCATCGGTCCCACCGGTGAAGCCACCGTTGATCAGATTCTGTACCAGTGGCCCCAAGGCCGCGACGGACATCGTACGAACGCTGGTCCAGTGCAGCAGATTCATGTTGCGGCTGCCGTCGATCGCCTCGTGGAAGGTAAAGTCGATGAAGCCTTCGCTGTCGTTCGGGTTCGCGACCACCCCGGCCTCTCGCATCAAGGCGGTCAGTTCGGCTTGCTCGCGGCCCGGGTTGACGAGAGCTTCGTTAATACCGACGCCATCACCTACCTTGAAAGTCGCAGAGTAGTCCGGCAGCGGCTCGGCCGAGTTTGCCGGTATCTGCTCGAGCGGGTTGGTCGCGAAGTCCTCCGTGCGGGCCGACGCGGTACTGACGGGGCCGAACAGCTCAATCATTTTGGGGTTGTTCCGTGCCGCCGTGTAGTCGGCTTCCGTCTCGAACTGGTAGTAGACCACCATTCGCTTCAGATCTGTGCCCGCGAGTGTCATACTGGCGCGGAAACCGGGTTGCGATGCCATGCCGTCCACGAAGCGGCTGACGCTTCTTCGATACTCACGCGAGATCTGGTCCTCGCTAGATTCGAGGAACAGAAAGTGAGTTGCACCCGGATAGTCGGCGGGGTCAAGGACGAACTCTTCCCGAGCCTGTGGGCCCTGCGAGGTCTCGGCGCTGACGGGTTGCATGGCGACGGTCAGCGATGCCAGAACGACCACTAGTAGCAGGAACGCGGGTCGTGTCCATGTGGATCTTGATAGGGGGTTCATCTTTGCTCCTTCGAGTTGGCAGGATCGGATCTTGGGCAGGGTTGATTCGATGGCAGAGTCGTTCGACGAGACATTCTTTCAGTGGTGGCTCCACTCGACGAGGCCGGACAACTCGCTCTTGCGTGGTCCGCTCGCGAACGAAACCGGCTTCCAGGATCTGCACCGGGATTTGCGATCGCCCGCATCGAATTCGTGAATAGTGCAAGAAGGAACAGTCCGCACGGCACGAGAAGGAAGGCCGGGTATGCGGTTGCTGTCACGACGTTGCGCCTGGCGATGCGGTGGCCCCCGGGAAGGGGGCAAGGCCCGACGCGGGAGCCCCCGAGCGAGTCCGGGCCCGCTCGGACCGGCTGTGGTGAGCAGGAGATCCGGCCTGGTCAGCGCTGCAAGGCCGGGCTTGCGACCGCGGAACTCCTCGTCTCTTCGAGGGCGACCTGACACGGATCCGCGGCGGTGCGCGTGACCGTCCGAACACGGTCATCGAGTGGTTACCGGTTGCCCCTTCGACCCTCGGTCGAGCCGGACGACCGACCACGCGGCAGACGAAGGCCTTGGCGAGGGGCCTCGCTGGGTCGAGGGCCCGACCGGTGGCCGCCACGGACAGGAAGACGCCGACGGTGATCGCCGGGCCATAGAGAGAGGGGAACGGGTCGCGAGCGGCGACGAGGGCGAGCGCGTCCGCCAGGCCCGGCGGGCGCACCTCGATGGCGACGACGTGCGTGTGGCTCATGGGTCACCTCGTCCCGTCTCTCGGTCGATCTCGAGTCCCGTGTCGGTCGTGGCCCCGAGTCGTCGCAGTCAAGCTACTTACTAACCGCTCACTCAGTACATCGGCTCGACTCTCGGGTGTCAAGATGAGGTTGCTGAGAGTCGGCTAGGAATCCCGGGACGTGGAGGAGCGAGGACCGTGAAGCGATCCGCAACCGAGCCGCGGCCCAGCTCAGCTGGGCGCGACCGGGTCCTGGAGGCAGCGACCGCGTTGTTCCGTGCCCGGGGGTTCGTGGCGGTGTCGATGCAGGAGATCGCATCGGCGGCGGGGATGACCAAGGCGGCGCCCTACTACCACTTCACCGACAAGGAGAGCCTGCTCGTCGAGGTCTACATCCGTGTCATGACCCGACAACGCACCGACGTGGAGGCGATCATGGCCGGGGGTCGCCCGCTGCGCGACCGCCTGGTGGACCCGGCCGAGTATCTGCTGACTAGCGGTGCGGCGGATCTAGACCGCCTCTCGGGCGATGTCGCCCAGCACGTGGATCACCCGCGCCTCGCGGACTTGCGGGGTCGTATCGCTCCGCCCCATCTCACCGTGCTGCCGGCGTTCCGTGACGCCGAGGGCCACCTGAGGGTCCCCCCCGAGGCGGCAGCGCGGACGTTCGCCGCTCTGCTCCTCGGCCATGTCCAGCTACGACGCATGGACCCCGGGATCACGGACGGTGTGGCGCCGACGACCATCGTCGACGTGTTCCTCCGGGGAGTGGGGTCCGGCGAGACGACCGGGCAACAGCGTGCATAACTCGCGCCGGCTGTCGGAGGCACTCCGATGCCCGCCGTTCAACAAGCGAGCAACCGCCGAGACCTCTGGGTGAAGATCGTCAGGCGACCCTTGGCAGATGGTGGTCGTCGGCTCGTTCCACGAGCTTGCTGTCGCGCCGAGCTCGTTACCCAGATCGCACGGTTCGACAGGACGTCCGCTGCGGTTCGGGGGGAGCAGCTCACCGCCTTGACCGCCGGGCTGAGCGGGCGCTGAGGTCGACCGGTGTCGCACCGCAGGTGGCGCTGACCGTCAGGCGCTGGCGACCAGGCCGAGCTCGCTCGCGGTGGCGAGGCCGTCG
>JBOFBK010000142.1:0-3827 GCA_051645525.1 Dermatophilaceae bacterium | reverse complement strand
CCGTCGAGGGTGCTCGAGTGCGCCAGCCGCACGTGCGCGACCTCGGGGATGCGCGGCTCGCCGTCGGTGCCGAGAGCCGCGAAGTCGGGCTCGTCGAACTCGCCCTGCCGGCCGAGCGGCGCACCGACCTTCTTGTCCCGGCCGAAGATCTGCTCCTGCTCCATCAGCGGCGTGCGGTCCCACAGCTCGATCTGCATCCGGATGCGGCGCGCCACGAGGTACGAGCCGCCGGCCATCCAGGACGACGGGCCGCGCACGTCATCCGGCGCCACCCAGACGTGGTCGTCGAGTGCACCGGTCTCCTCGGCGGTGATGTTGGCGGTGCCGTCCTTGAAGCCGAACAGGTTTCGCGGCGTCGTCTGGGCGCGCGACGTCGACGCCGTGCGGCCGAACCCGAGCTGGCTCCACCGCACCGAGACCGTGCCGAACCCCATCCGGATGAGGTTGCGCACGGCGTGCACCGCCACCTGCGGGTCGTCGGCACACGCCTGGATGCAGAGGTCGCCGCCGGAGCGCGCCGGGTCGAGGTCGTCGCCGGCGAAGGCGGGCAGGTCGCGCAGCGCCGCGGGCCGTCGTCCGGCCAGGCCGAACCGCCCGTCGAAGAGCGAGGGCCCGTAGCCGACGGTGACGGTGAGGTGGCCGGGCGCGAGGTCGAGCGCCTCACCGGTGTCCTCGGGCACCCTCCACGGACCGCCGCCGACCGTGCCGCCGGGGGCCGCCTCGGCGCCGTACGTCATCCGCTCGGCCGCACGGGTCCACCGGGTGAGCAGGTCGCGCAGCTCGGCGGGGTCCTCGGTGATGACGTCGAGCGCCACGAAGTGCAGCCGGTCCTGGGCGGGCGTGGTGATGCCCGCCTGGTGGGTTCCGCGGAACGGCACGATCCCGTCGGATGCTGCTGCGCCACTTGCCCTTTCGCCGGATACCGCCGTGCCGGATGCCGCACCCGCCTCGGCGGGGCGCGCCGCGTAGGCCATGCCCGCCGCCGCGGTGGCCAGCGCGGTGCCCGCGCCGGTGGCGAGGACTGCCCGGCGGGTGGATCCGGTGTCGTCGGCCTTCGTCATCCCACTCCCTCGGTCACTGCCGCCGCCTGCTCACTTCGCCTCGTCGACCAGGCCGGCCACGGTCGAGACCGGCTCGGCGTAGGCGTCGAGGGCGTCGGAGAGCGCCTTGATCTCGGCCGGTGTCAGCTCGGTGTAGAGCTTGAACCCGTCGCCCTTGCGGTGCGTCTCGAGCAGGGCGACCAGGGCGTCACCGCGCTCGTCGATGGTGGCCACGAGGGCGGGGTCGGCCTGCTCGAGGAACGGCCGCAGCGCCTGGATCGCGGCCTTGGAGCCCTCCACGTTGGCCTCGAAGTCCCAGAGGTCGGTGTGGCTGTAGCGCTCCTCCTCACCGGTGATCTTGCCGGTGGCGATCTCGTCGAGCAGCGCCTTGGACCCGTTGGCCAGCTGCAGCGGGTTGAGCTCGACGGTGCGCACCTTGGACTCCAGCTCGGCGACGTCGACGAGCAGCCGGTCGGCCATGGTCTTCGTCTCAGCGGTGATGCCGGCGCCCCAGAGGTCCTTCTCGATGCGGTGGTACCCGGTGAACTCCATGCCCTCCTCGACCACCTCGGCGCGCCCGTCGATCTTGGGGTCGAGGTCGCCGAACGACTCCGCCACCGGCTCGATCCGCTCCCAGTACGAGCGCGCGGTCGGGTACAGCGCCTTCGCCTCGGCCGCCTTGCCGGCCTTGACCAGGGCGACGAACTCCTTGGTGCGGGTGAGGAACGCCTCGGCCTGGCTGCGCGAGTAGCGCTCGTACTCCTCGACCGCCGTGGCCAGCTGCTCGTTGCCGGTCTTCGGTGCGGCCGACTCGCCGGTCACGGTGAACGCGGCCCGGATGCCGTCGCCCACCATCCCCGGCTTGCACGCGGTCTCGTACGTCCCGGGCTCGGAGATCTCGACGAGGAAGTCACGCGAGAGCCCGGGGCCGATGTTCTCGACCTCGCCCATGATCCGGTCGCCCTCGGCGTAGACGTAGAACTCGTTGACCTTGGTGCCGGTGTTCGTCACGGTGAACTTCACGGTGCCGACGGGTGCCTCGGCCCGGTCGACCGTGCACTCGGTGTCGGATGCCGTGACGGCGATCGGCCCGTCGCCGCCTCCGGACTCGGTGCTCTCGTCCGACCCGCAGGCGGCGACACCGAGAACGAGGGGGGCGAGGAGGATCGTGGTGAGGGCACGCTGGCGCATCGGGGTTCTCTCTTTGTCGGTGGTGTCGGTGGGTGGTCAGACGGCGGCCGGCTGGCCGGTGCGCTGGCTGGTGTCGGACGTGGTGCGGCTGGGCCGGAGGAACGCGGTGAGCACGACCGCGACGTAGGCCGACCAGGCGATCGCCTGGAGCACGGTGGTCTGCGGGGTGAAGTTGAAGATGCCCTTGAGCAGGGCGGCGTACCACGACGACGGGTCGACCACGGCCGAGACGTCGAAGGCGAGCGTGGTGAGCCCGGGCAGCACCGCAGCCTCCTGGAGGTCGTGGATGCCGTACGCGAGGATGCCGGCCGCCACCAGGACCAGCGCGACACCGGTCCAGCGGAAGAACCGGCCGAGGTCGATGCGCAGCGCCCCGCGGTAGATGAGCCAGCCGAGGGCCGCCGCGGTGCCGATGCCGAGCGCCCAGCCGAGGAGCGGCACGTTGTTACCGGCGCCGGCGGCCCGCGCCGTGGCGTAGAAGAAGATCGCGGTCTCCAGGCCCTCGCGGCCCACGCCGAGGAAGCCGACCAGCGCCACGGCGATCGGCCCGAGGTCGAGCGCGTGGTCGAGCCGGCCCTTCAGCTCGCCCGAGATCGTGCGGGCGGCCGACTTCATCCAGAACACCATCGCGGTGACGAAGCCGACGGCGACGATGCTCGAGATGCCGCCGACCAGCTCCTGGGTCTCGAAGGAGAGCTGGCGGGTACCGAAGGTGAGGGCGGCCCCGAGCGCCACGCTGAGCGCGACCGCCACCCCGACGCCGGTCCAGACGTACCGCACGCCCCAGGTACGGTCGGACTTGACGAGGAACGCGAGAAGGATGACGACGACGAGCGCCGCCTCGAGCCCCTCACGCAGCCCGACGAGTGCGTTGCTGACGAACATGGTGTGGCTCCAGACCCGGCGAGTTGGTCTTACCTAACTGAGGTAACCCTAACTCGCCACCGGAGTCAATCCCGTCGAGGCCGGCGATCTGCACCGGCGCCTGCGGCATCCGTCACACCTACGGTTGGGCCATGGCGAAGGACATCGAGATCACCGGCATCCCCGACGACGTCCACGAAGCACTGGTCGATGCCGCCGCGGCTCAGGGGATGTCGCTGACGACGTACCTCCGGAGTGAGCTGAGCCACCTCGCTCGACGCGCCCAGGCGGTGCGACACAACGCCGATGTCGTCCGGCGGACGCAGGCAGAGGTCGGCGGCACCGCCGACCGGGACACGATCCTGGCGGTGCTGGAGGAAGGGCGCGGCGACTGAGGGTCGTCCACGACGGCGACCGTGTGGCGGGCAAGTCGGCGTGCGGCGCGGGTACAACCGCGACCGTCGCCGACTTCCGCGTCATCGCCGTGGCGATGCGGAGAGCCGGTCAGGCAGACCCGCCGAACCGACGACACGGAACGTCAGGCACGCGGAGCGACCGCCTCGGCGAGGCGGGCGTCATCCGGCCCCTGGCGTTCCCCGCGGGGTGGCGAGGCGGATCTCCTCGGCGGTGGGGGTGTGGCGTTCGCGGGCCTCGGGCGGTAGCTGGTCGACGATCGCCGCCATGATCCGCCGGGTGTCGGCGGCGGCCGAGCGGTACTTCAGGTCGACCGGT
>JBOFBK010000141.1:0-3091 GCA_051645525.1 Dermatophilaceae bacterium | reverse complement strand
GTCGTGCCGTCCCACCACCCAGGCGCGAGCGAGCGGGTGTGGCCGAGGTGGTTCGCCGCCCGCATCCGCCGCCCGTACAGGTGGTACGTGGCCCGCATGTACTCGCGCCACCCGATCAGCTGACGCACGAACCCCTCGACCGAGGGCAGCCCCACGCCCTGCTCCTCGGCGCCCTCGAGAACGGTGTCGAGCACCTGGCGAGGGTCGAGCAGCCCGCAGTTGAGCGCCGGGGTGATCGCGGCGTGGAACACGAACGGATGACGCGTGCTCACCGCGTCCTCGTACGGCCCGAACTCGGCCAGCCGCTCGGCGACGAACTCGGCCAGGCCGGCCCCCGCCTCGGCGTGGGTCACCGGCCAGGTGAAGGTGTCGGCCCGGCCCGGCGCGTCGGGGAACGCCTCGCCCACCCACGCCACCGCCTCCTCGACCGCCGCGCGCGCGTCATCCGAACGCCCGACCGGGCGGCGCACCGGTACCCGGTGCCTCGCCGGCAGCTTCTTGCGGTTCTCGGTATCGAACGACCACCTGCCCCCGACCGGCAGGCCGCCGTCGACGAGCACGCCCAGCCGCTGCCGCTGCCACTGGTAGAACGAGGCCATCCGCGCCCGATGCGCGCCGAACCACTGCGTGATCTCCGGACGGGTGGTCACGAAGTTCGGCGTCTCCTCGACGTCGTCGGGCGACAACGTCATCCCGGCGTCGGCGAACGCCGCCTGCGTGTCGCGCACCAGCCAGTCGTCGACCGGGTCGTGCAGCCGCACCTCGTCGGGCCGCAGCTCCCCGAGCAGCACCGCCAACCGCTCACCGGTACCTCGACCGGCATCCGTCTCGATCACGTCGACGTCGAAACCGTTGTCGCGCAGCCTGGCCGCGAACAGTCTCATCGACGCCCGGTGCAACACCAGCTTCTGCGCGTGGAACGGCTGGTGCCGGAACAGCAGGTCGTCCTCGACGAGGACGAACCGCGTGTCCTTCGGCTCGTGGAGCAACACCGCGAACAACTGGTGCGGGAACACCACCCGCACCCGGCGTCGCACCGGCCGGCTCACGACGCCCGGCCCCGGTCGAGGTCGGTGAGCACCGTGCCGGCGACCCGCTGCCCCGACACCAGCGCCCCCTGGATCGATGCGGTGTCGCGGTGGTCACCCGCGAGATACAGGCCCGGCGACACCTGGGCCGGGGTCGTCGTGCGCAGCGGAGAGGGCTGGTGCGGTAGCGCGTGCCACACGTTGTCACGGCGCAGCAGCTCCCAGCCCGAGGCGTCCACGCCGAACACCTCCCCCGCCTGGTGCCGCACCACACGCTCGACATCCGCACCATCGGGGTCGCCCGGCCGCAGCAGGGTGGTCACCTGCACGAGATGACGGCCGGCCGGGGCGTAGGTGGGCACGGCGTTGCTCACCACCGCCGCGTTGACCATCGGACCGGCCCGTCGCCCGTCGACGATCACCATCGAGGACGTCGTCGGCGCCTCGGCCGCCGCGAACCACCAGGTGCGCAGGCCCTTCGTCGCCGGCGAGGCCACCGGCGCCAGCCCGGAGACCGCCTCCGGACCCACGGCCGCCACCACCGCCCTCGCCCGCACCACCCGGCCGTCGGCCTCCTCCACGACCATGCCCCCGTCATCCGCCCACACCCGCACCGCCCGGTCGCCGAGGCGCAGGTCGACCGGGCCCGGGCGGGTCGTCATCCGGCCCGCGAGCCACTCCGGCAGGGCTCGGATGCCGCGCGCCGGCAACCCGGGCACGCCGAGGGCGAACATCCGCACGAGCAGGCGCACGAACGAGTCGGACGTGCCGCCGCCGTCGTCGGCCAGCACGCCGGCGAGGAATGGCTCGAGCACCTCGGAGCGCAACGGGCCCCGCACCCCGGCCCGCTCGAGCCCGTCCCGGAGCGCCAGATCGGGGCCGGAGATCACCCGCCGCGGCGCCGCCACCGCCGGGCCGGCCCATCGCGCCAGCGCCAGCACCGCCCGCGGCGAGAGGAGCCCGCTGCGTAGCGTGGCCGGCACCCGGCCCGGATGACGCAGCGGATGGGCCAGCTCGACCAGGCCGGACGCCCGCCGCACGAGCAGCCCGGCCCCGAAGGCGTGCAGGTCGAGCGCGGCCACGTCGACCCGGCGCCGCACGGCCGGATAGGCCGGGTTCAGCACCTGGAACCCGCGGTCGAGCAGGAATCCGTCGACCTCGTCGGTGCGCTGGCGGCCACCGACCACCGGCTCGCGCTCGAGCACCACGACCGCCCGGCCTGCGGCAGCCAGCCGGTCGGCGCAGGCCAGGCCGGCCAGGCCGGCCCCGATCACCACGACGTCGGCGTCCACGAGACGCGAGACTAGACAGCACTGCCCTGCATCCTTGACAGGGGTGCGTCCAGAACAATGGTTGTCTAGGGTCATGCCACGCTCGCGGCCAGCACCGGGTGAGCGCACATGTGAGAGGACGGACAGGGCGGTTGAGTCCATGAGTGCCGAGGTGACCGCGCCGCGCCTCGACGCCCGCCGCGGCGCGGGACCGGTCGAGGAGATGCTCGCCGAGGTCGACGTGCTGATCGAGTCCACGCTCGCCGACGTCCAGGCCGCGCTGGTCGAGGCGGCCGACACCGGGACCGGCCTGGGTAACGCGCACGACCCGGGGCCGCTCGGTGTCGATCTCGTCGGCGAACTCGCCGAGCGGGTGCGCAACCACGGCAAGCGGCTGCGGCCGGTGCTCGCCCATTGGGGGTGGCAGATCGGTCAGGGTGACCGCACCACCCAGCCGGATGCCGTGCGGGTCGCCGCCGCGCTGGAGCTGCTGCACCTCTTCGCGCTGGTCCAGGACGACGTGATGGACCGCTCCGAGACCCGCCGCGGGCACGTCGCCCTGCACGTCGCGGCCGCGTCGCGTCACCATGACGCCGGCGGCCTCGGCGACTCCCGGCTGTTCGGCGCCCGCGTGGCCCCGCTCGTCGCCGATCTCGCGCTCAGCGAGGCCGGCCTGCTCGTGTCGCCGACCGCCCCCGACGTACGGCGGGCCTGGCGGCTGATGACCGTGGAGCTGGTCGAGGGGCAGCTGCTCGACATCACGCACACCGCCGGTCGCCGCCGCGACCTCGC
>JBOFBK010000140.1:0-13478 GCA_051645525.1 Dermatophilaceae bacterium | reverse complement strand
CTCACCGCGCACGGAACGACCTCCGACGAGGCCACGATCAAGGACACCGCCGTCGCCCAGCCCCTGCTCGTCGGTGCCGGGCTCGTCGCGCTCCGCGCGCTCACGGCGACGACCGCGGATGACGCGCCGTCACCTCCCGCCACGGCATCCCCCACCCCGGCCGGCACCGGCGCGCTGGCCGGGCACTCGGTCGGTGAGATCACCGCCGCCGCTGCCGCCGGAGTGCTCGACGAGGCCGACGCGATGGCGTTCGTGGCCCTGCGCGGCCGCGCCATGGCCCAGGCCAGCGCCGCGACGCCCACCGGCATGAGCGCGGTGCTGGGCGGTGACCCGGCCGAGGTGCTCGCCGCGATCGAGCGGCACGGCCTGACCGCGGCGAACGTCAACGGCGCCGGTCAGGTGGTCGCGGCCGGCACGCTGGATGCCCTGGCCGCGCTGGCCGCCGCATCACCGGCGCGCGCCCGCGTGATCCCCCTCCCGGTCGCCGGTGCCTTCCACACCGCGCACATGGAGCCCGCAGCCGGCGCGCTGCGCACCACGTGGAGCGGTCGCGAGGTCGCCGACCCCGTCGTTCCCGTGCTCTCGAACCGCGACGGCGAGGTGGTCGCCAGTGGCCGGGACCTGCTCGAGCGTCTGGTCGCGCAGGTGTCGAGCCCGGTGCGCTGGGACCTGTGCATGGAACAGCTCACCGCGCTCGGCGTCACCGCGGTCATCGAGCTGCCGCCGGCCGGCACCCTCGTCGGACTGGCCAGGCGAGCCATGCCCGGGGTGGAGCGACTGGCGTTGCGCACACCGGGCGATCTCGACGCCGCCCAGACGCTGGTCGAGGAGCACTGACCCATGAGCACACCCGCGAGAGGTCACGCCGGCCTGCTGGCCACCGGCGGCCCATCGGCACACTCCCGCATCACCGGCATCGGGGGCTACCGCCCGCGTCGGGTGGTGCCGAACTCCGAGATCGTGGAGCGGATCGACTCCTCCGACGAGTGGATCCGCGAGCGGTCCGGCATCGTCGAGCGGCGGTGGGCCGGCGAGGGCGAGTCGGTCGTCGAGATGTCGGTGCTCGCGGCAGAGCCGGCCCTGGCGATGGCAGGCCTGTCCGGCACCGACATCGACGTCGTGCTGGTGGCCACGGTGAGCTGGCCGTATCAGATCCCCGCCGCCGCACCGCTGGTGGCCGAGCGGCTCGGCAGCAGCGGGTCGGCCTTCGACATCTCGGCGGCCTGCGCGGGGTACTGCCACGGCGTGGCGCTCGCGTCCGACCTGGTGCGCGGCGGCACGGCCCGCCACGTGCTCGTCATCGGCGTCGAGCGGCTCTCCGACTTCACCAGCAAGGACGACCGCGGCACCGCGTTCATCTTCGCCGACGGCGCGGGAGCCGCCGTGGTGAGCCGGTCCGACGCCCCGGGCATCGGTCCCACGATCTGGGGCTCCGACGGCTCGCAGTGGGACACCATCGCCCAGACCGAGAGCTGGCTTGACGTGCACGAGCAGGGCCTGGGCCGGCCGCACATCGCGATGCAGGGCCAGAGCGTGTTCCGCTGGGCGGTGTGGGGGATGGCGCCCGTGGCGCAGAAGGCCCTCGACGCCGCCGGCATCACGGCCGACCAGCTCGACGCGTTCGTACCGCACCAGGCCAACGTGCGCATCATCGACGCGATGGCCAAGCAGCTGCACCTGCCCGCCGGCGTCGTCATCGCCCGCGACGTCACCCACGCCGGGAACACCTCGGCCGCGTCGGTGCCGCTCGCGATGGACCGGCTGATCCGCGACGGCCAGGTGCCGCACGGGGGGCTCGCGCTGCAGATCGGCTTCGGCGCCGGGCTGGCCTACGCGGCCCAGGTGGTCGTCATCCCCTGACCCCGGCGACCCCGGGCGTCATCCGGGAGCCGTTCCCTCGTCCCTGCCCCGTAGTACCCGACCAGAGAAGGAGCACCATCCATGGCACAGAGCGAGCAGGAGATCCTCGCGGGCCTCGCCGAGATCGTCAACGAGGAGACCGGGCTCGACCCGGCCGACGTCCAGCCGGACAAGTCCTTCACCGACGACCTCGACATCGACTCGCTGTCGATGATGACCATCGTCGTCAACGCCGAGGAGAAGTTCGGCGTGCGGATCCCCGACGACGAGGTCAAGAACCTCTCCACCGTCGGCGACGCCGTGGGCTTCATCCAGTCGAACCAGTCCTGACCCGCCACTCCCTCCCCCGACGGCGTCGGGCCGACCGTCCGCACGACACGCGGTCGATCGACCCGGATCGCGCGGATGCCGGCCGACACCGTCGGGGTGGCAGGGCAGGATGACACCGAAGCGCACCCGAGCAAGGAGCAGCACCAGCATGAGCGAGCGTCGCGTCGTCGTCACCGGCCTCGGGGCCACCACCCCGCTCGGCGGCACCATCGCCGAGACGTGGGAGGGCGTCCTCGACGGGCGGTCGGGAGCCAAGCCGCTGCCGCCGGAATGGCTCGAGCGCTATGAGCTGCCGGTGCACTTCGCGTGCACCATCGCCCAGCAGCCCGGCGAGGTCCTGAGCAAGGTCGAGGTGCGCCGCATGGACCCCAGCGCGCAGTACGCCGCCATCGCCGCGGATGCCGCGATGGCCGATGCAGGCGCCCCCGAGGTCGACCCAGAGCGCCTGGCCGTGGCGGTCGGCACCGGCATCGGCGGGGTCTGGACCCTGCTCGACCAGTGGGACACCCTGCGCGAGAAGGGCGTCCGCCGGGTGTTCCCGCTCGCGGTGCCGATGCTGATGCCCAACACCTCCAGCGGCAACGTCTCGCTGCGGCTCGGTGCGCGGGCCGGCGCCCACACGACCGTCTCGGCATGCGCGTCCGGCGCCGAGTCGATGGGCTACGGCTGGGAGATGATCCGGGCCGGCCGGGCCGACGTCGTCGTCGCCGGCGGCACCGAGGCCGCCATCCACCCGCTGCCGTTCGCCGGTTTCACCCAGATGCAGGCGCTCTCCACACGCAACGACGACCCGGCCGGGGCGAGCCGGCCCTACGACACCGGCCGTGACGGCTTCGTCATGGGCGAGGGTGCCGCGGTGATGGTGCTCGAGGACTACGACCACGCCAGGGCTCGCGGCGCCCGGATCTACGCCGAGCTGGCGTCGATCGGGATGTCAGCCGACGCGCACCACATCACCGCCCCCGAGCCGGAGGGCGCCGGGGCGAGCCGGGCCATGCTCGAGGCGGTCGACCGAGCCGGCCTCACGGCATCCGACATCGTCCACGTCAACGCCCATGCCACGTCGACCCCGGTCGGCGACGTGGCGGAGGCCAACGCCATCCGGCGGGCCTTCGGCACCGCGGCCGACAGCATGTGCGTCAGCGCGACCAAGTCGATGACCGGCCACCTGCTCGGGGCCGCCGGGGCCCTGGAGGGGCTGCTCACCGTGCTCGCGGTGCATCACCGGCTCGCGCCGGCAGCGATCAACATCGACGACTTCGACCCCGCGGTCGACCTCGACGTCGTCCGTGGCGAGCACCGCAAGCTGCCGCAGGGCGACATCGCCGCGCTGAACAACTCCTTCGGGTTCGGCGGTCACAACGTGGCGCTCGTCGTCACCAGCGTCTGAGCCTCGATCCCGCCGACGGTCGGCGCTCGACGCGGCCGCCGACGTACGGTGCTGCCGTGACAACCGAGGCGCCGCCGCCGCACTCGACGGTCCATCGGACAGCGGTCATCCGCGCCGAGGACATCGACCGCTACGTGCGCGTGCTCCAGCGGTACGTGCTGCGACAGCGACGCTTCTGGACACAGGCCGTCACGGTGTTCCTCGCGCTCGTCGTGATCCTCGCAGCCGTGGTCGTCGTCGCCCACCTCGAGGGCGCTGAACCGTCGTCTGCCGTGAGCTCGCCGTGGTTCACCGCGGCCCTCCTGCCGATAGTGGCGCTCGCGAGCGTGCTGGCAGTCAGGAAGGAGTGGGGACGGGTGTTCCGGCGTCTCTTGACCGCGCACGGACCTCCCAGAACCAGCGTCGGCGTCTGGGTCGGCGGCGACGAGCTCGCCGTTACGACACAGGATGCCGTGCACCGTCTCAGGACGACGGCCGTGACCCGCGCCACTTGGGTCGATGACCTGCTCGTCGTCGAGACGGGCACGGACATGCTCTACCTCGTCCGTGGTGACCTGCTCGGTGCGGACGGCTGGTCGCTGCTCGAGGCGCACCTACGCTGCCGGGTGCGGCGGATCTGACCAGCCTGCCGGTTGGCCGGTGTCTCCTCCCCACTTCGGCCCAACTCCGGCGGATCTGCTGCATCCGGCCGTCGGCGCGTCCTACGGTCGGCGGACGACGCGGGTGAGCTGAGCCTTCGGCCGTCGGGTGCCGACCTTCCGGACGTCACGGTCTCCGGATATCACGGACGCCGAGCCGCCGCAGATGCCCGGCCTCCGCGGACCGGCTCCCACGAACAGGTGGCGATCGTCATCCGACCTTGTGCAGCCAGCGCACCGGGGCGCCGTCGCCGGCGTGCCGGAACGGCTCGAGCTCCTCGTCCCACTCCACCCCGAGCAGCTCCTCGAGCATCTCGCTCATCGCGTCGGGGCTGCCCTGGCAGAGCTGCACGACCTCGCGGAGCCGGTCCTCGTTGACCACGGCGTCGCCGTTGGCGGAGGTCCAGCTGTGGTGGATGCCGAGCCGCGGCGTGTGCGACCAGCGCGAGCCGTCGCAGCCCGGGCTCGGTTCCTCGGTGACCTCGTAGCGCAGGTGGTCCCAACCACGCAGCGCCGACGCGAGCCGCGCACCGGCACCGGGCTCCCCCGCCCAGCTGAGCTCGGCACGCACCATGCCGGGTGCGGCGGGCTGGTCGGTCCAGTCGACGGCGACGCGAACACCGAGCACGGCCTCGAGCGCCCAGACGATGTGCGGGCACAGCGCTTTCGGCGTGGAGTGGATGAAGACCACTCCACGCGTCGACAGATGCGGCGTAGCGACAGACATCCGGGTCTCCTTCACGTGCGTGGGACGTCTTCCCCAACGCCGTCACACGTGATGCGAGCCGATGCTGCCGATGCGAACTCCTGGACGGAGCTGCAGGCCCACGCAGTGCGTGGGTGGCCGGTCGTGCCCTGTGCAGGCACCTCACGGTGCCGTTGTGGTGCACATCATGCACCACCGAACGCATCGGCACCAGCGACATCGCCAGCATCATGTCGCACCGCGATCAGCGCCCGGACCAGCGCACGGATGCCGCCGTGTCAGCGCGGATGCCGCCGTGTCAGCGCGGACGCCGCCACCTCAGCGCGCGGATGCCGCCACGTCGCGGTGCGGGCAGACTGGTCGGGAGGGCTCGGCCGACGGCTGGGCCCGGTGACCATGCTGAGGAGCTTCGTCGATGATCTCGAGGTCGGCACGCCTGGCCGTGCTCGCCGTGAGCGCTGCGGTCGCTCTGCCGGCGACCGGCTCCGCGGCGCCCCGCCCCGACGACGGCTCCATCGGGGGACCCGACGCGGGCGGTGCGACCCCGCCGACCGCTGCCGTCACGTGGGGTCAGCGCGGCGACATCCCGGTGGCTGCCGACTACACCGGCGACGGACGGACCGACATCGCGGTCCACCGTCCGAGCACCGGCGCCTGGCACGTGCGCGGCCTCGGCGCGGCGGTCACCTGGGGCCAGCCCGGCGACATCCCCGTCCCGGCCGACTACACCGGCGACACCCGCGCCGACATCGCCGTCTACCGCCCGAGCACCGGCACCTGGCACCTCCGCGGTGCCGGCACCGTCCGTTGGGTCCGACCGGGCGACATCCCCATTCCCGCCGACTACACCGGCGACCGCAGGGCGGATGTCGCCGTCTACCGGCCCGGTACCGGCACCTGGCACGTGCGCGGCCTCGGCGCGACGGTCCGCTGGGGGCGCTCGGGCGACATCCCGGTCCCCGCCGACTACACCGGCGACGCCCGCGCCGACATCGCCGTCTACCGCCCGAGCACGGGCGCCTGGCTCGTGCAGGGGGCGCCGACCGTCACCTGGGGGCGCCCGGGCGACCTGCCGCAGACCGGCCACTACCTCGGCGACGTGCGCGCCGACCAGGTGCATTGGCGGCCCGACACCGGCACCTGGCTGCAGCGCGCCGAGGCCGACACCGCTCCGCCGATGCCGCCGTGCGCCGTGGCGGACACGCCGACCCGGCATCGCGGCGCGTCCGACTGGCACCGCTCGCTGCTCGACTGGACCTACCGCCTCGATCGCACCTTCGCCCCGGGCGACCTGCGGTCGACCCGCCTGGCCGGCCTCGACGGCGGGCACTCGGTGCGGGCGGCGCTCCTGCCCGACCTGGCCGCGATGGCCGCTGCCGCCCGCGCGGCCGGAGCCGCGATCGCGGTGCAGTCGGGTTACCGCAGCCACGCCACCCAGGCCGAGCTGTTCCGCCAGGACGTCGCCGACCGCGGTGAGGAGCGTGCTCGACGCGGCAGCGCGCGGCCGGGGCACAGCGAGCACCAGCTCGGCACCGCCCTCGACTTCCGCTCTGCGGGAGGGCCGCCCGCGTGGGAGCTCGCGGACTGGGGCACGACCCGGGCCGGAGCGTGGATGGCCGTCAACGCGTGGACCTACGGCTTCGTCCTCTCCTACCCGAAGGGGCAGCAGGCGGGGGTCTGCTACATGTACGAGCCGTGGCACTACCGGTACGTCGGCCGTGCGCGCGCTGCCACGATCCGCGCCAGCGGGCTGCCACTGCGCGAGTTCCTCTGGAAGGAGGAGCGCCGCTGACCCGGGCCGACGGTGGATGCCGCGCGGGCGTCATCCACCGTCGTGACCCGCCCGGTAGGCTCGCCGCTCGGTCGGTCAGAGACGTACACCGGGACGGCGACCCGAACGGCGGTCCCGGAACACGGCTCGGACCACGCGGGGCGTTAGCTCAGTCGGTCAGAGCAGCGGACTCATAATCCGTCGGTCGTCGGTTCAAGCCCGACACGCCCCACACGACATCCGCGCAGGTCAAGAGCAGGATGACAAGGCATCGCCACGCCATGCCGGACGCTCTTCGGTCGGCTTGTGACGCGTTTGTGGCACAAGGTCGTCCACGGTGTCTGCAACGCTGTCGAGGTCGTCACCGAACAGGCCGACGTAAATGTCGAGCGTCATCGCGGCCGAGGCGTGGCCGAGCATCCGCTGCACCGCCTCGACGTTCGCGCCGGCTGCGATGGCCAGCGACCCGGCCGCGTGCCCCAGGTCGTGAGGGTGACCCGACGAGTCTCGCGCTCACGCATGCCGGGTCGAACACCCGCCGCCAGCTCTTGAGCCGCAACGCCTCCCCCTCCGGCGAGGAGAACACCACCTGATCCCTCGCCTTCTCTTGCACGTCTTCCACTCCGCCGAGGTCTCGTAGCTCCGCTACGGGACGGTGGCTCTTCCTGGACGCGACTTCTCCCATGATGCGCGCGGCAGACCGCTGCACCAGCGACACTGTCAACGTGTCGACAGGACCGCGACCCGAAACCCGACGCCTATCACGCGGCCTTCTGCTCGGGATGGTTCTCGTGTCCGCCGGCCAGGTCTGGATGAACACGAGCATCGTGATCGGAGACGGGGCCAGTTGGGGACAGATGCTCCTGGTCATCGGCTTCTCCGGGCTGGCAGGAGCCGCGATCCTCGACCTCGTCGACAGCTGGGGCGAACGCAGGGCACACCGGCGTGAGGCACAGGCAGCGACAACTGCCGCCGACGACGATCCGGCACCGCGGTAGTCGCGACACCAACGCCAACCTTGCCGTGCAGTCCGGCTCGCGAACCCCACGCGGACGCTCGTCGTAGCGGACCCGTTGCGGCCGGGCCGGGCGTGGCACCCCGGGGACTCTCATGGCGGCCGGCGCTGCGTCTGCCGCCACGCGGCCGGCGAGGTGCCCACGACCCGGTGGAACTGGGCGTAGAAGCTGCTCTGCGAGCCGAAGCCGGCCGCCATGGCGACGCGCGACGTCGTCGCGTCGGTCGAGAGCAGCATCCGCTGCGCCTCGGCGACCCGACACCGGGTGAGGTACGCCCCGATCGTCGTTCCCGTGACCTCTCGGAAGACTGCCATCGCCCGGCTCGGCCGGAGGTGTGCCGCCGCCGCCACCTGCGCCACGGTGAGCGGCTCGGTACAGCCGGACACGACGTGGCGCGCCATCGCCGTGGCCGCCCGCACGGTGTCGGCGGAGTGCCGGTCGACAGGGGCGCCCCACACCGCTCGACGCCCGACCTGCGCCCGATACGCGAGCCGCCGCACACGGGCCTGGATCTCGAGCAGGACGACGGCCGTCAGCTCCGGGTCGGCCGCTTCGAGGTCGGCCGACCAGCTCGCCGGCATCCATCCGCCCGAGGGGACCACGACCGGGTCGTGTCGCACGAGCCGGCCCACCACCGAGGCCGGCATCCCCCAGCTGAGCACCTCGGAGAACGGCACCGTCGCCCACTGCACCGTGGTCCCCTGCTCGACCCGCACCAGCTGGTGCGGCACGGCGGCCCAGAACATGGCGGCGTGCCCGCGCGGGACGTCGACCAGCTCGCCGGCGACGACGTACGTGAGCGAGCCCGACGTCGAGACGTTGAGCTCGAGGTCGTCGTGGCGATGTGCGCGCGCCATGACCCGCGCCGGCCCGGACCAGCTCCGCAACCTGGACCGCTCCTCCCACGGACCCGACAGCGGGCCGGACTCCGTCATCGGAGCATCCCGGAACGATCACGCACCCGTCCGGAGGCAGGGCGTCGCGGCCGGTCATAACGTCGACGCATGACGACATCGACCCTCGCCCCGGCCGGGCTCACCGCCCGCCAGGTGGAGCACTTCGACCGGGAGGGCTACCTCGTCCTCAGGGACCACGTGCCCGCCGACCCCGTCCGGCGGCTTCGTGACGCCAGCCGGACCTGGATGTCGATGGGGCGCGACGGCATCCCCGACGGCCACGACCCGGCGGACTGGCGCTGGGCCGACCACCCCGAAGGCCGCACCATGTTCCGCGTGGACTACCTCCACTCCAAGGGCCGGCCGGAGTCGCTCGAGCTGCTCGGGAGCCCACACATCCTCGGGGTGGCCCGAAGCCTGTTCGGCCGCAACCTCGTTCCGACCTACGAGTCGCTCGTCTTCAAGGACGAGGGCGACGGAGCGGCCGTCCCGTGGCACCAGGACGCCGTGCATCCCCGGCGGCACCGGATCGCCAACATCGACGTCTACCTCGACGAGTCCAGACGCGGGCACGGCGCCCTGCGCATCGTGCCGCGGTCCCAGATCGGGCCCGTCGACGTCTGCCGGCTCCAGGACGAGCACGGATGGAGCCCGCCCGGTGTCGTGGAGGTGGAGATGGCGCCCGGTGACGTGCTGGTCCACGACGTCATGGTCGTCCACGGATCCGAGCGCACGACGGGAAGCCCGCTGCGCCGCACGCTCTACTACGAGTTCCGTGCGGCGGAGCAGATCCTCGCCGAAGGCCCGTGGGACGCCGAGTGGGTCGACGCGCGGCTCCGGCTGGTCCCGCTGGCGCTGCGGGCCTGGCAGGCCACCCACCCCGGACCGGCCCCGATCGACTGGGACGTCGCGGACAGGTTCCGGCCGCGACCGCTCGGCGACGACGCGGCCGAGCTGCGGGTGGCTCACGGTGTGCACAGCCCGGGGAGCCACTGCAGCGCGGGGAGCGTCGCGGGTCCGCCGTCCGCCTGAGTCGCCCCGCGGGCGTCGCGTCGGGCTCACGACGGCCGGCGCGCCGAGGCACCACCGTCCGGCTCGGCATCCGGCTCGGTGGGCGGCGTGTCGCCGGCCCGGGCGAGGATGCCATACGCGCGGCCCTCCGCCTCGACCCGGCCGTCCCGCACCCGGACCCCCCGGCCCTCGACGACCACCGCGCCGTCCCAGTCGCCGCGTCCGAGCTCCACCTGCGCCGGCCGGTCCGCGGGGTTGACCACGACGAGCCGGGCCCCGCCACGCTCGTATACCAGCGGATACCCGTCGTGCAGCACGTCGATGGCGGCATCCGGATGCAGGGCCGGGTCCTGACGCCGGAGCCGGACGAGGCGGCGCACCAGATGCAGCAACGACTCCTCGTCGAACCGCTGGCTCGCCACGTCGGGTCGCCCGGGCTCGGGGTCGACCGGCAGGTACAGGCGGTCCGCGGGCGCGCTCGAGAAGCCCGCCCCCGGCCCCGGGGCCCACTGCATCGGCGTTCGGGAGCCGGTGCGGTCGTAGGTGGACGCGACCACGCTGCCCTCGGTGTCGGGCAGGCCGCTCCGGTACCGCATCCCGATCTCGTCGCCGTAGTAGATGGCCGGGACGGTCGGCCAGGTGAGCAGGAACACGAACGCGCCGCGTGCGTGGTCGGCGGTCCGGGGCGCCGTGACGAGGCGGGTGAAGTCGTGGTTCGACGTGGGCAGGAGGATGCCGCCGCCGGTGGCCGACGCGGCGGCGCGCCACTCGTCGAGGAAGGTGCGGAAGCCCCCACCCCCGGCCGGGTCGAAGTAGCACCGGCCGGCATCGCCCCAGCTCGGGTCGTGGGTCCCGGTTCCGTTGTGCCACAACGATCGCAGCGCCGGGCCACCGAAATGGAGGAAGAAGTCGCCGTGGAACCCCGCCGGCAGGGCCACGGCGGGGTCGCCCCACTCGGCGAGGAGCACGGCATCCGGCCACTGCCGATCGAGCCAGCGTCGCGCCTCGCCCCACAGCCGGCGGGTCTCGACGTGCCCCGGGTCGTCCTTGACGAGCGACGCGGGCATGTCGACGCGGAAGCCGCTGACGCCGAGAGCGAGCCAGTGGCCCATGATCGAGCGCAACTCGGCCCGGTTGGCCTGCGGCCCGTCGGCGTCGACCGGCTGGCGCCACGGCTCGCGTGGGTCCAGCCGGGCGTACCCGTAGTTGAGCGCCGGCTGGCACGGGAAGTAGTTGAGCAGGTAGTAGCCGCCGCGCGAGCCGGGCACCGGAGCCCAGCCGGCCGCCGGCGATCCGACCCGCGGGCTGTGCACGTAGCGGTGGTCGTCCGGGTCCTCGGCCCACGACCGGAACCGCGGATGGGTGTCGGAGGTGTGCCCGGGCACGAGGTCGAGCAGCACCCGGATGCCGTGCGAGCGTGCCTCCTCGACGAGCCCCACGAGGTCGTCGGTTGTGCCGTACCGCGGCGCGACGGCGTAGTGGTCGCGGATGTCGTACCCGCCGTCGGCGAACGGCGAGTCGAAGCACGGGGAGAGCCAGATCGCATCGACACCAAGCCAGGCCAGGTGGTCCAGGCGGGCTCGGATACCGGCCAGGTCGCCGATGCCGTCGCCATCGGAGTCAGCGAAGCTCGCCGGGTACACCTGGTAGAGAACGCTCGACGCCAGCCACGACGACACCGAGGCGTTCATCGAGGTGGTCACGGAAGTGGTCACCTCGGTGCGGCGCCGGCCGGGGAGAGCCGCCACCACAGGTCGTCCCAGCGAAGAGTGCGGGCCAGCTCGGCGACGTCGGTGGTGGCGTCGATCCGCACGCACTCCACACCGGCCAGGTCGGCGAGGCAGGCGAGCGCGTCGGCCGAGACCGCCGTGCTGAGCACCGTGTGATGCGGAGCGCCGGCCGTCAGCCACGCCTCGGCCGATGTCGCGAGGTCCGGCCGCGGGACCCAGACGGCCCGCGCCACCGGCAGCCGCGGCAGTGGTGCGTCGGGCTCCACGACGTCGACCTCGGCCACGGTGAGCCGCAGCCTCCCACCGACGTCGGAGAGGCCGGCGACCACCGCCTCCGACGGGGTCGCGGTAAAGACCAGGCGCGCCGGGTCCTCACGCCCACCGATGGCCAGCGGGTGCACCTCCACCCGTGGGACCTCGTCGGTGATGCTCGGGCACACCTCGAGCATGTGCGCCCCGAGCACCTTCGGGGTGCCCGGCCCCCAGTGGTAGGTGTAGTCCTCCATGAAGGACGCGCCACCGGTGGGACCGGCCATCGCCTTGACGGTGCGCAGCAGGCCGGCGGTCTTCCAGTCGCCCTCGCCGCCGAAGCCGTACCCCTGGGCCATCAGCCGCTGCACGGCCAGTCCCGGCAGCTGGCGCAGCCCGCCGAGGTCCTCGAAGTTGGTCGTGAAGGCGGTGGCATCCTCCCGCTCCAGTACGGTGCGAAGACCCGCCTCGATCCGCAGGGCCTCCCACAGCGAGGAATGACGGGAGCCGCCCGGGAGCAGGTCGTCATCCGCCTGGTAGGCGTCCAGGCACTCCGCGACGAGGGCGGCCACGGCATCCTCGGTCACGGCGTCCACCTCGGCCGCGAGGTCTCCGACCGGGTGGCTGTCGACCGAGAGCCCGAGCCGGATCTGGGCACCCACCTTGTCGCCCTCGGTCACGGCGACACCCCGCATGTTGTCGCCGAAGCGCACGACCCGGGTCGACCGCAGAGCGTCCAGGCCGAGCGCGGCCCGGCTCCAGGAGCGGACCCGGCGATGCACGTCGGGGTCGGCGACATGTCCGGCGACGGTGGCCCGGGGGGTGGCCGTGCGGCCCAGCACGTGGCCGGCCTCACGATCGCCGTGCGCCGCCTGGTTGAGGTTCATGAAGTCCATGTCGAGGTCGGACCACGGGAGCGACCGGTTGGCCTGGGTGTGCAGGTGCAGCAACGGGACACCGAGCGCCGCCAGGCCGGCGATCCACATCTTGGCGGGCGAGAACGTGTGCATCCACACGACGACGCCCACGACGTCGCCGTCGTCGGTGGCCGCGCGGCACGCCCGCCGGATCGACTCGGCCGTCGTGAGCACGGGCTGCCACACGACGCGGGGGCCGTCCGGGTCCAGGCGCGCCAGCGCGGCATCCAGCTCGTCGGCGACCGCACGCGACTGCTGCTCCACCTGGGCGAGCACGTCGGGCCCGTAGAGGTCCTGGCTGCCGGTGAGAAACCACAGCGCCCGCCGGACGGGCTGCTCGCTCGGCGCACTCGTCACGTGTCCTCCTCATGGGCCGGACGCTGTCCGTAGGCGGTGACGTAGCGGCGGTGCAGCGCCTCGACGTCGTCGGGGTCGATCCGATGCGGCTCGCCAAGCTGTCGCGCGAGGTGGACGGTGCGGGCGACGTCCTCGCACATCACCGCGGCCTTGAGGGCCGCCACCGCGTCGGGCCCGACCGTGAACACGCCGTGGCTCCGCATCAGCACCGCCGGCGACCGGTGGCCGGTCAGCGTGGCGACGACCCCGCGCCCGATGTCGTCGTCCCCGATCCGGGCGAACGGGCCGACGGGGATCTCGCCGCCGAACTCGTCGGCCATCGCGGTGAGCACGCAGGGCACGGGCTCCCCGCGGGCCGCCCACGCGGTCGCGTAGGGCGAGTGGGTGTGCACGACCCCTCCCACGTGCGGCAGGTGGCGGTAGACGTAGGCGTGCGCCGCAACATCGCTGGACGGCGTGGCGGCACGTTCCACGGGGCGGCCGTCGAGCGAGCACAGCACCATCGCCTCCGGGGTGAGCTCCTCGTAAGGCACCCCGCTGGGCTTGATGACGAGCAGGTCGTGTCCCGGCACCCGGGCCGAGACGTTGCCGGAGGTCCAGGCGACCA
>JBOFBK010000139.1:0-13898 GCA_051645525.1 Dermatophilaceae bacterium | reverse complement strand
CGGCCGTGCCGTGCGCGAGACCCGCGGACCCGACGGCGAACCAGGCCAGGGCGACCGCCCGGACCAGACCCGCCGCGGCGTCACCCCGCTCGCTGCGCACGGCGTCGAACCTAGCAAGCGCGCCTCGCGGTGTCCTCCCCCAGACGGGCTGGTTGTCGCCGGTCATCACCTCGATGACGTCGGTCTCGGTGTCGTGCAGCAGGTCACCGGTGGCACTGCACGAGCGACGACCGCCAAGCGGAGACGGCCGAGCCCGGCACGGAGCACGACCGGCCGATCCTCACAGGTACAGGCCGGTGTTGCTCTCCTCGACCCGCTCGGCGGCCACGGCGTGCAGGTCGCGCTCGCGCAGCAGCAGGTAGTCGTGGGCGCCGATCTCGACCTCGGCACGGTCCTCGGGGTCGAACAGCACGCTGTCGCCCATCTCGACCTGACGCACGTTCGGGCCGGTGGCCACCACCGCACCCCAGGAGAGGCGCTTGCCCACGCTCGCGGTGGCGGGGATGACGATGCCGCCCCCCGAGCGCCGCTCGCCGGGCTCGCCCTCGAGGCTGACCAGGATGCGGTCGTGCAGCATCCGCACGGGCAGCCTGGTGCGCCCGCCCCGGGTCGGTGTCACCTCACCGCCGCCGCAGCCGCCGGTAGATCACGATGCCGCCCACCACGACCACCGCCGCCGTCACCGCGGCGACCCGGTCGGCCCGCAGCCTCCCCTCGGGGGTGCGGGTGGCGGCGGCGAACCGGGCCCGGGCGGCGTCGGCCTGGCGGTTCAGGACGTTGCGCGGGCTGGCCCGGGTGACGAGCTCGTCGATGCTCGTGGCGAGCCGGTCGCGGCGGGCGCCGATCTCGGCCTCCAGCGCGAGGATCGACGGCGCCGCGCCGGCGGACGCCGTGGGCGACGATGCGGAGGCGTCGGTCATGCTCACTCCAGCCCCAGGTCGCGGCGCAGCTTGGCCACGTGGCCGGTGGCCTTGACGTTGTAGAACGCGTGGCTCACGGCGCCCTCCTCGTCGACGACGAGGGTGCTGCGGATGACGCCCTGCACGGTCTTGCCGTACATCTGCTTCTCGCCGAACGCGCCCCACTGCGTCATCACGCTCTTGTCGCGGTCGGACAGCAGGGTGATGGTGAGGTGGTCGTTGTTGCGGAACTTCGCGAGCTTCTCGGGGGTGTCCGGCGAGATGCCGAGCACGGTGTAGCCGTCGCGCTCGAGCGACTCCAGCGACTCGCTGAAGTCGCAGGCCTGCTTCGTGCACCCCGGGGTCATCGCCGCCGGGTAGAAGTACACGATGACCTTGCGGCCGCGCTGGGCGCTCAGCGTCACCGGCGCGCCGGTGTCGTCGGGCAGGGTGAAGTCGGGGGCGGTGTCGCCCGGAGCGAGCCGGTCACCCACGTGGACCTCCTCGTACGTCGTCGGGATCTGCGGCAAACCTACCGCGCCTGGTGGTGCCGCAAACCGTGCGCAAGGCGGGACTCGAACCCGCACACCCGAAGGCACCAGGACCTAAACCTGGCGCGTCTGCCAGTTCCGCCACTTGCGCGTGCACCACGAGCGTAGGGGATGATGACCGCGCCGCGTTCGCGCCGTCACGGGCCGAGGAGGCGTCGCAGCACCGGCTCGAGCGCGCGGAACGCGTTGCCGCGGTGCGAGATCGCGTTCTTCTCGGCATCGGTGTACTCGGCGAGCGTGCGCGTGTCACCGGTGGGGACGAAGACCGGGTCGTATCCGAACCCGCCGGCGCCCCGCGGCTCCCGGATGACGGTTCCGGTCACCCTGCCCTCGACGCCCTCGACCCGCCCGTCCGGCAGCGCGACCACCGCGGCACAGACGAAGGCGGCGCCGCGGTGGTCGTCGGGCACCTCGGCGACCTGCTCGAGCAGCAGGGTGAGGTTGGCCCGGTCGCGCTCGGCCCGGCTCGCGCCCGGGCCGGCCTGCGAGCCGGACCAGCCCGCCGAGAACACCCCCGGCGATCCACCGAGCACGTCGAGCGCGAGCCCGGAGTCGTCGGCGACGGCGGGCAGGCCGGTCGCGTCGGCGAGCGCCACCGCCTTGAGCCGTGCGTTGCCGAGGAAGGTGACCTCGGTCTCGGGCACCTCGGGTGCACCGTCGACGTCATCCGCCCCGACGACCTCGAGGCCGACCTCGTTGACCAGAGCGGCGAGGATCTGGCGCAGCTCGTGCACCTTGTGCTCGTTGCGGGTGGCGAGCACGAGCCGGCGGGTCACCGGTGCCGTTCGCGCGCCGGGGCGTCGAGCGCGGCCCGCTGCGCCTCGGTGAGCGTCGCGCAGCCGGTGACGGCGAGGTCGAGCAGCCCGTCGAGGAGCGCGCGGTCGAACGCCTCGCCCTCGGCCGTGCCCTGCACCTCGACGAACCGGCCGTCGCCCGTCATCACGACGTTCATGTCGGTGTCGGCTCCCACGTCCTCGGGGTAGTCGAGGTCGAGCACGGGCCGGCCGGCGACCACCCCGACCGAGACGGCCGCCACCGAGCCGGTGAGCGGCTCGGCGCTGCGGGCGAGCAGCCCCCGCGTCCTGGCGTCGGCGACCGCGTCGGCCAGAGCCACCCAGGCGCCGGTGACCGACGCCGTGCGGGTCCCGCCGTCGGCCTGCAGAACGTCGCAGTCGAGCACGATGGTGTTCTCGCCCAGTGCCTTGGTGTCGACCACCGCGCGCAGGCTGCGGCCCACCAGCCGGGAGATCTCGTGGGTGCGGCCACCGACCTTGCCCTTGCGCGACTCACGGTCGCCGCGGGTATTGGTGGAGCGGGGCAGCATCTCGTACTCGGCGGTGACCCAGCCGGTGCCCTTGCCCTTGAGCCAGCGCGGTACGCCGGCGGTGAAGGATGCCGCGCACAGCACCCGGGTGCGCCCGAACTCGACGAGCACGCTGCCCTCGGCGTGGTCGAGCCAGTTGCGGGTGAGGCGCACCTCGCGGAGCTGGTCGGGGGCGCGGCCGTCGTGGCGGGTGGTCGAGGCGGGGTCGGGCATGCCGAGAAGGCTAGCGAGGCGTCATCCGCTCGTCGTGCGGCGGGCGGGACGAGCACGCGACGGGCGGCCCCACCGACCGGGAATGGCGACAGCCGGCGATCCGGGCGCGGGCAACGACGCGGCTGCGGTCGCAGCGTCCGGCTGCTTCCCGGTCCCCCGGGCCGGGCGCGGGTCGGCCGCGTCACCGGGGTCACGGCGCGGAGTCTCGCTGCGGACAGCCGCACCGGACGGCATCAGAGGCGGTACACCGCCCCGGCCTGGGCGAGCTCGACCTCGCCGCGCCAGTGCGGTGCCGCCTCCGAGCGGCACACCTCGGGGTCGTTCCACGCGGGGATGTGCGTGAGCACCAGTCGCTGCACGCCGCCCGCGCGGGTCGCGGCGCGAGCCGCTCGCGACCCGGACAGGTGGATGCCGGCGGTGCGGTCGCGACCGTCGACGAACGCGGAGTCCACGAGGGCGAGGTCGGCGCCGGCGAGCAGCCCGTCGAGCGCCGGACAGTCGTCGGTGTCACCGGTGAAGGCGAGCGTCCGACCGCCCGCCTCGACCCGGTAGCCGTAGGCCTCGACCGGATGACGCACCGCCACCGCGGTCACCGTCATCGGCCCGACGGTGGTCACCGTGCCGTCGGCCACCGCCGCGATGTCGAGCTCGCTCTCCATCCCCCCGGGCTCGAGACCGTGGTACATCAGCGCGAGCCGGTGCGCGGTGTCCGACGGCCCGAACACCGGGAGTCGCTGCGGCAGCGGCCCCGCCGGACGGTAGCGCCGGTAGACGTAGAGACCGAGCACGTCGACGCAGTGGTCGGGGTGGAGGTGGCTGAGGAACAGGGCGTCGACGTCGGCCGGGTCGAGATACCGCTGGAGCGGGCCGAGGGCGCCGTTGCCGAGGTCGAGCAGCACGCTCCAGGTACGCCTGTCGTCATCCGTGTGCTGGACGAGGTAGCAGGAGGCGGGCGACTCGGGGCCGGGATAGGAGCCGGAGCAGCCGACGACCGTGAGCTTCATGCCAGGGCGGCCTTCCGCACGACGGGCGGGGCGGGGAACACCTCGCCAAGCCGCGACCCGACGCCGAGGAACCGGATGGCGAGGCGACGGAACTCCTCCGGGTCGCCGGTGGTGGTGAAGCCGTGCTCCGGCGCGGTCGGGCGGGCGGGGCGCAGCACGCCGGTGTCGGCGAGCACGCGGTAGACGTCCTTGGCGGTCTCCTCGGCCGAGGACACGAGCGTGACGCCGTCGCCCATGACGTAGGCGATGACCGCGGTGAGCAGCGGGTAGTGGGTGCACCCGAGCACGAGGGTGTCGGTGCCGGCCTCGCGCAGCGGGTCGAGGTAGTCGTGGGCGACGCCGACCAGCTCGGGCCCACTGGTGACGCCGCGCTCGACGAACTCCACGAACCGGGGGCACGGGGTGCTGGTCACGACGAGCTGCGGTGCCGCGGCGAACGCGTCGAGGTAGGCGCCGGACCGGTGCGTCCCGACCGTGCTGATGACGCCGACCCGGCCGGTCCGGGTGGCTGCGGCGGCCCGACGCACCGCAGGACGGATCACCTCGACGACGGGCACGTCGTAGCGTTCACGGGCATCGTGCAGCACCGCCGCACTGGCGGTGTTGCACGCGATGACGAGCGCCTTGACGCCGTGGGCGACGAGCCGGTCGAGGCTCTGCAGCGCGTACTCGCGGGTCTGTGCGATCGGCCGCGGACCGTAGGGCGCGCGGGCGGTGTCGCCGAAGTACACGACCGACTCGTGCGGCAGCTGGTCGAGCACGGCGCGCATGACGGTGAGCCCGCCGTAGCCGGAGTCGAAGACGCCGATCGGTGAGTCGAGCACGCGTTCACCGTAGGCCAGCCACACGAGACCTCCGCCCACCGCCGGCGTCGCGTGTCTCACGTGCCGGCTCCGCACCCCGGGCGCACTGCCCGGCCCTGGTGCGGGCCCGGATCCTGGGAGCGCGCGGTCCGACGGCGTCGCGCGCCGGTCAGCTGTCGAGCATCGCCGAGGCGAGGGTCTCCTGGAGCCAGGTGAGGAAGTCGTACACCGCGAGCGCGTGGACCAGCGGGTCCTCGGCGTCGAGCGAGGAGGCCGCGCGCTCCATCAGCTCCACGTCCTCGTCGGTGCGCAGCCCCATCCGCTCCCCCAGCACGAGCCGCACGTCGGTGAGCGCGGTCAGGAGCTCCAGCGCCGGGCCACGGTCGAGCCGCAGCTGGTCCCCCTCGCGAAGCCGCGCGGCCGACGACGCCAGCGCCGCGGCCTTGCGGGTGCGCAACCCGGCCTCGGTGAGCCGGCGGAACTCGGCCGCCACGTCGCCGTCCTCGCGGTTGGCGGTCGGAAGCAGCCGGTCCAGAGCTGGGTCGCGGCCGGGCTCGGAGTCACGGTGCTCGGTGGCGGCATCACGGCCGAGGGCGATGCCGGCGACGATGGCGTCGAACTCGTCCCCTCCGCCCGTGGCGTCGGGCTCGGCCGGGGCGGACGGCTCGAGGAGGTCGTGGACCTGCTCCATCAGCCCCGCGACCGTCGCCCGTTCCACCTCGTCGAGCGAGGCGACGAAGCGGATGCCGCCGCCGTGCCCCTTGCGCCGGAACCCTCGCGCCATCAGTGCCACCGGGCCGGGTCGCGCGGACGGTCCGCGGGCGTCATCAGGCGTCCTTCTGGAACGTGGCCCACAGGCCGTAGCCGTGCATCGCCTCGGTGTCGGTCTCCATCTGCTCGCGGGTGCCGTTGCTGACCACGGCCCTGCCCTCCTGGTGCACCTGCATCATCAGCTTCTCGGCCTTGGCCCGTGAGTAGCCGAAGTGGGTCTGGATGACGAACGTCACGTAGGACATCAGGTTGACCGGGTCGTTCCAGACGATGGTGACCCACGGGGTGTCCGGAGCGACGTCGCCGCCGGTGGCGGTGACCTCCTCCGTGGTGGGCGCGAGCGACACGCCTGCCAGGATAGGAGGGAGCTGACCACCGATCAGCCCCGGCCACCGCACCAGGAGAGGCCGTAGACGCCGTCGTCGCAGGCCCGGCCCCCCTCGCCGAGCTCGAGCGGGCGGAAGGTGTCGACCATGACGGCGAGCTCGTCGAAGTAGTGCTTGCCGATGCTCGCCTCCGCGGCACCGGGCTGCGGGCCGTGCGCGTGACCACCCGGGTGCAGGCTGATCGACCCCTTGCCGATGCCCGACCCCTTGCGCGCCTCGTAGTCGCCGTCGACGTAGAACATCACCTCGTCGGAGTCGACGTTGGAGTGGTAGTACGGCACCGGGATCGACAGCGGGTGGTAGTCGACCTTGCGCGGCACGAAGTTGCACACGACGAAGTTCCAGCCCTCGAAGACCTGATGGGTCGGCGGCGGCTGGTGCACGCGCCCGGTGATCGGCTCGTAGTCGCGCACGTTGAAGACGTATGGGTAGAGACAGCCGTCCCAGCCGACGACGTCGAGCGGGTGGAACGGCAGCACGTGCACCGAGCCGACGATCCCGTTGCTGGATGACGGTCCGCTGCCGCGGTGCTTGATGAACACCTCTGCCGCGTCGCCCTCCTTCGCGCCGACGTGCTCGGCGAGCAGCGGGCCCTGCGGCAGGCGCAGGTCGCGTTCGCAGTACGGGCTGTGCTCGAGGAACTGCCCGTACTTGCTGAGGTAGCGCTTCGGCGGCGCGATGTGACTGTTGGCCTCGATCGCATACGCGCGCAACGGGTTCCGCTTGCTGGCTGTGGGGAGCCAGCGGTGGGTCGTGGCCCTCGGGACCACGACGTAGTCGCCCTCGCCGACGTCGAACGCGCCGAAGACCGTCTCGACCCGCGCGGAGCCGCGCTCGACGTACACGCACTCGTCGCCGATGCCGTTGCGGTACCAGGGGCTGTCGGCGCCGGCGACGACGTAGGACAGGCGCACGTCGCCGTTGCCGAGCAGCAGGCGGCGCCCGGTGACGACATCGGTGTCCGCGACCACCGTCGGCGGGAACAGGTCGTGCGGCTTCAGGTGGCGCGGGGTGAGCGGGTGGTTGGCGCTCGTCGTGAGGTCGCCGACGGCCCACTCCCGGTACTCGGCGACCGTCGAGGGGATGTTCCGGTGGTAGAGCAGGCTGGAGTCCGAGCTGAAGCCCTCCTCCCCCATGAGCTCCTCGTAGTACAGCTCGCCGGTCCTGCCGCGCCGCGCCGGGCGCCGGTGCTGGGTGTGCCGCTTCGGAGGGATGCTGCCCATCGCCTGGTAGTGCGCCACGGTGCTGGTCCACCTCGCTGTGGTCGGGGTCGCTGCTCGGGGAGCGCCGTCCCGCGCCGGGTGGGCGGGCGTCATCCCTGAGGTTAGGCGGTGCGGCCCCTAGCTGGCAGCCCTGCACCGCCGTGGACGTCAGGTTGGCCAGGCCTGTTCAGCTCGGATGGCGATCACCCGGCAACCTGCCCACCGGCCAGCACCTCGACCGCGCACCTGAGGCCGTGCGCCCGAGCCAGCTTCCGGTCGGAGGTGACCAGGACTGCGTCCAGCGTCTCCGCGAGGGCGACGTACGCGGCGTCGTACGGGGTCAGTGCGTCGCGCAGCTCCCAGCAACGATCGAGCAAGGCCCGGTGCGGCACCCGTCGCACGGGCAGGTCGACGAGGTCGTCGAGCGCGAGGCGGACGCGGCGCGTCGGCATCCGCCCGGCTCGGTGCTGCCGGCGCCACACCGAGGTGACCTCGAGGTCGATCAGCTCGGGTGCCGCCAGCGCCTCGCCATGCAGTCGAGCCCTCACGCGGTCGCCGTCCGGCCCGTCGTCCCCGAGCGCCACGGCGAGCACGCTCGCGTCAACGACGAGCACGGTCCTCGCGCAGCGCCGACACAGCGTCGGCCGAGGGAACCGAACCACCGGCGCGCCCGCCGGCGCGGGCCAGCACCTCGTCGACGGTCGGTCGGCTCGCCTCGTCGATCAGGTGTGAACGCAGGTACTCCTGCAGGGACTGGTGCGCTGCCGCCGCCCGCTGCCGGAGCACCGCGTGGGTGGTCTCCGGGACGTCTTTGATCTGCACGCTCGGCATGGCGCCATTCTGGCGTTCGTCGCGCGGGAATGCAATCGCCTGGAGCCTGCCCTCGATGCGCGGTCACCCACAAGACTGGGTGCCATGCCGGCCCGCGTGTTCCCGTGGGTGCTGCACGTCGACCTCGACCAGTTCATCGCCGCGGTCGAAGTGCTGCGCCACCCCGAGCTCGCCGGCCGGGAGGTCGTCGTCGGCGGGCGCGGCGACCCGACCGAGCGGGCCGTCGTCTCCACCGCCAGCTACCCGGCGCGCGAACGCGGCGTCCACTCGGGGATGCCGCTGCGCCTCGCCGCGCGCAAGGCGCCGGACGCCGTCTTCCTCCCCGTCGACGGGCCGCACTACACCGCCGTGTCCGGTGAGGTGTTCGAGGCGATCCGCGGGCTCGGGCTCGTCGTCGAGGTGCTGGGCTGGGACGAGGGGTTCGTCGGGGGCGACACCGACGACCCCGAGGCGCTCGCCCGCTCCATCCAGGCGGCCGTGCTCGACCGCACCCGCCTGCACCTCTCGGTCGGCGTCGGCGACAACCGGATCCGCGCCAAGGTCGCGACGAACTTCGGCAAGCCGCAGGGCGTCTACCGCCTCACGCGCGAGAACTGGGACGCGGTCATGGGCCACCGCCCGGCGATCGACCTGTGGGGCGTCGGGTCGCGGGTGGCGGCCCGGCTGGAACGGCACGGGATCCGCACCGTCGCCGAGCTGGCGTCATCCGACCCGGCGGTGCTCGTCGCCGAGTTCGGGCCGCGGATGGGCGAGTGGTACCGCGAGCTGGGGCGCGGGGAGGGGTCGAGCGCCGTCGACGACAGCCCGTGGGTGGCGCGCGGCCACAGCCGGGAGACGACCTACCAGCGCAACCTCACCACGCCCGAGGAGGTGGCCGGAGCGGTGCGCGTGCTCACCGACCAGCTGCTCGGCGACGTCGACGCCGAGGGCCGCGCGGTGTGGCGGATCGGGCTGAAGATCCGGTACGCGCCGTTCTTCACGGTGAACCGCAGCCGCAAGTTGCCCGCGGCGACATCCGACCACGCAGCGGTACAGGAAGCGGTGCAGCGGCTGCTCGCGGACCACCTCGAGGAGGGCCGCGAGGTGCGCCTGCTCGGCGTGCGGGCCGAGCTCGTGATGCCCGACGACGAGGATGACGTGGACCGCACCCCGGTGCGTGGCCGCGTCTGACGAGGCCGACACCGTTGCGGGAGTGACGATGATGCGGTGAGTCCTCGCGGCACCGTCACACCCGCCGAGCGGGTCGACGGTACTCGACCCTCGGCGACGGGTCGGCCAGGATCACGCCGCGCCACGCGGAGCGGCGTCGCCCGGAATGTCGTCGATCGCACGGGCACCCCGCATCGCCAGCGCCTGCTCACGCGTCATCGGCTGGCCGGCACGGTGGCGCAATGCCAGCTCGACGGCCTCGGTCGTGGTGTGGACACCGTAGCGATCCATGACCACTCGACGGTGGTCGTCGTCGATCTCGATGCTCAGACGCACCTTTGCCATCGACATATCGTGCACCCAAGGGGTGACGAACGTGCACTGCCGCCTCAGCGAGCCGGGGAGCGAACGAGACCACGATCGACGGCGAACGCACCACTCCTGTCGATGTCCAGGGTCCTCGCGGACCGGTGCGCGCCGTCCAGGATGGTGACGCGGCTGGGCTGGTCGGGTGCGGTCGGGGCGCCGGTGACCGGGCGCTAGGTTGGTGCCATGTCGTCTCCGGTGCCGGCGCTGCTGCGCGGGCTCGTCGACGACGCGGCTGTCTTCCCGCCGGGCAACGCGACGATGCCGGATGCCGTGGCGCGGCACGCCGGCCACCGCGCCTCGTCCTACGCCGACGCGGTCGGCCCGCTCCTGCTCCCGGCGGACGGGGTCGCCGAGCTCGGCGCCGTCCTCGACACCGACCGGTGGCCCGGCGACAGGCCGCTTCGCATCGGCCTCGTCTCCCGTCCGGGAGCCGATCCGACCGTGCTGGCCGACGCCACGACCGCCCTCGCCGAGGACGGGCGTGTCGAGGTGGTCGGCGCCGAGCTCGGCTGGTACGAGGGGTGGTACGACGACCTCGCCGGCGACCTCCCGCTCGCCGTCGAGCTGCCGCGCGGCGCCGACCTCGACCGGGCCTTCGCCGAGGTGCGCAGCGCCCATCGTGAAGGGCTTCGGGTCATCGCCAAGTTCCGCACCGGCCCGACCCCGTCGTGGCCCTGGCCCGACGAGCGCGAGCTGGGCGACGTCATCCGGCTGCTCGCACCGGAGGTGCCGTTCAAGCTGACCGGCGGGCTGCACCACGCCGTCCGCGGCGTCTACGAGGTCGACGGCACCCCCGAGCACAACCACGGCCTGCTCAACGTGCTCGTCGCCACCGCGTCCGCACTCGAGCACGCGTCGGCGACCGAGGTCGCGGGACTGCTCGCCGCCACCGACGCCCAGGCCCTCGCCGCGCTCGTCGCGGCCTGGACCGACACCACCGTCGGCGCCGTGCGAACCGCGTTCACCTCCTACGGCTGCTGCACCGTCACCGACCCTCTCGGCGAGCTGGCCGACCTCGGCCTGCTCCCGCATCCGACCGAAGGACCCGTATGACCTGGCTCGACCTGCCCGCCGGCCACCCGTTCGGCATCCACAACCTGCCGTACGGCGTGTTCTCGACCGGCGGGCGGCCGCCGCGGGTCGGCACCCGCGTCGGCGACCACGTGCTCGACCTCGCCGCGTGCGCCGAGCACGCCGGGATGGAGAGCGCCGCAGTGTGGCGCACGGCATCCTTGAACGCCTTTCTCGCCCAGGGCCGCCCGGCCTGGAGCGCGGCCCGCGACTGGCTCACCGATCAGCTCACCACCGAGGCACACCGCGACGCCGTCGAGCCCCACCTGGTGCCGCTCGACGAGGTGCGGCTGCACCTGCCGATCGAGGTCGCCGACTACGTCGACTTCTACGCCAGCGAGCACCACGCCACCAACGTCGGACGCATCTTCCGCCCCGACGGCGAGCCACTCACGCCCAACTGGAAGCACCTGCCGATCGGCTACCACGGGCGAGCCGGCACGGTCGTGGTCAGCGGCACCGACATCGTCCGCCCCAGCGGGCAACGCAAGGCACCGGATGCCGCCGCACCCACCTTCGGCCCGTCCGCACGGCTCGACATCGAGGCCGAGCTCGGCTTCGTCGTCGGCGGCCCCACCCGGCTCGGCGAGTCGGTCACGGTGGTCGACGCCGACGAGCACCTCTTCGGGGTCGTCATCCTCAACGACTGGTCCGCCCGGGACCTGCAGGCCTGGGAGTACGTGCCGCTCGGGCCGTTCCTCGGCAAGTCGTTCGCCACGTCCATCTCGCCCTGGGTGGTCACCACCGACGCGCTCCGCGCCGCGCGGGTGTCCTTGCCCGGGCAGGACCCCGAGCCGCTCCCCTACCTGCGCGGCACGCCCACGGACGACGGCGCCGGTACGGCCTGGGGGCTCGACGTGCACCTCGAGGTCGACTGGAACGGCACCGTCGTCTCCCGACCCGAGTATCGCGACATGTACTGGTCACCGGCGCAGATGCTCGCGCACCTGACCGCGAACGGCGCCTCGGTGCGGGCCGGCGACCTCTTCGGCTCGGGCACCATCTCCGGCCCCGACAAGCGCACTCGGGGCTGCTTCCTCGAGCTCACCTGGAGCGGAAGCGAACCCCTGACCCTCGACGACGGCGCCACCCGCACCTTCCTCCAGGACGGCGACACGGTCACCATGCGTGCCGCCGCACCGGGTGCAGATGGCACCGTCGTCGGCCTCGGTGAATGCACCGGCACGGTGCGCCCGGCTCACTGAGGAGAGCCGGGATCACCGGTACCGGGCAGCGCGCCTACGCTGCTCTCACCGCGGCCGGTGCCGCATCGGCCGGAAGGCGGGTCGCCTCGGCGGCGTGCCGACCGACATGGGTCGAGCCTCGACCGACCGACAGCAAGGCGGCGTCGCGGATCGCCCACCGCATCACACCACCTGCCTTCGCGTGCCGTGCGCGCCGCGAGGTCGGTGTCTCGATGGAACTGCTCATCATCGAACCTCCTTTGGGCCTGACGCCCCTTCCCTGCGGCCGCACCCTGCGGTAGCCACAGCGTGACGGAGGCGCCCCTCAGGTGTTGGCGGTTCGTATGGATCCTGACCCAACCCATACCCGGCCTTGACTTTTTCTTGACTCGCGACGACCCGCCCGCGTGCGCAGCGACATCAGGCAGGCGGGCGGCGGCACGCGTCAGCGCCGGTCACCGACCGTGTCGGATGACGACCACCGTGTCGGCCACCTTGTCGTGCAGCGCCTGACGCTTCGGGTCCCACAGCAGCCACGCCGGGTTGAGGATGCTCAGCGCCGTTCCGAGGAGGCCGACGAAAGGTACGAGGCTCACGACGGTGGCCGCGACCGAGATGGCCTGCCGCCGGATCGCCATGGTCGCCGAGAGTGGACCGGGAGCGTCCACTCGACGCACCTGGGTGCCGAGCGCCATCTTGCCGGGGGTGGCGCCTCGCCACACCAGGAAGCCGACCTCGTAGACGACCGCGACCAGTAGGCCGATAACGGTGATCGGCAGGATGACGTCGGCGACCGCCGTGGCGAACACGGTCTGGTCCGGCGGCGCGGCTCCACGCTCGGCGGCCTCGACCGAGTCGGTGATGTACCGGCCGAAGACGGAGGCGAGCTCCTGGACGAAGGGCCAGCCGAGCACCGTCGTGACGACCGCCTTCAGCAGCGAGTCGAGCATGCGCGCGAGCAGGCGGCGCCACCACTGCGCGAGCACGGCCCCGTCGGGAAGGATGTCGCGCCGGGCCGCCCACGGCGAACCGTACGGGGCCGACGGGGCGGAGCCGGGCGGCCGGGCGGGGTAGGCCGGACCGTCGGCCTCGGCCGGCCGACCTGGGCCGGGACGGAAGTCCGCCGGGGCCGCCGCCCGTCCGATCGTCGACTGCTCCACCGTCGGCGAGCGCCGTGGTGCGGTGTGCGCCGTCCACATCACCCCGTCGAAGTAGCGCAGCACCGCCGGATCGTCCGGGTCCTCGTGCCAGCCGGGAGCGGTGGGCAGCGTCGTCATGCCCGCATCGTGTCACGGTGGCCCGGCGTCGTCCCCAGCGCCACGACCGCCGCTGCGACGGCGTCGGGGTCGACGAGGTGGTGCAGGTGACCGGCACCGTCGAGCGTGCGGACGGGCCAGCCGTGCTCCTCGGCGAACTGCCGCTCCTCGGCGTAGGTGTCTCCGAACGCCAGGAAGGCGCAGCGGCGCGCTGCCCAGCCCACCGGTGCGGCGAGCTCGGAGCGGAGGTAGGCGAGCGGCATCCGGCTCTCGTGCAGGCGGATCCGCCGCAGCACCTCGGCGTCGGGGACGACCGCACGCACGTCGGCCTCGGGCCACCAGCGGGTCCACGGCGGCAGCAGCCCGTCGTCGCCGGCGAGCGCAGCGAGATGGTCGAGCAGCGCCGGCGGGGCGAGTGGCGCCGACCCGGTCTCCGGCGGCAGGGCGGCATCCACGAAGAGCACGGGGATGCCGCCCGCCACCTCGGGCGCGTACCGCCCGGCGTTGCTGTGGGCGAGCACGACGTCGGGGAGCGCCGCGGCCACGGCGCTGGCAAACACGGCGAGCACCGGTCCGGGACCGCTCGGGCCCACCGGCCCGGCGGGGGGCTCGGCGACGGTGCACGACCAGCCGTGCCGGGCCAGCGCGTCGGCGAGCGGGGTGTACGCCACCGCCGGGAGCAGCGGGCTGGGCAGGAGAACGGCGCGCGTCATCCCGCCACGGTACGGAGCCGCTCGCCGGCAGGCGTCAGAGGTTGCCGCGCTTGTCCTGCTCGCGCTCGATCGCCTCGAAGAGCGCCTTGAAGTTGCCCTTGCCGAAGCCGAGCGAGCCGTGCCGCTCGATGATCTCGAAGAACACCGTCGGGCGGTCGCCGAGCGGGCGGGT
>JBOFBK010000138.1:0-2315 GCA_051645525.1 Dermatophilaceae bacterium | reverse complement strand
CCCCCCCCCCCCCCCCCCCCCCCCCCCCCCCCCCGTCGTTCGGGTCAGTCCCAGGGATCCTTGTCGTCCTTGGCCTCGTCGGGTGCCGGCTGGGGTGCCGATGCAGGCGCAGGCTCGTCCCACGGGTCGGCGTTCGTCGCTGCCGGCGCGGGTGCGGCTGGTTCGTCCCAGGGGTCGGCTTCGGGCGCGGGGGTGGGTGTGGATGCCCCCGGTTCGTCCCAGGCGTCGGCATCGGTGGTCGTGGTGGGTGCCGACGTTGCCGGTTCGTCCCACGGGTCCGCCTCGGCGGGCGCCGTGGTCACCGCCGCTGTCATCGTTCCCGCCGCTGCCGCAGCGGCGGCGGCTGGCTCGGGGGTGAGGTGAGCGGGAGGTGCGGCGGCGGCATCCGGCAACGGCACGGCATCCGATGACGGCGCGGCATCCGGCGGCGACGCGGCATCCGACACCTCGGCGACCCGCCCGCGCTGCACCGCGGCGAGCAGCATCTGGGCGATGTCGACGACCTCGACCGACTCCCCGCGTCCCTCGTCCTGGGCGGCAGTGACACCGTCGGAGATCATCACCCGGCAGAACGGGCAGCCGATCGCGATCCGCTCGGCGCCGGTGGCCAGCGCCTCCTCGGTGCGGTTGGTGTTCACCCGCGTGCCGAGCTTCTCCTCCATCCACATGCGCGCGCCGCCGGCTCCGCAGCAGAACGACTTCTCGGCGGAGCGGGGCATCTCGCGCAGCTCGACACCCGGCAGCGCGCCGATGAGCTCGCGTGGCGGGGCGTACACCCCGTTGTGCCGGCCGAGGTAGCACGGGTCGTGGTAGGTGACGGTCGAGGCGGATCGGGTTCCACGCTCTGCGTGGGCCGCCGCGTCGCGCGCGGTCGACATCGCCGATTCGGCGGCCGGTCGCGCCACCGGCACGAGCTTCTTCTCGCGCACCAGCCGGTTGAGCAGTTGAGTGTGGTGCACGACCTCGTACGACCCGCCGAGCTGCGCGTACTCGCCCCGAATCGTGTTGAAGCAGTGGGCACACGTGACGACGACCTTCGTCACCCCGAACTCGCCGAAGGTCGAGACGTTCTGCTGCGCGAGGGTCTGGAAGAGCAGCTCGTTGCCGGCCCGCCGGGCGGCGTCACCGGTGCAGGTCTCGCCGTCGCCGAGCACGGCGAACGACACCCCGGCCGCGTCGAGCAGCTCGGCCACGGCGCGGGTGGTCTTCTTCGCGCGGTCCTCGTAGGCGCCGGCGCACCCGACCCAGAACAGCCACTCGACCTCCGCCGCCGACTCGACGTCGTGTCCGAGCACCTTGACCGGGAACGGCAGGTCCTTGGCCCAGTCCAGCCGCGCCCGCGCCCCCATGCCCCACGGGTTGCCCTTGCCCTCGAGGTTCTTGAACAGGCCCCCGAGCTCGCTCGGGAACGCCGACTCGATGAGCGTCTGGTAGCGGCGCATGTCGACGATGTGGTCGACGTGCTCGATGTCGACCGGGCACTGCTCGACGCACGCGCCGCACGTCGTGCACGACCACAGCACGTCGGCGTCGATCACGGCATCCGGCCCGTGCGGGTTGTACGCGCCGAGCGGGTCCTCGAGCGCGTAGCCGGTCGCCCCCACGAGCGGCACCGAGGTGAGCGGGTGCGCGGGAGCCGCATCGTCGGCATCCGCGGAGTGCCCCACGTGCCCGGGCCCGGATGCCGCGCCGTCGCCGCCCGCTCCCGGTGCCCCGTTCGCGGCCGCGCGGAGGAACGGCGCCTTGGCGTCGGCGTGGTCGCGCAGCGCCATCACGAGCAGCTTCGGGGAGAGCGGCTTCTCAGTGTTCCACGCGGGGCACTGTGACTGGCAGCGGCCGCACTCGGTGCACGTGGAGAAGTCGAGCAGGCCTTTCCAGGTGAAGTCCTCGACCTTCCCCACACCGAGCGCGTCGCCCTCGTCGAGGTCGTCGAGCGCCTCGACGTCGAACGGCTTCCCGCCGACCGTCAGTGGCTTCGCCGCGCCGAGGGCGGTACGCCCCGACGACTCGCGCTTGAACCAGATGTTCGGGAACGCGAGGAAGCGGTGCCAGGCGACGCCCATCGTCGGCTGCAGCGCGATCGTGATCATCCACGCGAACGAGACGAGGATCTTCACCGTGGCCACGACCACGACCCAGGTGCCGAGCGTGGCCAGTGATGCGCCGGACCACCATGCGGCCATCCACCCGGTCAGCGGATGATGCAGTGCGAGCGACAGGTCGGGGTCGGTGCGCTCGGCGATCGCGGCCTCGAGCCCGCGCAGCAGCAGGATGCAGATCGTGACCGCGAGGATCGTCGCCTCCACGTAGTACGC
>JBOFBK010000137.1:0-6205 GCA_051645525.1 Dermatophilaceae bacterium | reverse complement strand
AGGGCGGCCGTCGTTCCACGGCCGGCTCGGCCGGTCACCGCGACGCTGTCCGAAACCCACGCGAGTTGCTGACGGGGCTATCGCTACTCTGGTGCGGCGCGCCGACGGCGCGCGTCCCCGTCATCCATGGAGAGAGCCGCCGCATGCCCGCCGAGATCACCGTCCACGTCGCCGGGAGCGAGCGATCGGTGCCGGCCGGGACCACCGCCGGTGCGCTCTTCGTGGGTGACCGGTCGGTGCTCGTGGCCCGGGTCGGCGGCGAGCTGCGCGACCTGGCCCACGTGCTCGTCGACGGCGACGTCGTCGAGCCGGTGACCGCGGCCGAGCAGGACGGGCTCGACGTGCTGCGGCACAGCGCCGCCCATGTGCTCGCTCAGGCGGTGCAGGAGCTGCATCCGAGCGCCCGCCTGGGCATCGGCCCACCGATCCGCGACGGCTTCTACTACGACTTCGACGTCGAGCGCCCGTTCACCCCGGAGGACCTCAAGGCCCTCGAGAAGGTCATGCAGCGCATCGTCAACGAGGGCCAGACCTTCCACCGCCGTGAGATCTCCGACGACGACGCGCTCGTCGAGCTCGCCGGCGAGCCGTACAAGTGCGAGCTCATCGGGCTCAAGGGCGGGGCGAGTCGGGCCCCCGCAGGCGAGGTCGACGAAGTCCGGGCCCACGAAGGAGGCGAGCGCGAAGCGATCGCATCCTTCGGGGAGGGCGCCGACAGGGAGGTCGGCGGCGCGCAGCTGACGATCTACGACAACGTGCGCCGCGACGGCTCCCGTGCGTGGGGTGACCTGTGCCGCGGCCCGCACGTGCCGACCACCAAGGTGCTCGGCAACGCCTTCAAGGTCATGCGAAGCGCCGCAGCGTACTGGCGCGGTTCGGAGAAGAACCCCCAGCTGCAGCGTGTGTACGGAACGGCCTGGCCGACCAAGGACGAGCTCAAGGCGTATCTCGACCGACTGGCCGAGGCGGAGCGGCGCGACCACCGCCGCCTGGGCATCGAGCTCGACCTGTTCTCGTTCCCCGACGAGCTCGGGTCGGGGCTGCCCGTGTTCCATCCGCGCGGCGGCGTCATCAAGCGCGAGATGGAGGACTACGCGCGGCGGCGGCACATCGAGGAGGGCTTCTCGTACGTCGGCACACCGCACATCAGCAAGGAGGGTCTGTTCCACACCTCGGGCCACCTGCCGTACTACGCCGACACGATGTACCCGCCGATGCATCTCGAGGGAGCCGACTACTACCTCAAGGCGATGAACTGCCCGATGCACAACCTCGTCTTCCGGTCACGAGGGCGGTCCTACCGCGAGCTGCCGATGCGGCTGTTCGAGTTCGGGCACGTGTATCGGTACGAGAAGTCAGGGGTCGTGCACGGGCTCACCCGGGTGCGTGGCCTCGAGATGGATGACTCGCACTCGTACGTCACCCCGGAGCAGGCGCCGGCGGAGATCACACACCTGCTCGGCTTCGTGCTGTCGTTGCTTCGGGACTTCGGACTCGACGACTTCTACCTGGAGCTGTCCACCCGTGACGACAGCGATGCCAAGCGCGAGAAGTTCATCGGCTCGGAGGAGCAGTGGGCCACGGCGACGCGAGTGCTCTCCGACGTGGCGGCCGCATCGGGTCTGGAGCTCGTACCGGACCCGGGAGGAGCAGCGTTCTACGGTCCGAAGATCTCGGTCCAGGCGCGCGACGCCATCGGGCGCACCTGGCAGATGTCGACCATCCAGTACGACTTCAACATGCCCGAGCGGTTCGGCCTCGAGTACCAGGCCGCCGATGGCAGCCGGCAGCAGCCGGTGATGATCCACTCGGCGAAGTTCGGGTCGATCGAGCGCTTCCTCGGCGTCCTCGTCGAGCACTACGCGGGAGCGTTCCCGCCCTGGCTCTCGCCCGTTCAGGTGCTCGGGGTGCCGGTCGCCGACGAGTTCGCGCCCTACCTCGCTCAGGTGGGGGAGCGGATGGCCGCACACGGCATCCGGTTCGAGCTCGACGAGAGCGACGACCGGTTCCCGAAGAAGATCCGCAACGCGAGCAAGGCCAAGGTGCCCTTCGTCCTCATCGCGGGGGATGACGACCGCTCCGCTGGTGCGGTCTCGTTCCGCTACCGCGACGGCTCGCAGAAGAACGGGGTACCGGTTGCCGATGCCGTCGACGAGGTGCTCGCGGCGATCCGGGACAAGCGGCAGGTGTGACTGCGGATCGCAGCAATCACATCATCCTCATCCACCATGTGGGATGACGTGCGCGCCGTCCTCCCCCTGCATCACACGGGTCGCACGACACGCCGACGACACGCCGCGGTGCGAAACTGACCCTATGAATCTGACCCAGAACCCTTGCGCCGCAGCGTGGCGAAGGACTAGAACTATCCCACTCCGCCACTCCGGTGGCGGAAGGATCGAGATCCAGGACAGTGTCCAACCCGATCACCTCGGTGGTCGGAGGCGCCCGGTGACGCGGGTGGTCGGGCGGTTGTCTTGACTCGTGAGACGCGGATCGTCACGCCGAGTCGATCGAGGCCCCGGGAACTCATACTTCCCGGGGCCTCACCTATTCCGGTCCCGACCGGTCCTAGGATCGCGGCGTGCCGCAGCCCGAGGACGCCGCCGACTTCGCGGGACACCCCGATGGCTTCGAGCGGCTCTGGACCCCGCACCGGCTGGTGTATCTCAAGGGCGAGCGCCCCGACGGGTCCGGCGGTGACGGCTGCCCGTTCTGCGCGGCGCCGGCCAAGGATGACGCCGAGGGGCTCGTGGTGCATCGTGGCGAGCACTGCTACGTCGTGCTCAACCTCTTCCCCTACAACCCCGGGCACGTGCTCGTCTGCCCGTACCGGCACGTGGCCTCCTACGTCGACCTCACCGACGAGGAGACCGGCGAGTTCACCGACCTCACCAAGGCGGCGGTCCGCGCTCTTACGGCGGCGTCCGCGCCGATGGGGTTCAACCTCGGCATGAACCAGGGGGCGGTGGCCGGCGCCGGGGTCGCGGCCCACCTGCACCAGCACGTGGTGCCGCGGTGGGGTGGTGACAGCAACTTCCTGCCGGTGATCGCGCGCACCAAGGCCCTGCCGATGCTGCTCGAGGACGTACGGGAGCGCCTCGTCGCGCACTGGCCCGCCACGTAGCCGAACGCAAGGTCGGCTGCGAACAGTCGACATAGGTCAGTGCTGTGCGGGACGACGTGCGAAGAGTCGTCCTGGTGGTCGGCTGTGTGCGGGTCAGTGCGCCTGGGCGGCGGCGACATGGTGGCGCGCGAGGCGTTCGGGCAGCTGCTCGTATCCCCGCAGCTCGCGTTGGAACGTGCCGGTGCCGTGGGCGAGCGAGCGCAGGGCGATCGCGTAGTCGAGCAACTCCAGCTGAGGGACGGCCGCCTGCAGGGTCGACCGGCCCGCCTCGCCCTCGGCGGGGGCCGACCCGAGGATCTGGCCGCGCCGGGTGCCGATGTCGGTCATCACCGCGCCGAGGTACTCGTCGTCGACAGTGACCGAGACCGTGTCGATCGGCTCCAGGAGGCACATGGTCGACGGCGACGCGAGCTCGCGCAGGGCCAGCCCCGCGGCGGTCTGGAACGCGATGTCGGAGGAGTCGACGCTGTGTGCCTTGCCGTCGTTGAGGGTGACCCTGACGTCGACCACCGGCCAGCCGGCGAGCAGGCCCTTGGCGAGCTGCGCGTGGACACCCTTCTCGACGCTGCCGATGAACTGGCGCGGGACCGCGCCGCCGACGACGACCTCGGCGAACTCGTTGCCGGACCCGCGGGCCAGCGGCTCCATGACGAGGTGGCACACCGCGAACTGCCCGTGCCCCCCGGACTGCTTGACGTGCCGGCCCTGCGCCTCGGCCCGGGCGATCGCCGTCTCCTTCATCGCCACCTCGACCGGGACGCGCTCCACGCCGACGTTGAACCGGTCGCGCAGGCGGTGCAGCACCAGGTCGAGGTGCGCCGGGCCGGTCGTCCAGAGCACCACCTGGCCGGTCGCGGCGTCGTGCTCGATGCGCAGCGCCGGGTCCTCGGCCGCGAGCTCGCGGAAGGCCACCGGCATCCGGTCCTCGTCGGCACGGGTGGCCGCGGCGACCGCGGCCGGCAGCAGCGCCTCGGGCAGCGCCCACGGCGTGACGAGTAGGGGCCGCTCGGGGGAGGAGAGGGTGTCCGACGTCTGGGCCGTGCCGAGCTTGGTGACCACGACGACCTCACCGGCGATCGCGCTGGACTTGGGCAGCAGGTCCCCGTCGAGCGGGGCGGCGACCGACCCGGGGCGGACGTCGTCGTCGTGGGCGGCGTGGCCCTCGCCGGTGGGCACCCCGAGCAGCTCGAGGTGGCCGGAGACGTGCACCGGCCGGTCGGTGCGCAGCGTCCCGGAGAAGACGCGGACGAGGGAGAGGTGGCCGACGTAGGCGTCCGAGCGGGTGTGCACGACCTCGGCGACGAGTGGGCCGTCGGGGTCGGCGGTGAGCGTGAGGGGGGCGCCGCCGGGCACCGGGCGGACGGTGGGGAGCGGGTGCAGGCCCGGGTGGGGGAAGGCGGCCTCGACGAGGTGGACGAGCACCGGGACCCCCGCGCCGGTCTCGGCGGACACCGGCAGCACCGGGTGGAACGTGCCGTGGGCGACCGCGGTGAGGAGGTCCTTCTCGAGGGTCTCGAAGTCGAGGTCCTCGCCCTCGAGATAGCGGTCCATGAGTCCGGTGTCCTCGGACTCCTCGATGATGCCCTCGATGAGGGAGGGCCGGTGGGTGTCGAAGACGTCGGCGTGCTCCGGGCCGGAGGGGCGTACCGAGCGCGAGCCGCGGGAGTAGTCGTGGATCTCGCCGAGCAGCAGGTCGGCGATCGAGGAGACGGCGCCGGCGTCGCCGGCCACCGGCACCCCGAGCGGCTGGATGCCCGCCCCGAAATGCGCCCGGCAGTCGGCGAGGCTGGTCTCGAAGTCGGCGTCGCGTGCGTCGAGCTGGGTGAGGACGACGGCACGCGGCATCCCGACGAGCGCGCACTCGTGCCACAGGGCTCGGCTGGTGGCATCGGCACCGTCGGCCGCTGAGACGACGAAGAGTGCGGCATCGGCGGCTCGAAGGCCGGCACGCACCTCTCCGACGAGATCCGGGATGCCCGGCGTGTCGACGAGCGTCAGCACCACCCGTCCGGTGGACACCGTGGCCGCTCGTATCCCGGTCGTCTGCTCGGTGTGCCCATGCGCACCCCGCCCGCCGGCGAGCTGGTCGACGACGTGATCGAACAGCCGCGACTTCCCCGCGCCGCTCGGCCCCACGAGCACGACGTTGCGGATGCCGGTGACCTCGACGACGGATGGTGCCTGCGCAACGCTGCCAGCCATGGACCTACCCAACTCCGTACCCGGGCGGGTCCACAAGGCCAACGACGGTTCGAGACGATCCAGCGCCCGTCCGGCAGCGCGCAGCGGCTGCGGGGTTCGCAGCCGGGTACGGCCCGCCGAATGCCTGAGCACATCGACCCCGACGACGCCGTGGGCGGCCGGCCGGAGGCCACTAGGCTTGCGGCACCATGTTGAATCGCTACGCCCGCGCCTTCTTCACCAAGGCCCTGGGGCCCGTCGCGTCGCTGCTGCTCCGCCTCGGTGTCAGCCCGGACGTCGTCACGGTCCTCGGCACCCTCGGGGTGTGCACGGGAGCGCTGGCGTTCTACCCACGTGGCGAGTTCCTCGTCGGCACGCTGGTCATCACGGCATTCGTCTTCTCCGACAGCGTCGACGGCATCATGGCGCGGCGGCTGGGCCGGTCGAGCCACTGGGGCGCCTACCTCGACTCCACCCTCGACCGGATGGGTGACGCGGCGATCTTCGGGGGTCTGGTGCTCTGGTACGCCGGCGACGGAGGGAGCGCCTCCATGGCGGCGCTCGCCCTCGCGTGCCTCATCCTCGGCAGCGTCGTCTCCTACGCCAAGGCACGCGCCGAGGGGCTGGGGATGACGGCGGACGTCGGCATCGCCGAGCGGGCCGACCGGCTCGTCGTCGCCCTGGTCGCGGTCGGCCTCACCGGCCTGTTGGACCTGCCCACGGTCGTGCTCGGTGTCGTGCTGGGGGTCCTGGCACTCGCCAGCCTGGTCACCGTCATCCAGCGGATCCTCGAGGTGCGCCGACAGGCGCTGAGCGCCGCGTGACCCGGCTGGCGACGCGCATCGCCGACGCTGCGCAGGTGGCCGGCTACCGAGCCGGATGGAGTCTCGTGCGCCG
>JBOFBK010000136.1:0-6281 GCA_051645525.1 Dermatophilaceae bacterium | reverse complement strand
GCCGCCTTCAGGTCGACCGTGTACGTCGCCCCCGGCTTCAGCGCCAGCCCGCGCTGCACGAGGTAGACGTCGAAGGCGTTCGGCTGGTCGGGCTGGTCGAGATACACACAGTTCCGGCCGAACTCGTCGCGGACGTTGTTGACATACCCGGCCTGCGGATCCACGGAGAGGTCCCACCCGCTGAGGTCGGTGTCGAAGCTCCCGTTCCCGACGAGGTTGACGGTCGACGGTGTGGCGTCGGGATAGTCCGGCGCCTCGTTGCCGCCGTGGAACAGGTTGTTGTCGAACGTGATGTCGCGGGTGGTGTACGACTCGATCGGTCGCCGGTCGTCACGCACCGAGACGATGTTGGCCTGCATCGTGACGTCGGCGGCATCCCCGACGCCGAGCTCGCTGAACCCGGGGGTCCGCGCGTTGCGGTGGAGCGTGTTGTTCCGCGCCACCACATGGTCGGAGGAGTACACGTTGACCCCACGCCCGCCGTTGTCGTACGCGACGTTGTTCTCGACCAGGAACGCGCCGACGTACGGGATGTTGTCGCTCTGGGTGTGCCGCGAGTCGTCGATGATGATCGCGTTTCCGTCGGTGATCGTGCGCTGAGCCGGGTCGGCGGCGTTCGAATACCAGAACGGGACCCGGTTCTCGACGTTGTGGACGACGTTGCGGCGGATGAACATCTTGGTGCCGGTGTTGTCGTCGATCTGCCTGCTGGTGTAGAACGACAGGCCACTCGTCGCGTAGGGGGAGTAGAAGCTCGTGTGGTGGACGACGTTGTCCTCGATGCGGATGTAGTCGGACCCGTTGGAGAAGATGCCCGACGCCGGGTGGTTGAAGACCGTGTTGCGCCGGATGACGAGGTGGTGCGGCTGGTTCGAGCCGTCCTCGTTGGGGAACGACGCGATCCCGCTGCTGTTGAACTTCGAGTTCGTCAGTGCCGCAGTCTGATCCGTACCGCGGGCCAGCGCGTCGGCCTCGGCCTGGGACAGGTTCGGCAGGTTCCCCTCGACCGTGAAACCCTCGATCACGATGTACGCCGCGTTGACCCGGATGCCCGAGTAGTTGTTGTCGACGAAGATCCGCGGCCGGTGCCCCGGCATCGCGGCATACCGGATGTACGCCTCGGCGGTGCCCGAGCGGGTGACCCGCAGGACGCTGTTGTCCGGGCTGGTCGTGTCGGCGACGGTCTTGGTGTAGGTGCCGTTCAACACCCGCACCGTGTCGCCCGGGGCGGTCAGGTCGGCGGCCTTCTGCAGGGTCCGGAAGGCCCGGCCCGGGCTCAGCCCGTCGTTGTCGTCCCGCCCGCTGCCCGAGACGTAGAGCGTCCGCCCACCGGCGGGTGGCTCGAGCCGGGCGAACTCCGTCGCGGCTGACGCAGCGGTCGCGGATGACGCGGCGCCGGCCGTGGGCAGCCCGCCCGCGACGACGGCGACGATGAGCAGTAGCAGCAGTCCGATGCGTCGACGCACGATTCCTCCTCGGATCGGCACCATCCCCGTCGATGGGCCCGCTGGAGCCGACGTTAGCGTAATCGATTTCTTCCGCGCTAGTGTCGAGTCCGAGGCCACGAAGAAGGGACGTCGTGAACGGTTTCGCACCCGAGTCCCCGCTGTCCGACCTGCTGCGGAACCCGCGCGCCCGTGCCGTCGTGGCGAGCACGTTCGCCGGCCTCGCCGACAGCCCCTCGGTCGCGCAGTTGGGTCAACTCCCGATCGGCCGGCTGGTGCAGGGAGACCCTGCCCTGCAGTCCGACAGCACGGCACGGGAGCGGTTCTGGCGGCTGCTCGCCGAGATCGACCCCGACGCGCCACCCCGGGGCGACCCGCCGGTCGTCGAACCCGACCCGGGCTACGAGCGCGACGACGTGGCGCGGGCCTCGGCCCGCCTCGCCGCGCCCACTCGCCTCCGCCTGTACGAGCCGGTCGAGATCGCCATCGACGGGCCGTCGCACGGCAACCCGTTCGTCGACGTCGACCTGACGGCCCGGTTCACCCGTGGCGACACCGTCGCCACGGCCGGCGGCTTCTACGACGGGGACGGGCGCTACGTCGTCCGGTTCCTTCCCGAGCAGCCTGGTCGCTGGGAGTTCGCCGTGTCCTCGACGGCGCGGTCGCTCGACGGGCTGACCGGTGTGGTGGAGGTCGGCGAGGAGCCCGCCGGCCACGGCCCGGTGCGCGTCGCACGACGGTTCCACTTCGCGCACGCCGACGGCACGGTGCACGTCCCGCTCGGCACGACCGCGTACGGCTGGGCGCACCAGGAGCCGGACCTGCGGGAGCGGACCTTGCGCACGCTGGCGTCGTCGCCGTTCACGAAGATCCGGATGACGGTGTTCCCCAAGTACTACCTCTACGCCCACGAGGACCCCGAACGTTTCCCGTTCCAGCGGAAGGAGGACGGCAGCTGGGATGTCGAGCGGTTCGACGTCGAGTACTTCCGGGCGTTCGAGCGCTGCGTCATCCGGCTGGGCGAGCTCGGGATCGAGGCCGACGTCATCCTGCTGCATCCGTACGACAGATGGGGTCTGGCCGACCTGGGCCGAGCGGTCGACGACCGGTACCTGCGCTACGTCGTGCGGCGCCTGGCCGCCTACCCGAACGTCTGGTGGTCGATGGCGAACGAGTACGACCTCATGACGAGCAAGACCCTGGACGACTGGGAGCGGATGGGCCGGCTGGTGGCCGCGGAGGACCCGACCGGCCACCTGCTCTCCATCCACAACGGTGCCGCGCTCTTCGACCACACCCGGCCGTGGATCACCCACTGCAGCGTGCAGCGCACCGACGTGTACCGCACGGCCGAGAACGTCCTCGAGTGGCGCGAGCGGTACGGCAAGCCGGTGGTCGTCGACGAGTGCGGCTACGAGGGCGACCTCGACCAGGGGTGGGGCAGCCTCACCGGGGAGGAGCTGGTGCGCCGCTCGTGGGAGGGCGCGGTCCGCGGGGGCTATGTCGGGCACGGCGAGACGTACTACCGCGACGACGAGGTGATCTGGTGGGCGAAGGGTGGTGAGCTGTCCGGCACGAGCCCACCGCGCCTCGAGTTCCTCCGGCGCGTCATCGATGAGGTGCCCGGGGGCGTCATCGAGCCGCTGCCGTCGGAGTGGGATGCTCCGTGGGCCGGTGTCGCGGACGAGTACCTGCTGGTGTACTTCGGTGTCACTCGTCCCCGGTTCCGCAGGTTCACCCTGCCGGAGGAGGCTCGGTTCGAGGTCGACGTCATCGACACGTGGAACCTCACGGTCGACACCATGCCGGGCACGTACTCGGGGTCGTTCGTCATCCCGCTGCCCGGCCGCCAGTACATCGCGGTGCGCCTGCGGGCGGTGCCGGCCTGAGACCCGGGGCGGTCGCCACGCCGGCGACGGCGGCGGCCACGTCGTCAGCGACGGCGGCGGTGCGCAGCACGTCTGTTGACAGGGCGCGACGGCCGGAAGTATCGTCCGGAAATCGATTACCACGGCTCGGGTCGACGCCGACTCGCCGCCTGATCGTGCTCGCCGTTCGCAGGGAGCGGTCGAGCTCCAGCCGCAGAAGTTCGTTCTGGCAGAGGAAGTTCAATGAAGAACTACACACGGGCCGCGGCAGCCGTCGTGGCGAGCTGCGTCGTGCTGGCCGGATGCGCCGGCAACGAGGACAGCTCCGCCGGAGGCGACGGCAGCGCCGACCTCACCTGGTCGATGTGGATCGGGTCCACCGAGGACCAGCAGGCGTGGCAGGGCGTGGCGGACCTCGTGACCGCCGAGAACCCTGACATCAAGGTCACGCTGCAGGGCGCACCCTGGGAGGACTACTGGACCAAGCTCGGGACGCAGCTGAGCAGCTCCGACCCGCAGTGCATCGTCTCGCTGCAGGGCCCCCGGATCGGGCAGTTCGTCAGCGCTCTGCAGCCGCTCGACGACCTGGTGAAGAGCGAGGGCTTCGACACCTCGGGCTTCGGTGAGGTGGCTCTCGAGGGGATGAAGTCCGACGACAAGCTCTGGGCGCTCCCCTACGACGTCGGCCCCTCGGTGCTCTACTACAACGTGGATGCCTTCACCAAGGCCGGCGTCACGCCGAAGCCGGGCTGGACCGTGGCCGAGTTCGAGGCGGCAGCGGCAAAGATGTCGGCGCCCATCATGGCCGGGACTGCAGGCGCCGACCCGCTGCAGTCGCTCGCGTTGGCGTACAACGGGTCGAGCGCGACCAAGCCCGACGGCACGATCGTCCCGGACGACCCGGAGTTCGTCGAGGCGATGTCGTGGCTCGGTGAGCTGCACACGAAGAAGTTCACGACGCCCACCAACGCCACCGGGAACTCGACCGACGAGTTCGTCGCAGGCAAGGCGATGGGGTTCGTCGGCGGGCCGTGGGACGCCATCAGCCTCGCCGGCAAGGCCACCTTCACGGTCGGCATGACGACCTTGCCGGCCGGCCCCGGCGGTGGCGACTCGCGCACCGTCGGGTCGGGTTTCGGGATCTCGAAGGCGTGCGACGACCCCCAGGCGGCCTTCGAGGCGATCACCGTGATGACCGGCCCCGAGGCGCTCACGACCCTGGCGGATGAAGGTCGAGCCCTCCCCTCGCGAGTGGCCGAGCAGGCGGCATGGTTCACGACCGCCTCGGAGATCACCGGTGCGAAGGAGACCCTGGACTACTACAACACCAACGCCCAGGCCACGATCGGCTCGGACAAGGCGAACCAGTTCTCCTCGCTCCTCATCCGCTACGGGCCGGCCGCCCTCAACGGACAGCAACCGGCACGGGAGGCCTTCGCCGAGATCGCCCAGCAGCTCGGGTGAGCGGCTGCAACCGAGGTCCGGCAGGGTTCGGGCCCGATCATCGGACAGCAGTGATCGACCACCCGAGGATCGACGAGCCGGAAGGGACCCCGGAAGCGTGAGCCGAACCGTCGCGGGCTACCCGTCCCTGACCGCGAAGGGGAGGGGTAGCCCGACGAGCGGCAAGCGGCGGCACGCCTGGTCCGGCCCGGCGTTCGTCGCGCCGCACGTCCTCGGGCTGACCGCCTTCGTGGTGTTCCCGATCGTCGCCGCGTTGCTGCTCAGCCTGTTCGAGTGGCCGCTCCTCGGCACGACACGGTTCATCGGTCTCGACAACTTCGTCTCCATCCTCACCGACGACACCTTCTGGGCCGCGCTGCGCAACACGGTCACCTATGTCGTTCTCTACGTGGGCTGCAACCTCGTCGTCTCACTCGGCATCGCGACCTGGCTCGGCCCGCGGATGTGGGGGCGGCAGGTGTTCCGGGTGCTGTTCTTCATCCCGGCCGTCACCCCGGTCGTCGGGAACGCGGTGGTGTGGTCGCTGCTCTACCAGCCCGACGGCTTCATCGACGGCTGGACGCAGTCGCTGTTCGGAGTGCAGGCTCCCGACTTCCTCAGCACCCCGGGGTGGGCGATGGTCGCCCTCGTCGTCATGGGCGTCTGGCAGGGGTTCGGCTACAACATGCTGATCTTCTCGGCCGCGCTCGACGCCGTTCCCGACAGCCTCCTCGACGCGGGTCGCCTCGACGGCGCCAACGCGTGGCAGGCGTTCTGGCACATTCGCTTCCCGGCCATCTCCCCGGCCATCTTCTTCGGCGTGACGATGACCCTGATCACCTCGTTCCAGATGTTCACCGAGGCGTTCATCCTCACCAAGGGCGGGCCGGGCTCCTCCACGATGACGCTCGTGCTCTACCTCTACGAGCGGGGCTTCACCGACCAGCAGCTCGGGCTCGCCTCTGCGGCAGGCACGCTCATTTTCACCATCATCCTGTTCGTCACCGCGATGCAGTTCCTCGGCGAGAAGAGGTGGGTCACCTATGACTGACGTCGAGATCGCCGTGCCCCACCGCACGTCGTCGCCGCAGACCGCGCCCGGAGCAACGCGGCGACGGCGCCGCAGGGTCCCGGTCGGCCGGATCGTCAGCTTCTCGCTGCTGTGCCTCGTCGCGCTGCTGTTCCTCTCGCCGTTCGTCTACATGATCGCGACCTCGCTCAAGCTGCCCTCGGAGGTGTTCTCGACCCCGCCCCGGCTCGTGGGGTCGGAGGTCCGCTGGCAGAACTACACCGAGGCGCTCGACTACGCGCCGTTCGGGCGCTACCTGACGAACAGCCTGCTCGTCGGGGTCCTGGGCACCGCGCTGAACACCACCGTGTGCCTGTTGTCCGGCTACGCGTTCGGGCGCCTGGTGTGGCGCGGTGCACGGCCGACCTTCATGTTGTTCCTCGCGACGATGATGGTGCCGCTGGAGGTGACCGTCATCCCGCTGTTCGTCATCATGCAGCGGCTCGGCTGGGTCGA
>JBOFBK010000135.1:0-2770 GCA_051645525.1 Dermatophilaceae bacterium | reverse complement strand
CCGTTGCGCACCGTGGTGCGGACGGTGCGCCCGAGCGGGTCGACCAGCACGCTGGTCGGGGTGTCCCAGTGCTCGGCGTACCCGGCGGCCTGCTCGGGGTGGGTGCGCCCGGCGTTGTCGTTGGGGTCGTAGGTGTACGCCTCCCACGGCGACGGGTCGAACCGGCTCGGGTCGGTCAGGTCAGTCGGGATGCCGTGCACGACGTGCTGCCGGGAGCCGTCCGGACTCGTGGTGCTCACCACCCGGCCGCGCGGGTCGTAGGTCATCACCACTGCACGGCCGAGCTGGGCGTCGCCCGGCGCGGCGAACTCGTCACCGGTGGAGAAGAACGGCTCGTACCTCGCGACGACCCGGCCCTTGCTGTCGTACACCTGCCAGCCGCTGACGATCACCCGGGGACCGTCGGTGCCGCCAACCGGGCTGCCGACCACGTCGGCGGTGCCGACGTCGAGCCCGCCGAACGTCGGGTCGCCGAACGCCACGTCCTCCGCCCGCGCGCGGGACTGCACGATGCGGCCGAACCCGTCGCTGAACTCCACCGACTCGATCACCGCGTCCCGCTCGTCGGCGGGGACATCGGTGGCGCCCGCGTGATGGACCCGGCGGATCGTGCGCACCGACACCGGCCGGCCACCCTCCGCGAACGCGTGCAGGTCGTAGACGAGGCGGATGCCGGGAACGTCCAGGGTGTCGCCGAGGCCGCCGTCGACCTGGCCCAGCGCCGCCGTCCGGTCGACGAGACCAAGGGGGGTGTAGGCCGCTGCCGTGCGGTTGCCGTTCGGGTCGGTCACCTCCCGCGGCCGGAACACCCGGTAGTCGTGCTCGGCGCGGGTGACCAGGCCGGACGGGTCGGTGACCCGCTCGGGCAGCAGCGCGAACCGGTCGTACCCGACGGTGGTCTCGCCGCCGAAGGGGTCGCGGGTGGCGACCCGCAGCCCCCGAGCAGGGCCCGTCGCGGTCTGCACGTCGTGGGCGTACCGGACCGCGGTGTAGTAGCCGCCGAGATACGGCGATCCCGGCCCGCCGGGCTGGGCGACGTACCCGGCGAGCGGCGTCATCCGGCTGCGGAACTCCTCCGGGTACCGGTCGGTCCACGCCGGGTCGTCCGCGCGGGCCGGGTCGAGGTAGGGCGGCAGGCCGGGTGAGCCGTCCCCGGGCACGTCGTTCCCGGAGGAGGTGCCCGCGCACGCCGCCCGCAGGATGTCCTCGGTGACCACGAGGGTGTCGGTCCGGGAGACCAGGCCGTGGTCGCCGAGCTGGCCGAAGGGCAGCCCCTCGAACGCCGCGCCGTCGTAGAAGCTCACCGTCTGGCCGAGGACCCGTCGCTCCAGTGCACCCGTCAGCACCCGCTCGTGCACCGCGAGGACCCCGCCCTGCCCGTCGTCGACCGCCTCATAGGTCGCGGTCCCGCCGACCTGGCCTACGACGTACCGGGCCGCGTCGTCACGGTGCGCGTACGTGGTCTCGGTGTGGGTGACCAGGCACGGCTCCCCGGGCTCGGCCGAGCGGAGGTCCCGCCCGCGCGGAACCGCCACCGCCGTCTGCGACCCGGGCTGGCCGTAGGCGTCGTGGCCGTCGGTGAACGAGAGCTGGGTCATCGCGTCGGTGCCGCGCTCCCACTGCGTCGTGCGCGAGCCGAGCTGGTGCGGGAAGAACACGCGCCGGCGCCCCGCGTCATCCGGGCCGGGGACGCTCTCCTCGCGCAGGCCGGTCACGTGCTCGGTCACGGTGACCGGCCGGCCGGCGCGGTCGGTGGCGTCGAGCTGGTACGTCTCCGTGCGGAGCACCGAGCCGCGCAGGGCACGGACGGCGTCGCGGCGGTCTCGCCGCGACAGGTCGTCCAGCAGGCTGGTCACGCTCGACGGCCGGGTCAGGACGCCCCGGTCGCCCGGCCAGTACTGGTGGCTCGGGTCGTGCTCGGGCCACTCGCCGAACTCGGGCCCGACCGGACCCTGGTGGAACCAGGTCCAGGTCTCCACCGGTGCGGTCGCGGCATCGGCCCCGGCCAGCGCCTCGGTGTCCCGCTGGTCGACCCGGCCGAAGCCCCGGAACTCGCGCTCGGCGCCGTCCCAGTAGCCGTCGTGGTAGTCGTAGGTGGTGGTCAGCGTCGTTCCGGAGACCTGGTCGAGGGTGCGCACCGTCGAGACCACCTGCACCGGGAACGGCAGGGTCGTCGACCACCGGGTCGCGGGGTCCGGGTCGTCACGGAGGAAGCCCCGCGTCGACGGCTCGTACCCGACCTCGGTGACCGCACCCATGCCGTTGTCCATCGCGCGCAGGAGGCCGGGCTTGAGCCCTCCGGTGAGGTCGAGGAACCGCCAGGTCGCCGTACCGACGGGGCCCACCGGCGAGGTCCACAGCACGCCGCTGAGGCCGTGTCCGTGCAGGTCGACCAGCCGCATCGTCGACATGTCCGAGACCCGCGGCGTGCCCGTGATCACGACCGGTGCGCTCCATCCCTGGCCGGACTGGTTGAGCCAGATCGTCACCGAGTCGTCGTCGACGTAGACCAGGTCGGCCGTGCCGTCGCCGTCCACGTCGCCGACCAGGATCCGGCGCGGGTCGTAGCCGAGGGGGAAGTGCGGGCTGTCCCGCATCAGCCGCCGCGGTGCGAAGTCGCCGCGACCGAGGGAGGGCCAGTACTCCACCCGGCCGTCGTGGACGAGGACGATGTCCTGCAGGCCGTCGCCGCTCATGTCGCCGAGCCGTACCCGCTGGTCGGAGAAGCTGACGTCCGGGAAGTCCGGGTAGCTGCCGCGTGGCACGAACC
>JBOFBK010000134.1:0-1212 GCA_051645525.1 Dermatophilaceae bacterium | reverse complement strand
TGCCGGTCAACCCGGTGCGCATCGTCACCGCGTCCAGCCTGTTCGACGGCCACGACGCCTCGATCAACATCATGCGGCGGATCATGCAGGCCCAGGGTGTCGAGGTGATCCACCTCGGGCACAACCGCTCGGTGCGCGAGGTCGTCGACGCCGCGGTCGAGGAGGACGCCCAGGGCGTCGCCGTCTCCTCCTACCAGGGTGGCCACGTCGAGTACTTCGAGTACCTCGTCGAGCTGCTTCGCGAGTCCGGCGCCGGGCACCTGCAGGTCGTCGGCGGCGGGGGAGGGGTCATCGTCCCCGCCGAGATCCAGCGGCTGCGCGCGGCCGGTGTCACGATCTTCAGCCCGGATGACGGTCAGCGCCTCGGTCTCCCGGGCATGGTCAACCAGGTGGTCGCCGCGTGCGACACCGACCTCTGGTCGGCGCACCCCACCACCGTCGAGGCGGTCCTCTCCGGCGATCGGGCGGCGGTCGCCCGGGCGATCACCGCCGCCGAGACCGGCCACCTCGACGAGGCGATGCGCGCCGAGCTGAGCCGTGCCGCGTCATCCCACCGCGCCCCGGTGCTCGGTATCACGGGCACCGGCGGTTCCGGCAAGAGCAGCCTCACCGACGAGCTCGTGCGCCGGCTGCGGGTCGACCAGCAGGACAAGCTGCGCGTCGCGTGCGTCGCCATCGACCCCACCCGCCGACGCGGTGGTGGTGCCCTGCTCGGCGACCGCATCCGGATGAACGCCCTCGACGGTGACCGCGTGTACTTCCGCAGCCTCGCCACCCGTGGCGGGCGCGAGGTGCCCGAGGCGCTCGACGACGTGCTCACCATCCTGCGCGCCGCCGCGTTCGACCTCGTCGTCGTCGAGACCCCCGGCATCGGCCAGGGCGACGCCGCCATCACCTCCTACGCCGACGTCAACCTCTACGTCATGACGCCCGAGTTCGGCGCCGCCAGCCAGCTCGAGAAGATCGACATGCTCGACTTCGCCGACGTCGTCGCCATCAACAAGTTCGAGCGCCGCGGCGCCATGGACGCCCTGCGCGATGTCGGCCGGCAGCTGGTCCGCAACCGCGAGGCGTTCGGGATGACGCCCGAGGACATGCCGGTGTTCGGCACCTCGGCCGCCACCTTCGACGACGACGGCGTCACCGCGCTCTACCAGGAGCTACGGAACCTGTTGTCCGACAAGGGGCTCGCCGTCGCCGAGGGGTCCCTCG
>JBOFBK010000133.1:0-1121 GCA_051645525.1 Dermatophilaceae bacterium | reverse complement strand
CCGCTGGTGGAGGCAGGCAGCAATGTCGCTGTCCCGACCGCGGCGCCGCCAGCACGAGCCACCGTTGGGCGCCGCCTCCCTATGGTGTGGCGGCGCCAGTGCCGTTCTTCGTCCTTGCCCGGGCGAGGGGCAATGGACCTCACCTCTCGTGCAGCGCCGCGGCGTCGTCCTGGATCGCACGGATCTCGGCGAGGTCGGCAGGGTCGTCGGCGATGGCCCGTGCCTCGGCGGCGGCCGTGGTGTGGCTGTTGCCGAGCCTTGTAGCGGCTAGCGCGGCGACGATGACCTGGTCGGCACTCTGATGTCGCGAAGCGCCGATGGAGAGCAGGAGGTCACGTGTGCTGGTTCGGACGCTGACGGTCGTCATCGAGGTCATGACCGTAGTCTCCACCTGGTACATGTGGTCACCTCGACGGCTGAGCAGCGCCGGCTCGAGGAGACGGCGGCAGCCCGCCGCAGGGTTGAGGAGGCTCGCGCATCGGCTGCTCGGAAGTGACGTCGCGACGGTTCCAGGACGCCGGGGAGACGGGCGAGCGTCCAATCGGGTACACGTGAAAAAACCCGGCCCACGAGGGGCCGAGTGGTCTATGTAGAGCACTCTACATGATCGGTGTCGGCGGGGAAGAGATGCGCGGGGACTACCAGCCGTTCGGTCTGCGGAATCCGCCGGTGGGATCGGGCAGCTGGTGCGCGACCACGTCGTCGGCGGCCAGCTGTCGCCACCAGTGGCGTCCCGCGCCGGTGGTCGGATCGCCCTTGAGGTCGCCGGCGAGGCGGTTGGGGCTCGGGTTGACGGTGCCGACCGGTACGCGGTGCCTGGCCTGCTCGATCGGGAACTTCACGTCGCTGTCGTTGGAGACGACGATCGCCGCGTCGACGGCGCCCAGCAGTACGTCGAGCAACAAGTGCGAGGCGACGTTGACATCAGAGCCCTTCTCCTCGCGATAAGGCGAATGACGCCATGAAGACCGCATCGGACATCTCGCCGGCGCCATCCTTGACCATCACCGGCCATGCCGGCCGCTGCAGTACCGGACGGCCCTTGGCGTCCCGGGTGGCGAGCGGAGCGTACTTCACCTTCTCGATGTACTTACCGAGCTCGATCCGGTCGACTGAGCCGC
>JBOFBK010000132.1:0-2118 GCA_051645525.1 Dermatophilaceae bacterium | reverse complement strand
GTGCCGGACGCGGCCTGGGCGCTGCTCTGGCTGTGGATCCTCAACCCGCTCTACGGACCGCTGCCGGCGGCGCTGCGAGCGGTCGGCCTGTCCGACCCGGGCTTCCTCACGACGTCCTGGGGCGCGCGCGGCGGACTCGTCCTGGTGCTCGCGCTCCAGGTCGGCGAGGCGTTCGTCGTCGCGCTCGCGGCGCGGGCGACGCTGCCGGAGCGGCTGTTCGAGGCGGCCGAGGTGGAGGGGGCGTCGGCATGGTTCACCACCAAGCGGGTCACGCTCCCGCTGATGGCTCCGGTGGTGCTCGTCCTGGCGGTGCGCGACGTCGTGGTCGTCGTGCAGAACGCGTTCGTGCCGGCGCTGCTCGTCACCGGTGGAGGGCCGGCGGACGCGACGCTCACGGCGCCGCTCGTCGTGTACCGCCGGGCGTTCGAGTACGGCGAGCTCGGCTACGCGAGCACGTTGTCCGTGGCCCTGCTGGTGCTGACCGGGCTGGCCGCGGCCCTGCCGCTCTGGCTCGCCGCGCGCCTGTCCCGCCGCTGAGGCCAGGCTCGCATCCTGGGCACGGGGCCCGCGCCGGGCTTGCCCGCCTATCATGGGATGCCGGTCCTCCCGCCCTGCGGTGGCGGACCCTCCCGGCACAGCGCGGTCCGGGTGCCGTGTTCACACCCCCGCGGATCTCTCCAGCACCCGAAGGCAGGCAGCTCACGTGACCATTCCCGTCGTCCTCATCGCCGAGGAGCTCTCGCCCGCGACGATCGACGCCCTCGGCCCCGACTTCGAGGTCCGCCACACCGACGGCTCCGACCGCGCGCAGCTGCTCCCGGCGCTCGCCGACGTCGACGCCGTGCTCGTGCGGTCGGCGACGAAAATGGACGCCGAGGCGATCGCCGCGGCGCGAAACCTCAAGGTCATCGCCCGGGCCGGCGTGGGCCTGGACAACGTCGACATCGAGGCCGCCACCAAGGCCGGCGTGATGGTGGTCAACGCCCCCACCTCGAACATCACCAGCGCCGCCGAGCTCGCCGTCGGCCTGCTGCTCGCGTGTGCCCGCAACATCGCCCCGGCGAACGGGGCCCTCAAGGGCGGGGCGTGGAAGCGGAGCAAGTACGGGGGCGTCGAGCTGCTCGAGAAGAAGGTGGGCGTCGTCGGCTTCGGCCGGATCGGGCAGCTCGTCGCCGAGCGGCTCAAAGGCTTCGGCGTCGAGGTCCTCGCCTACGACCCCTACGTGTCGGTACAGCGAGCCGGACAGCTCGGTGCGCGTCTGGTCACCCTCGACGAGCTGCTCGCCGAGAGCGACTTCATCACCATCCACCTGCCCAAGACGCCCGAGACGATCGGCCTCATCGGCAAGGAAGCGCTGACCAAGGTCAAGCCGACGGTGCGCATCGTCAACGCCGCGCGCGGCGGTGTGCTCGACGAGGAGGCGCTGGCCGAGGCGATCGCCGACGGACGGGTCGCCGGCGCCGGCATCGACGTCTTCGCCACGGAGCCCTGCACCGACAGCCCGCTGTTCGCCTTCGAGTCGGTGGTCGTCACCCCGCACCTCGGCGCGTCGACCGACGAGGCACAGGAGAAGGCCGGTGTCGCGGTGGCCCGTTCGGTGCGCCTGGCCCTCGGCGGCGACCTCGTGCCGGATGCCGTCAACGTCGCCGGCGGCGTGGTCGCCGAGGAGGTGCGCCCCGGCATCGACCTGGTCGAGAAGCTCGGCCGGGTGTTCACCGCGTTCGCCGGCTCGGTGCCGGTGCAGCTCGACGTCGACGTGCGCGGCGAGATCACCGCGCACGACGTCTCGATCTGGGAGCTGAGCGCGCTCAAGGGGCTGTTCACCGACGTGACCGAGGACCCCGTCACCTACGTCAACGCCCCGCTGCTGGCGAAGGAACGCGGCTGTGAGTCGCGCCTGCTCACCGGGGAGGTCTCCGAGGACTTCCGCAACGTCACCACCCTCGTGGGGACGCTCGGCGACGGCACGGCGGTGTCGGTGGCCGGCACCCTCACCGGGCCGAAGATGGTGCAGAAGATCATCGGCATCAACGGGTTCGACCTCGAGATCCCGCTCGCCGAGCACATGGCGTTCTTCTCCTACGTCGACCGGCCGGGCGTCATCGGCGTGGTCGGCCG
>JBOFBK010000131.1:0-7590 GCA_051645525.1 Dermatophilaceae bacterium | reverse complement strand
AGCCCTCGAAGCAGACCTACGCGCCTGGGCCAAGGCATGGAACGAGAACCCGAAGCCGTTCATCTGGACCAAGACCGCTGAAGACATCCTCACCTCACTCGGACGACTTATCGCACGAATCAAGGGCGAAGGACACTAGGTTGCGGGGATGACGAGCACCTCGCCTTCTCGCGTCCCGTCCATGTCCCGTGTCCGGCCGGCCGGGCTCGGTGACGTTCCCGTCATCCTGCGGCTGGTTCGAGAGCTGGCCGAGTACGAGCGAGCCGCGCACGAGGTGAGAGCGACGGAGGAGCAGCTCGCAGCCGCCCTGTTCCCGCCATCCGGGGCGGCCACCACACATGCCCACGTCGCGGAGGTGGGCGGCGAGGTGGTCGGGATGGCGCTGTGGTTCCCCACGTTCTCGACGTGGACCGGGACGAACGGCATCTGGCTCGAGGACCTGTATGTGACTCCTGCACAACGAGGTTCGGGGCTCGGGCAGGAGCTGCTGCGCACACTGGCCACGATCTGTGTGGAGAGCGGCTGGCAGCGGCTGGAGTGGTGGGTGCTCGACTGGAACGCGCCGAGCATCGCCTTCTACCGCTCGCTCGGCGCGCAGGCCCAGGACGAGTGGACCCGGTTCCGGCTCAGCGGTGACGCGCTCGAGGCGCTCGGAGGACCCTGAGCTGGCGGCGGTCTGCCAGGCTCGGCGAATGGATCTGTCGGTGGCTCACGACGACGGGTGCGAGGCGTTCGCGCAGTCGGTCGCGGCGTTCGTCGCGGCGTGTGGCGGGCTGGGGGAGTACGAGCTGCTCGGGTCGTCACGCTGCCACGGGTGGACGCGGCTCGACGTGGTCGCGCACATCCTCGCCGGCTGGCAGGAGCTGCTCGGCGGGCTGGCCTGCCGTAGCGAGGCTCCGGCAACCGTCGACGCGGCGTCGTACTGGGCCGCGTACATGGACCACCAGGCCGACACCGACCCGGTGCTCGCTCTCATGGCGCAGCGCCGGCGTACCGCGGTGTACTCGCGACCGTCCGCTGCCCTGGCGCAGCTCGGCGACGTGGCCGAGCAGCTCGCCGGGGCGGTGGCCGCGCTGTCGCCGGGCCGGCACCGGTTCCAGGGCCTGGTGTTGACCAGCGGCGACCTGCTCACCAGCTGGGCGGTCGAGAACGGCGTGCACCATCTCGACCTGCTGGTCGTCGGCCCACCGCCGGCAGCGGCCCTCCGACTGGTACGGGCGAGCGTCGAGGCTCTGCTCGGCGAGCCGCTCCCCGACGCGTGGGATGACGAGTACGCCACCTTGGTCGTGACCGGTCGCACGCCGGTGCCGGATGACGCCGCGCACCTGGTCGACCGACTCCCCGTGCTGGGCTGACCGGCGGCCCAGCCGACCCGCGGCCCAGCCGACCCGCGGCCCAGCTGGCCGGCGGCCAGGATGATGGGAGGCCGGGCCGACCGGCGGCCAGAGGGCGCGAGGTCGGGAGTCGCAGTGGCCGGGGTGCCGGCCGGGCAGGATGCCGCGCGCTCGGCACCCCACGAACGGGTCAGCCGAGCCCGGTCACGACCCCGGGACGTTCTCCTCGAGCTCGCGCAGCCACGCCGCGGCGAGCGCGTCCGACGGCATCCGCCAGTCGCCACGGGGTGAGAGCGATCCTCCCGCAGCGACCTTCGGGCCGTTCGGGATCGCCGACCGCTTGAACTGGTTCGCGAAGAACCGGCGGATGAAGACCGCCATCCACGACCGGATCGCCGGCAGGTCGTACGCCGGGCGCGAGCCCTCGGGGTACCCGGGCGGCCAGGCGCCGCGCGCGGCATCCGACCAGGCGTGCTCGGCGAGGAAGGCGACCTTGCTCGGCCGGTACCCGAAGCGCAGCAGGTGGAAGAGCGTGAAGTCGTGCAGTGCGTACGGCCCGATGGTGTCCTCGGTGGACTGGATCTCCTCGCCCTCGCGAGCCGGTACCAGCTCAGGGCTGATCACCTGGTCGAGGATCTCGGGCAACGTCTCGTTCACGGGCGCCTCGAACTGACCCGACGACACCACCCACCGGATGAGGTGCTGCATCAGCGTCTTCGGCACCCCGGCGTTGACGCCGTAGTGCGACATCTGGTCGCCGACCCCGTAGGTGCACCAGCCCAGCGCCAGCTCGGACAGGTCACCGGTGCCGAGCACGATGCCGGCGCGCTGGTTCGCCGCACGGAAGAGGAAGTCGGTGCGCAACCCGGCCTGGACGTTCTCGAAGGTGATGTCGTAGACCTCCTCGCCACGCCCGAACGGATGCCCGAGGTCGGCCAGCATCTGCCGCGCCGCCGGACGGATGTCGAGCTCCTCGGCGGTGATGCCGAGCGCGTCCATGAGGTGCAGGGCGTTCTCCTTGGTCGCCTCGCTGGTGGCGAAGCCCGGCATGGTGAACCCCAGGATGTGGGTGCGCGGCAGCTCGAGCCGGTCGCACGCCTTCGCTGCGACGATCAGGGCATGGGTCGAGTCCAGGCCACCGGAGACCCCGATCACGATGCGCGGCAACCGGTTTCGGTCGCCGCCGGCGATCGACCGCAGCCGCTGTTCCAGCCCGCTCACCTGGATGTTGTACGCCTCGTAGCAGTCCTGGGCGAGCTGCGCCGCGTCATCCGGCACGAACGGGAACCGGTCGACGCTCCGGCGCAGCCCGAGGTCGCCGCCCGGCGGACGCAGCGTGAACGGCACCACCCGGAACCCGGCCTCGTCGGCGGCATAGGAGCGCGCGTTGTCGTCGAAGCTGTTCTGCCGCAGTCGTTCCTGACGTAGCCGGTCGAGGTCGACGTCGACGACGGTGCGCACCGGACCGTCGGGAAAGCGGGCACCCTCGGCGAGCAGGTCGCCGAGCTCGTACGCCATCGTCATCCCGTCCCACGAGAGGTCGGTCGAGGACTCACCCGCGCTCGCCGCCGCGTACAGGTAGGCCGCGCTGCACCGCGCGCTCGCCGAGCGGGCGAGCAGGTGGCGGTCACGCGCCCGGCCGACGGTGGTCGGCGACGCCGAGAGGTTGAGCAGCACCGTGGCCCCGGCCATCGCGGCCTCGGCGCTCGGCGGCACCGGCACCCACATGTCCTCGCACACCTCCGCGTGCACCGCGAGGTCGGGGAGGTCGTCGGCGGTGAACACCAGGTCGGGGCCGAACGGGATCTCACCGTCGGCATCGGCGCCCGGCCAGTGCGGGCGCACGAGAAACTCGCCGTGGTGCCCTGCGCCCGAGGCGAAATGGCGCTTCTCGTAGAACTCGCGGTAGTTCGGGAGGAACGACTTGGGGGCGACCCCGAGCACCTCGCCGCGGTGGATGACGACGGCGCAGTTGAAGAGCCGGCTGCCGTGGCGCAGCGGCGCGCCGACGACGACGAGCGGCATCAGGCGCTGGGTTGCTTCAGCGAGTGACACCACGGCAGCGTCGACCGCGTCGAGCAGCACGTCCTGCAGCAGCAGGTCGTCGAGCGCATACCCCGACAGTGCCAGCTCGGGGAACAGCGCCACCGCGACACCGTCGTCGTGCAGCGTCGTGACCTGCTCGGCGATGCGGCCGGCGTTCGCCGCCGGGTCGCCGAGGGCAACCGGCACCGTGCAGGCGGCGACGCGCGCGAAACCCTGCGCGTACGCATTGCGGAACTCCATATCGTGGAGCCTAGGGGCCCGGGCCCGACCCGTACCGGAATCAGGGTCGACCCCGATGGCCGCTGGGTGGAACTCCGGAGGCGGTCGCCGCCATCCGCAGGTACTGTCGGATGTTGCGAGATGTTCGCCAGCCGCTCGACGACGAGCCGGCGCCGGCGGTACGTGGCTCGCCGGGTCGTCCTCCGGCCTCGGTCTCGGGCCCGCTCCACACGCTCTCGCGTGAATGTCCAGTGACCGTGCCGCGGTGGGACCCGGCGCGGTGCCCACCGTGCACGGAAGGCGCCCATGTTGACCATTCTCCGGCCGGTGGCCACCGATCTCCGCACGTTCGCCGGCAGCTGGCTGGGGCGGCTCACCCTGGTCGCGCTGGTGCTCGTGCCCGCCGGATACGGCGGGTTGTACCTCTACGCGAACGCCGACCCCTACGGCCGGCTCTCGGAGGTGCCGGCGGCGCTCGTCGTCGAGGATGTCGGCGCCACCCTCGACGACGGCCAGCGTCTCGACTCCGGTGCCGACGTCGCCGAAGGGCTCGAGCGCGACAACACTCTCGGCTGGTCGAGGGTCGACCGGGACGATGCCGCCGACGGCCTCGCCCGTGGCGACTACAACGTCGTGCTCACCCTCCCCGCGGACTTCTCCGCCGACCTGGCGTCCAGCTCCACCGACGACCCACGCGCGGCCGAGATCGAGATCCGCACCGACGACGGCAACGGCTACCTCGCGCGTACCATCGCCGACCAGCTCGTCGACGAGGTGTCGGCCCGGGTGTCCGACCAGGTGAGCCGCACCGCGACCGGGAACCTGCTCAGCGGGTTCGCCGAGATCCGCGCGAAGGTGGTCACCGGAGCGGATGGCGCCGGCCGGCTCGCCACCGGGTCGAGCCAGCTGTCCGCGGGCGCCGCCGAGCTCGCCGACGGACAAGCACGCCTCGCCTCCGGCTCGACCCGGCTCGCCAGCGGCTCTCGCGAGCTCGCCGACGGTCTCGCCGACCTGGACCGCACGACCGACGGGCTCCCGGCCCAGACCCGGGAGCTCGCCGCCGGTGCGCGTCAGGTGGCCGACGGCAACGCGGAGGCGGCGTCCGTGGCGCGCCGGGCGGCTGCCGCAGCAGACGACGCCGTTGCCGACGTCTCCGGGACGAAGTCACGGCTCGCCGGCCAGCTGAAAAGTCAGGGCCTCTCCGACGCCCAGGTCGACACGGTCCTCAGCGAGTTCGACGAGGCCGCCGGCTCGGTCACCGACGCCAACGACCAGCTGCAGACCGCGTCGCGCCAGCTCGACGAGCTCGCCTCCGGTGCCGACCAGGTGGCCGACGGGAACGAGCAGCTGGCGGCGGCTGCCCCACGCCTGACCGACGGAATCGACGACGCATCCACCGGCGGGTCCCAGGTCGCCGACGGAGCCGGCGACCTCGTGTCGGGTCAACAGCAGGCGTTGGCTGGTTCGCGCGAGCTGGCCTCCGGCGCAACGCGACTCAGTGCCGGCGCGAAGGAGCTCGCCACGGGGCTCGACGACGGGGCGAAGGCGATCCCGTCGCTCACCCCCGAGCAGCGCCGCGACATGGCGCAGACGATCAGCACGCCGGTCACGGTCGACAAGCAGACCCAGGCCGCGGCCGACGGGTTCGCCGGAGGCCTCGCGCCTCTCCTGCTCGGTCTCTCGCTGTGGGTGGGCAGCATGGCCATCCTCATCCGGCTCCGGGCCGAGGCCGGGGTGGTCCGCCCTCTCGCCGTGGGCCGCCGGTCGCTGCGGGTCGTCATCCGCGGCTGGATGGCGCCGGCGACGCTGGGTGCGCTCCAGGCGCTGGCCGCGCTCGCGATGGTCGGCGTCGGGATGGGCCTCGATGTCGCGCACCCGGTGCTGCTCGGGCTCTTCCTGCTCGTCGTGTCGGCGTCGTTCGTCGCGATGGTGCATGCGCTGATGGCGCGGTTCGGCGACGGCGGCCAGCTCGTGGCGATCGTGCTGTTCATGGTCCAGATGGTCACCGCCGGCGGCACCTTCCCGTGGCAGACCCTCCCCGAGCCGCTGCAGCCGTTCCACCATCTGCTGCCGATGTCGTACGCGGTCGACGGGGTCAGACGACTGATGTACGGGGGCGAACTGTCGCAGCTGTGGGTCGGCGTCGTCGTGCTGGCGGCGTGGGGGGTCGGGGCCCTGGCCGTCGCAGGCCTCGTGGCAGGCCGCCGTCGCTCGGTGGCCCAGCTCCAGGTGGCGAGCCGTCCCGCCACGGTCTGAGCCGTTCGTTCCGCGTATCCGGCAACGCACCGGACGGGCGAGCGGTCCGGCCTGCCGGCTCAGGGTGTGACGAGGACCTTGCCCACCGCCCGGCGCTGCTCGAGCGCGGTGAGGGCGGTGGCGACGTCGTCGAGGGCATGCACCTGGCCGATCACCGGGTCGACGGCGCCGGACTGGAGCAGCGGCGCGAGGTCGTCCCACTGCCGACGCAGGTAGGCCGCCCCAGGTCCGGTGGGGCGCGACCACCAGGCTCCCCACCCGACACCGACGACCGAGAGGTTGGCCAGCAGCAGCCGGTTCACCTTGACCTCCGGGATCGCGCCACCGGTGAACCCGACGACGAGCAGGCGCCCGCCCGGCGCGAGGGACCGTAGTGACTCGGTGAAGCGGTCGCCGCCCACCGGGTCGACCACGACGTCGACGCCGCGGCCGGCGGTGAGCCGGGCGACCTCCTCCCGGAACCCGTCGGCGAGCAACACCTCGTGCGCACCGGCGCGGCGGGCGGCATCCGCCTTGGCCTCGCTGGACACGACCCCGACGACCCGCGCGTCCCAGGCCGCGGCGAGCTGGACGGCTGCCGTGCCCACCCCGCCGCCCGCACCGTGGACGAGCACCGTCTCACCCGGTGCGAGGCGAGCCCGTTCGCGCAGCGCGAAGTGCCCGGTGAGGTAGTTGAGCGGGAGGGTGGCGCCCTGCTCGAACGTCATCCGGTCGGGGAGTGAGAACACCATGGCCGGGTCGAGCGCCACCACCGACGCGAACCCGCCGGTCATCGGCATCCCCACGACTCGCTGGCCGGTCTCGAACCCGCTGCCGGGCGGTGCGCTGCGCACCGTTCCGGCCACCTCCGAACCCGGGACGAACGGCAGGTCGGGCCGCTCCTGATACCGGCCGCGGGTGAGCAGCACGTCGGGGAAGCTCACTCCGGCGGCGGCGACATCGATGACCACCCGCGAGCCGTCCGGGTGGGGGTCGGGCCGGTCGACGACCTCGATCGCCTCGGGTCCGTCGAGTCTGGTCACCTGGGCTGCGCGCATCGAGCCATCGTAGGGACGGCGCCTGCGGCTGGGCTCGCCGATGTCGAGGTCGGTGGCGTGTGCGCCCTTCGGTGGAACCGCATGACACCTGTCATGTCGAATCGGTGTCATCGAGCCCTGTCGCCAGGAGAACAGGTGGCGCGAGGCTTGACCTCGAGCGACGGGAACCGCCCGGGCTCGGGGGGCCCTGCCCCTCAACGTGATCCGAGGAGTGCAGAGATGCGAAGTGCAGAGAAGACGGCCGACATCGCACCCAGCCTGGACTGGGTCGAGGAGATGGACGAGCAGATGCTCGACGGTGAGGCGTTCGGCGCCTGTTCGACGAACACGTTCTCGTTGAGCGACCACTACGGCAACACCGGCGGATGGTGCACCGTCAGCAAGGAGTGCATGGGCTGGTGCTGACCGGCTTCGACCAGCCCCACCCTCGGGCGGGACCGCCATCTTCACCACGACGAAAGGACACCCGATGAACGACAACCTCGAACTCGGTCGCTACAGCGACGAGGAGCTGCTCGAGCTCGCCGACGGCGACGTGCACGGTGGGACCACCTGGTCCTGCGTGGTCGCCTCGCTGATCTCGTCGCAGACCTGCCCCACCACGGCCTGCACCGACAGCTGCTGAGGCCCGATCCGACTCGGCGGTCGGGCAGCGCACCCGGCCGCGGCTCCAGCACCGGGGGGGGGGGGGGGGGGGG
>JBOFBK010000130.1:0-1879 GCA_051645525.1 Dermatophilaceae bacterium | reverse complement strand
TGTACCGGTGCCTCGGCGACGTTGTCGAGTGCGGTCTTGTGCGGGAAGAGGTTGAACCGCTGGAACACCATGCCGATGTCGCGGCGCTGGGCGGCAATCCGCTTGTCGGGCAGGCGGTACAGCGTGCCGCCGCGGTCGTCGTAGCCCATCAGCTCGCCGTCGACCCAGATGCGCCCGCCGTCGATGGTCTCGAGCTGGTTGACGCAGCGCAGGAACGTGGTCTTGCCCGAGCCTGACGGGCCGAGCAGCACCACCACCTCGCCGCGCCGCACGTCGAGGTCGATGCCGCGCAGCACCTCGGTGCCGTGGAACGCCTTGGTGACGTTGACCGCCCGCACGAGCGGCTGGTCGGCCCGGTCGGCGGTCATCAGTGGTCAGCCCCGATCTTGGTGAGCCGGAAGCGGGTCGGCTGCGGCGTGGCACCGAAGCCGCGGCCGTAGTAGCGCTCGAGGTAGTACTGGCCCACCATCAGCACCGAGCAGACGATGAGGTACCACAGCGTGGCGGCGACGATGCCGGGCATGATCTGGAAGCTGCGCTGGCCGAACTGGTAGCTCTGGTAGAAGAGCTCGACGATGACGGGCACGGCCGCGAGCAGCGAGGTGTCCTTGACCATGGCGATGGTCTCGTTGCCGGTGGGGGGCACGATCACCCGCATCGCCTGCGGGAGCACGATGCGGCGCATCGTCTTCCCGGGCGGCATCCCGAGCGCCTGCGCGGCCTCGGTCTGGCCGCGGTCGACCGAGAGGATGCCGGCGCGCGCGATCTCGGCCATGTACGCCGCCTCGGACAGCCCCAGGCCGAGGATGCCGACCCAGATGGTGCTCGAGATGCTGTTGTAGTCGAGCTGGAGGACGGTGAGGTCGCTGCTCAAGTCCAGGGCGCCAGCGAGGTCCTGGCCGAACGGCACGCCCACGTCGAGCACCGGGTAGAGGAAGCCGATGCCTGTGCCGAGCAGCACGAGCAGCACATATCGGGGGATGGCGCGGAAGAACCACGTGTAGACGAACGCGACACCACGCAGGACCGGGTTGCTCGACAGGCGCATCACGGCGAGCACGACACCCAGGCCGATGCCGAGCACCATCGCGCCGATGGTGCCCAACACCGTTCCGCGCCAAAGCCCTTCGATAACCGGGCGCTGCTGCATGATCTCGAACGCGAACGACCAGTTCCACCGCTCGTTGCGGACGAACGAACTGACGATCATCGCGACGACGACCGCCATCGCGGCGACGGCGACCCATCGCCAGGGATGCCGCACCGGCCGGGCGTCGATCGCGCCCGGCCGGGCGGCGGCATCCGGCAGGCCGGTGGCATCCGGCCGAGCGGCGGCGTCAGCGGGCATGCCGGGTCAGGAGACCGTCGGGTTCACCGCGAAGTCGGTGATCGCCCCGCCCTCGGTCTTCCATTTCTTGAGGATCTCCTCGTAGGTGCCGTCGGCCTGCAGCTGTGTCAGCGCCTCGACGATGGCCTCACCGAACTCGGTCTGGTCCTTCGGTAGCACGTAACCGTAGGGGGCCGAGTCGTACTGCTCGCCGAGCAGCTCCAGCGCCCCGCCGGTGGAGTCGACCGCGGCGATGGCCGGCGGCAGGTCGACGAGCATGGCGTCGGCCTTGCCCGACTGCACCGACGCGGTGACCTTCGCCTGGTCGGCATCCACGAGCACGTTGATGGCCGGCTTGCCGGCGTCGGTGCACGCCTTGGTGCGTGCGGGGAGGTCCTCGTCGGCCTGCACGGTGCCCTTCTGCACGCCCACGGTCTTGCCGCACGCGTCATCCGGGTTCACGCCCTTGGGGTTGCCCTTCTGGGTGACCCACTGGGTGCCGGCGGTGAAGTAGCTGACCATGGTGGCCTGCTGCAGGCGCTCGGCGTTGAC
>JBOFBK010000129.1:0-2543 GCA_051645525.1 Dermatophilaceae bacterium | reverse complement strand
GACAGCCCCTGCCAGAGGTCCTTGTGCGGGCGCAGGCTCGCGGTGGTCGCGCCGGAGGACTGCAGCACGACCCCGGCGGTGGTCAGTCCCAGACCGGCCGCCCCCACGCCCGGGGGGTCAGCACCACCCAGGCTCGAGGTCGACGTCGCTGCGCCGCTCATCGCCCGCCATCACCTCACGCTCCACTCTTTCGTCCGCGCACGGCCGCCTCGCACGCGGACCCCCGCTCCGCACGCGCGGGATGACGCACGCCCGCCCGCGGCGCCCGGACGGCCTGGCGGTCGACGCTACGGAGGTCACCGCGACAGCGCATCGGCAGTTGCTCACGCCACCAACTCGGTACGAACACCCAGGCCCGCACTTCCGCGGCACCCGACGGTGGGTGATGCTGTGGGCATGGACCCGCGGACCACGTTCGACTCGGCACGTGACCTCGCGACCGCGCTGGGCGGCACCGGCTACCTCGCCGACGACGCCCTCACCACGGTCGCGTGGCTCGGCCTGCGCCTCGGCCGCCCGCTGCTGCTCGAGGGAGAGCCGGGCACGGGCAAGACCGCGCTCGCGGAGGCGCTCGCCGCGGCGATGGACCTGCCGCTGATCCGGCTGCAGTGCTACGAGGGCATCGACGCGACCCAGGCGCTCTACGACTGGGACTTCACCCGCCAGATCCTGCACCTGCGTGCGCTGGAGGCGGTCGACGGCGCGGCGCGCGACGTGCGCGATGTCGAGCAGAGCCTGTTCGACGAGCGGTTCCTGCTCGCCCGGCCGGTGCTGCGGGCGCTGCGCGAGTCGCCGGCGGTCCTCCTCGTCGACGAGATCGACCGCGCCGACGACGAGTTCGAGGCGTTCCTGCTCGAGGTGCTCTCGACCTGGCAGGTCACCGTTCCCGAGCTCGGCCCGGTCACGGCGCCGGTCCCGCCGGTCGTCATCCTCACTTCCAACCGCACCCGCGAGCTGCACGACGCGCTCAAGCGCCGTTGCCTCTACCACTGGCTCGAGCATCCGGGCATCCGGCGCGAGCTCGCCATCGTCGCCGCCCGCGCGCCCGAGGTGGCTGCCGCGCTCGCCGACCAGGTCGTGCGCTGCGTGCACGCCATCCGCGCCGACCGCGAGATGCTCAAACCGCCGGGCGTCGCCGAGACGCTCGACTGGGCGCGAGCGCTGCACGAGCTCGGCACCCGCGAACTCGACACCGAGACCGCGGCCGCCACGCTGGGGGTGGCGGTCAAGTACCGGGAGGACGCCGAGCGGGTGCGGAAGGCACTCGACGCGATCCTCGGATGACGACAGGTGCGGGCCGGATGACGACGGACGAGGACCGGATGCCGGCCGCCCTCCCGCGTGCTCGTCCGCCGGACGCCGGGTCGCCCCGCTCGCCGGATGCCGCACCGCCCCGCCCGCCGGACGCCGGGTCGCCCCGCTCGCCGGATGCCGCACCGCCCCGCCACCCGGCCGAGGTGCTCCTCGGCTTCGCCCGGGCGCTGCGCGCGGCGGGCGTGCACGTCACCGCCGACCGTGAGCGCACCTATCTCGAGGCCACCGCCTCGGTGGGGCTCGACGACGAGCACGCGGTGTACCACGCCGGCCGCGCCACGCTGTGCGCTTCACCCGCCGACCTCGACCGCTACGACCACGTCTTCGCAGCCTGGTTCGGCGGTGTCCGCGCCGGTACCAAGCCGCGGGAACCGTTGGTGCGCAAAGTCATCCGTGCTTCGCTCTCGGATGACGGGTACGGCGCCGACACCGGGTCGGACGACTCCGACGCCGTCCGTTCACAGGCCAGCACCACGGAGGTGCTGCGCCACCGTGATGTCGCCTCCCTCGACCGGCGTGAACGAGAACGGCTCGCCGCGCTCTTCGCGGCGCTCCGGCCCCGCGCGCCCCGGCGGCGGGCGCACCGCTCCACGGCATCCCGCCGCGGCGCGGTCGATGCCCGCCGCACCCTGCGTGCGACGCTGCGGCGGATGGGGGAGCCGGGCGACATCGTGTGGCATCGCCGCACCACTCGTCCGCGTCGGGTCGTGCTGCTCGTCGACGTCTCCGGGTCGATGAGCGCCTATGCCGATGCGCTGGTCCGGTTGGCGCACGTCTACTGTCGCAGCGCGGTTCCCACCGAGGTCTTCACGCTCGGAACACGGCTCACCCACGTGACCCGCCCGCTTCACCAGCCGGACCCGGACCGCGCGATCGTCGCAGCTGGACAGGCGGTGCCCGACTGGTCGGGGGGCACGCGGCTGGCCGAGGGTCTGCGCGCGTTCCTCGACCGGTGGGGTCGGCGGGGGATGGCCCGCGGCGCGGTCGTCGTCGTGTTCAGCGACGGGTGGGAGCGCGACGACGCCGCAGCGCTCGGTGAGCAGGTGCGCCGGCTGAGTGCCGTGGCGCGTCGGGTGGTCTGGGTCAACCCGCATCGGGGGAAGGCGGGCTACGAGCCGGTGCAGGGCGGCATCATGGCTGTGCTGCCCCATGTCGACGACTTCGTCGCGGGGCACTCGATGGCCGCGTTCGAGGAGCTGACGGAGGTGGTGGCGCGTGCGTGACGTGCT
>JBOFBK010000128.1:0-13193 GCA_051645525.1 Dermatophilaceae bacterium | reverse complement strand
TCCGTCCGGCGGCGGTCACCTCACCGGTGAGCCGCGCCTTCCCGCTCCCCTGACCTCGTTCGGATGCCGACCGCGCCTGTCGGGACCGGGCCGCCGCGCTCGGTGCGCGACGCGTTCGGCGCCACCGGCCCGGCGGTCCTGATGGCGGGCGGTCAGGGAGACAGCTGGCGGTGTGGGTCGCTGGTGCTCAAGGCCGGTGCCTGGCCGGCGCTCCAGAAGTGGCTCGGGACCGTGGTGAATGCGGTTCCGCGACAAGGGTTCCGGCTGGCCGAGCCGTGCCGTGCTCGCGACGGTCGGTGGGTCGTCGGCGGATGGAGCGCCCACCTGTTCGTTCCCGGCGCGCGACCGCTGTCGGCCGGGCGGCGGTGGCACGACGTCGTGGACACCGGCCGGGCATTCCACGACGCTGTGGCCACGCTGCCTCGACCCGCTCTGGTCGACCAGGCCACCGGCCCCTGGGCCGCGGCCGACCGGGCCGCCTGGGGCGAGCGGCGGCTCGACGTGCATCCGCGCCTGCGGGAGATCGCGGTCCGTCTTCGGGCGAGGGCGGAGAAGGCCCGTCCCGGCCCGGCGCAGGTGGTGCACGGCGACCTCACCGGGAACGTCTTGGGCGCCCCCGGGGATGCTCCGGTGGTCATCGACGTCTCGCCCTACTGACGCCCACCGGCGTACGCCGAGGGGGTGGTCGTCGCCGACGCGGTCACCTGGCACGGGGCCCCAGGCAGCCTCGCCGACGAGGTCGGCGTCGACCGGTCGGCGGTCGCGCGCGGGCTGCTGTTCCGGGTGCTCACCACGAGCGAACGGCATCGCCACGGCGGTCGGTCCGCAGCGCTCGGCCGCGACGCCGAGCACTACGCCCGGGCCGTCGCCGCACTCGCTCTGTGACCGTACGACGAGGGGTGGTCGTCGCGACGTCTCCCGAAACTTCCTCAGACACCAGAAGCTTCATGTTTGCCGCCCCATCGAAGCCGCGCGCACCTGAAGGTTCCGGGCGCGGGCGGGAAAGTTGCGGCCGCCATCCGCCGCCGTGGGCACCGGCTGTTCAGGAGTCGTCGCGGAAGCCGGGGTCGAGCTCGTCGGGTGGCACCCCGAGCAGTGCGGCCACCTGCTCGGTGACGACCTCCCGCACGATGTCGGCGAGGTCGGGCTCGTCGTGGGCGCGGGCCTCCACCGGGCGCCGGTAGACGACGACGCGCGGTGCCCGGGAGGGGGTGCCGCGCAGCAGCCGCCCGAGCGGTGCGGCGCGGTCCTCCCAGGGTGCGGGGTCCTGTGGTGGCACGTCCTCGACCGCGAACTCGAGGTCGGCGTGCCGGGAGCCGAGGTGCGGCCGGAGGCGGTCGGCGGCCTCGAGCACGAGGTCGTCGAACTGCTCGCGGCGGGTCGACATCGCCGGCACCGGAGGCCAGGCGATCGGGCCGCGGAGCCCCCGTCCATGGCGGTCGCGGGGGCGTGGTCCGGGCACGTCGCGCATGTTACGGCGTGGCAGCGTGGTGGTCCCCGGAGCCGGGCGTAGGGTCCCTGAGGTGAATCTGTCGCGGAAGTGCACCAAGACGGCGTGCCGTCGCCCCGCGGTCGCCACCTTGACCTACGTGTACTCCGACCGGGCCGCCGTCCTGGGGCCGCTCGCCACCTACGCCGAGCCGCACACCTACGACCTCTGCGTCGACCACGCCGTGCGGCTCACCGCGCCGCGCGGCTGGGAGGTCATCCGGCTGGTCACCGACTACCCCGAGCCGCAGCCGAGCACCGACGACCTCCTCGCGCTCGCCGACGCCGTACGCGAGGCGGGCCGGCCTCGCACCCCGGCATCCCCACCGCAGCCCACGGCGGACGACCCGGCCGACGGTGTCCGTCGTGGTCACCTCCGGGTCCTGCGGGGCCGCGCCGAGGGCTGAGCGCGCCCGCCTCGCGGGGTCTCGCGGCAGACGCCGCTCGCGGCTCGTCATCCGCCGCCCTCCTGGCTCTCCTGCGCGACGGCCCACCCGTCGCCCGGCTGTCCTCCATCACGGCTCGTCCGTCGCCTGGCTGTCCTGCTCCATGGCTCGTCCGTCGCCCGAACGGTCCCCGTCCGCGGCTCGCCCGGCCGTCCCGTCCGCCGTTCGGCCACCCACCCGTTCGCTCTTCGGCCACCCTCTCCCGTCCTTCGGTCGGGGCGAGGCCGGTCGTGCTGCGCCGCCTGTCCCGGTCCTCCCATCCTGAGGTGCCTGACCGACCTGTCGACTTGACCCAGCCCGCCCGGAGGAACCGTGCCGCCGCGACCGCCCACCGACGTGCGCCACCGACTCCTGGGTGCGCGGCATCGTCCACCGCGGGACGAGCGCGGTGCGGTCTCGATCGAGGCCGCCTTCGTCGGGGTGCTGCTGCTCGTCATCCTCAGCGGCGTCATCGACGTCTCGGTGCTGTTCCGCACCACCTATGAGGTGTCGTCGGCATCCCGGGCCGGAGCACGTCTCGCCGCCGCCGAGCCGATGGCACCGACGTTCGCACGAGACGCCGCCCGGCAGGCGGTGTCCTCGATGGAGGGCATGGACTACAGCCGCATCACCGAGCTGTGGGTCTACCGGGCCGACCCGTCCTCGCCGACCGGCGAGCCGGTGTCGGGGAGCGGCACCTGCGGCAGCCAGTGCGTGTCGTTCACCGTGACCCCGAGCGGCAACGTCGCCGGGGGTTCGGGTGCGTGGTCCGGCCGCAACGCTTGCGCCGGCGGGAACGTCGACGCGGTCGGGGTGCGCGTGCAGTACCGCAACGAGGCCCCGATCACCTTCGGCGACGACGTGCTCATCGAGGAGACCACCGTGATGCGGCTCGAGCAGATCTCGTCGACCCAGGTGTGTGTGTCGTCATGACTAGCACCCGCACCCTCCACCGGCACGAGCGAGGCGCCGTCGCCGTCGAGGCGGCCCTGGTCACCCCGTTCGTCATCTTTCTCATCGTCGGCATCATGGAGTTCGCGCTCTACCTGCAGAACAGCCTGTCGGCCTCGGATGCCGTGAAGGCCGGCGTGCGCATCGCGTCGGCCCAGGGCCGGGCCACGGACTACGCGCAGAACACCGCGAACCGCGTGCAGCGCGCCGGTGGCGCGATGAACAAGGACAACATCGAGCAGCTCTGGGTGTACCGCGCCAACGACGACGACGAGTTCCCGCTCGGCACACGGTCGTTCGACGACTGCGACACCTGTGTCAAGTTCGAGTGGAACGGCTCGGAGTTCGAGCCGGTGTACTCCGACTGGCCGGCGATGGAGATGGACGCCTGTGCCGAGTCGCCCCCCGACCGGATCGGCGTGTACGTGCAGCTGCGCCACGAGGCACTGACCGGGCTGGCGTTCGACAGCATCACCATCCGCGAGGCGAACGTCATCCGGCTCGAGCCGATCCCCGCGACCAACGGCTGCAAGTGAGAAGGAGAGACCCGATGAGGCGACCGACGCTGCGCCGCCGGCGCGACGAAGAGGGCTACGTGGCCGTGACGACGGGCCTGCTGCTCATCGTGCTGATGGCGTTCTGCGCGTTCGCGGTCGACGTCGGCAACTGGTACCTCACCGGCCAGCGGGCCCAGCGGGCCGCGGATGCCGCAGCGCTCGGCGGGGTGACCAAGCTGCCCGGCGACCAGCCTGGAGCGTTCTCGATCGCCGACCAGTACGCGTCGGGGAACGGGTTCCGCGACGACGCGACGACGTCGGTGACGCCCTCGCTCGGCGGCGGCCCGACCCGCCTGCGGGTCGAGGTGACCCGCACGGTCGACAACATCTTCGGCCCACTGCTGGGTGTACCCGAGACGACGATCAGCCGGTACGCCGTGGCCGACTACGCCGGCCCGGTGCCGCTCGGCAGCCCGTGCAACCGCTTCGGCGACGACCCCGAGCCGGGCTCGACGGGGAGCGCCAACTGCAGCGACTCCGGCCAGTTCTGGGCCAACGTCGGCAGCCCCGCGTCGAACAAGGTGAGCGGCGACGCGTTCCAGAACAACCGGTGCACCTCAGAGGACGGGTGCACCGGCGGGACGAACCGCGACTACGACGCGAACGGCCACGTCTTCACGGTCACCCTGCGCGAGCCGGTGAACAACCTGACCATCGAGGCGTTCGACCCGGCGCAGGTCGTCGTCGGCGACTTCTGCACGCTGTCCAGCGCGAACCTCGCCGGGGCGGCGGCGCTGCCGGCGGCCCGCACCGAGGTGAGCAACCCGGCGCAGCGGTACGCCCGAGGCGCCGGGCCGTGGTGCACTGGCGACCAGCCGTTCAACACCGGCCTCACGCGTACCGAGTTCACCGTGCGCAGCCCGGGCGCCAACCCGTGGCAACCGACGTCGTGGCCGGTGGTCGGCGGCTGCACCCAGGTGTTCGAGCCGTTCAGCGGCAACCTGGCCGTGGCGCTCGACACCAGCCGCGCCGGCACGGGGTTCCGCCCCGATGTCGCCGCGAACTTCCGGCGCTGGGTCCCGCTGTGCACCATCCCCGGCACCACGCCGGCCGGCACGTACGCGGTCCAGGTGCGCACCAACGGCCTGGGGGCGGATGCCGAGGGCGGGCACAACCGCTTCGGGCTGCGCGCCTTCGGCTCGGGCGCGGGCGACAAGGACGCCATCTCCATCGCCGGCTTCGGCAAGATGGTGATGTACGGCAACACCCCCAACGGCACCTCGCGCTTCTTCCTCGCGCGCATCCCGAGCTCGTCCGGCGGGCAGACCTTCAAGGTCAACCTGTTCGACATCGGCGACGGTGCCACGGCCGGCAGCCACATCACGGTGCGTCCCCCGGACGAGACGGGCGGGTCGTTCTCCGGCTGTGAAGGACAGGGCGTGGTGAACGGGTCGCTGAGCGGCTGCCGGTTCAATGTCAGCGGTGCCTTCAACGGCAAGTGGCAGACGGTGACGGTGCCCGTCCCCGCGAGCTACCGGTGCGACGACGCCAGCCCCGCGGGATGCTGGGTGCGCCTCGAGTTCTTCTACGGCCCGTCGTCGTCGCCGGCCGACACCACGTCGTGGCAGGCCTCGGTCGACGGCGACCCCATCCGCCTCGTCGAGTGACTGACGCCGGGCCGCCGCCCCGGTGGTGGCGGCCTGCCGTATCCTCGCCCGTCGTGACCAGCCGCGCGCTCGCCGACGTCGTCAAGGCCTACGACGTGCGTGGCATCGTGCCCGACCAGCTCGACGCCGTCGTCGCCCGGGCGCTCGGCATCGGGTTCGCCGAGGTCGTCGTCCGCGCCGATGGCCGCCGCGGCTGCGTCGTCGCACGCGACATGCGCGACTCCGGTCCGGCGCTCGTCGCCGCGTTCGCGGGTGGGCTCCGTTCTCGCGGAGTCGACGTCACCGACATCGGGCTGGCCAGCACCGACGGCCTGTACCACGCGAGCGGGTCCCTCGACCTCCCCGGCGCGATGTTCACGGCCAGCCACAACCCCGCCGCATACAACGGGATGAAGCTGTGCCGCAACGGTGCTCGGCCGGTCGGACAGGACACCGGCCTGGCCGAGATCCGCGGGCTCGCCGAACGGGTGCTCGCGGATGACGCCCGCCTCCCCACGGTGCCTCCGGGCAGGACCACCGAGCGCGACACCCTCGCCGACTACGCCGGCTACCTCCGAGGGCTGGTCGACGTCACCGACATCCGCCCGCTTACGGTCGTCGTCGATGCCGGGAACGGGATGGCCGGCCACACCGTACCGGCGGTGCTGGGCACGGCGGCGGGCCTGCCGGCGCTGCCGGTGACCGTCATCCCGCTGTACTTCGAGCTCGACGGCACCTTCCCTCACCACGAGGCGAACCCGCTCGACCCGGCCAACCTCGTCGACCTGCAGGCCGCCGTCCGGGCTTGCGGGGCCGACCTCGGTCTGGCCTTCGACGGCGACGCCGACCGGTGTGTCGTCGTCGACGAGCACGGCGAGGCGGTGAGCCCGAGCGCGGTCACCGCGCTGATCGCCCGGCGCGAGGTGGCCCGTGCCGTGGCCGATGGCGCGGATGCCGGCGAGGTCACCGTGGTGTACAACGCGATCTGCTCGGCGCAGGTGCCCGAGGTGATCGCAGCGACCGGGGCGCGCGCGGTGCGTACCCGTGTCGGGCACTCGTTCGTCAAGGCCGAGATGGCCCGCCACGGAGCGGTGTTCGGCGGCGAGCACAGCGCGCACTACTACTTCCGCGACTTCTGGTTCGCCGACACCGGCATGCTCGCCGCGCTGCACGTGCTGGCCGCACTGGGGTCGGCGGCGGTGCCGCTCAGTGCGCTCGTCGCCGACCTGCAGCGCTACCCGGCCTCGGGAGAGGTCAACTCCACCGTCGCCGACGCGGCTGCCGCCACCGCACGGGTGCGGCAATGGGGCGGGTCGCGCGGTGCCGCGGTCGACCTCCTCGACGGGCTCACCCTCACCGCGCCGACGCCGGATGGCGGGCTGGGCTGGTGGCTGAACCTGCGGGCGTCGAACACCGAGCCCCTGCTGCGGCTCAACGTCGAGGCGGCCGATGCGGTCACCATGGAGCGGATCCGCGACGAGGTGCTCGCCATCGTCCGGAGTTGAGTGTCGCGTCGCCGGTGGCGGCAGCGCGTCGCACGGCCGCGCCGTTCCACTCCGCTGCGACAGCGCACCTTGTCTTCCCCGGCGACAGCACGTCTCGCCATCGCGCCGTGGTCCGCGGCCGCACCGCGGTCCGGGCACACGGCGTGGACGGGTGTGCAAGGATCGAGGGTCACCGTCACCGAGAGGAACCCATGACGCCGCCGGCTGCGCCGCCCCCCTCCGACACCGCGGGCATGACGCCCCTCGAGCCCTGGCTGCGCGACATCCTCCGGTGCCCGGCGTGCCGTTCCGAGCTGCGTGACGACGCCGGGCCCACGGGGCCGGAGCTGGTGTGCACCTCGACCGCGTGCGGTCTTGCCTACCGCATCGACGACGGTGTGCCGGTGCTGCTCGTCGACGAGGCGCGCCGCCCGGGCTGAGGCCCGGCGTCGGTCGGTGCCGCCATGACCTGGGTCGACGACGCTCGCCTCGACGACGTCGAGGCCCTGCACGCCCTCGACTCCAGCGACACCCTGCGCGCCCTGGCCACGGCCGGTGCGCAGGTTCGCCGTGCCATCGTGGCGGCGCAGGAGAGCGGCGTCGTCCGGGTGGCCGGTGGCGAGCGCCCGCGATCGGTGCTCGTGGCGGCGCTCGGGGGGTCCGCGGTCGTCGGTGAGGTGCTCACCGTGCTCGCCGGGCCCGGTTCGCCGGTGCCCGTCACCGTGCGACGCGACGGCCCACTGCCCGGGTGGATCGGGCCGATGGACCTCGTCGTGGCCGTCTCCCAGTCTGGACGAGCGGCGGGGCCGCTCGCCCTGGTCGCCGAAGCCGCGCGCCGGGGTGCGTCGGTGCTCACGGTCGGTGCGCCCGGGTCGCCGATCGCCGAGGTGTCCGCGCGCGCTCGCGGCGTGCACGTCGAGGCCGCCATGCCCACGGCCACGTCGCGCACCGCCCTGTGGTCGCTGCTGACCCCGGTGCTGCTCGCCGCCGACGCGCTCGGCCTGGTCCAGGCGCCGGCCGCGGCGCTCGAGCGCGTAGCCGACGTGCTCGACGAGGTCGCCGAGGAGTGCCGGCCGAGCTCGGAGACGTTCGTCAACCCGGCCAAGGAGATCGCCCTCGCGTTCGACGGCGCTGTCCCGGTCGTGCTCGGTGACTGCGCGGTGACCGGCGTGGCGGCGGCTCGCGCAGCCCAGATGCTGGCTCGCACGGCGCGGATCCCGGCCACGTCCGGCGCGCTGCCCGGCGCCGCGTCACAGGTCGTCGCGGTGCTCGACGGCCCCTACGGCGGTGGCCCGCACGGCGGCGTGCGGTCGTCCGCCCACGCCGAGCACGGGACCCGCGCGACCGGGGAGCGCGACCTGTTCGCCGACCCGTTCCTCGACGGTCCGCAGGCGCCGCGGCTCGCACTGCTGGCGCTGCGCGACCCGGGTCTCCCAGCGGCGGAGCGGACCCTCGCCGATGCGGTCGTCGGCTCGGCGAGGGATGCCGGTGCCGTGGTGGTCGAGCGTGAGGCCCGGTCCGGCGACGCGATCGTCCGGCTCGCCTCCCTGGTGGCCCACACCGACTTCGCGGCCACCTATCTCGCGCTCGGGCTCGGCTTCGACCCCGCCGTCAGCCGCCACGTCACCGACCTGCGAGACCGCACGTCCTGACCCCGCCCTCGCATTGGCGAGCGCCGACGAGGGCGGATGACGCCCAGGGCGTGTTGCGAAGGTTTCTCCGTCCGGGGCCTGGTGACGTTGTGACGCCGGCTACGACGCCGAAGTCGTCGTGAACCGGAACCGCCCCGGTTTCCGCGTCGTAGCCGGCGTCATAGGAGCGCATCGAGGATGCGGACCGTCTTTCGCAACCGGGCCTGGCCCGGGAGTGGGAGAGCCAGCGACTCCGTCGGCGAGCAGCACGCCGCCGGAGCGCACATCTCAGGAGTAGTCGTTCAGGTCCAGGGAGGCCTCGAACACCCGGCGGTCGAGGTTCGTGTTCCACACCGTGCGCGGCAGTGCGCCCCTTGCCTGCGGAACCTTCTTGCCGTGGATGTCGCGTACTGGCCGGCTGTCGGCGCCTCGCTGCTCTCTATGTCTGAAGGTCGCGCAGGTGTAGTTCGGCCCCGTCGGCCCGCAGCATCGTTTCCCTCCCGAGAAGAAGATCCCCGCCAACCCTTGCGGGCGACGGGGAGCGATGGCGTCACGCTAGATAGCGCAGCACTTGAGGTGCAACCCGGTCGAGGAAGCTCGATGCCAAGTGTCCGTCGTGCGGTTGGTCGCTGGAGCGATGAAGCCAACCGGATGACGCTCAGCTCGCCGGGAGCGCGAGAGCCAGTGGCTCGGCGGCAGGGGAGCCGAGCAGTGCCGCCGGCTCCACGAGCAGCTTGCTGTGCCGCACGCCGCTGCCGACCACCACCTCGGCCGCCCTCAGCACGGCCTCGTCGACGAGCACCGGCCATTCGGCGGGGAGCCCGATCGGGGTGATGCCGCCGAACTCCATGCCCGACAGCGCGACGGCGTCGTCGCGCGGCGCGAACGAGATCTTCCTGGCGCCGAGCCGGCGCCGGACGACCCCGTTGACGTCGGCGCGGTGGGTCGCCAGCAGGACAACCGCCGCGTAGGTCGTGGCGCCACCACGGCGGGCCGCCACGAGGACGCAGTTCGCGCTCGCCGCGAGGTCGATGTCGTGGGCGGCGCACAGGGCCGTGGTGTCGGCGACCGCCGGGTCGATACGTGCCACGAGCGCTGCGGGTTGCACGGGGAGCGCGGCGGCGACCGGCGGCGCGAGCAGCTCGGGGTGTGCAGCGGCATCGGTCCAGGTCAGGGTCCCGTGAGCGGAAGGCACCCGAGCGAACCTAGCGGATCGCGGGCAGCAGACCACGGACCGGTCGGGTCATCGGCCGGTGAAGGCCAGCGGGTCGGCGAGCAGCCGGTCGAGCACCGCCAGCGCCGCCCCGGTGAGGGCCGCGCCGGGCCCGGCGGTGGCGGCCACCACGCGGTGCCGAGACCAGGGCGCGGCCACGACGTGTGCCGCCAGCTGCTCGAGCACCGGCTGCTCGAGCCAGGGGAGGAGCGGGGCGAGGAAGCCGCCGAGCCGCATCTCCTGCACGTCGACGACGTTGGCCACCTGGGCCAGGGCGAGACCGAGCGCACGCCCGGCATCCTGCACCGCACGATCTGCTCGCCGGTCGCTCGCGGCCAGCCGGTCGAGCAGCCGCTCCACGGGGTCGAGCACGTCGAGCCCGGCGGTGGTCATCACCGTGCCGCGTCCGGCGTAGGCCTCGAGGCAGCCACGGGCGCCGCACCGGCAGGCCGGGCCCGCCGGGTCGACCGTGGTGTGCCCTACCTCGCCCGCCCAGCCGCGCCCGTGGGCGAGCACCCGCCCGTCGATGACGAGCGCCCCGCCGATGCCCACCTCTCCGGACACGAGGACGAAGTCGGCAGGTGGGTCCACGCTCGGCGTGCCTGACAGCTCGGCACGGGCGGCGAGCTGAGCCTCGTTGCCGCACAGCGTGATCGGCAGCCCGGCGAACGGTGGCGCGTCGAGGAGCGGGCGGAGGTCGACGTCGTTCCAGTCGAGGTTGGGCGCGGTGCGGAGCACCCGCTCGCCGGCGTCGACGAGCCCGGGCAGCGCCACCGCGGCGCCCACCACCCGTGCCCCGCGGGCCTGGCAGTGCGCCACCGCGTCGCCGGCCAGCGCCGCAACTTGGGCCAGCACCTCACCGGGCGGTCGCCCGCGGAGGTCGCCGGTGTGCACCCGGTCGACCAGCACGTCGTGCGCGAGGTCGAGCACCCGCGCGGCGAGCGAGGTGACGCCGACCTCCACGCCCACACCGACCCAGCTGCCACGCGCGAGGCGGATCGGCACCGACGGCCGGCCGGCTCGCCGGGTCGCCACCGGCGACAGCTGCTCCACCAGACCCAGCTCGAGCAGCTGCTCCACGAGCACGGATGCCGTGCCGCGGGTCAGGCCGGTGCGGGCGGCGACATCGGCCCGGGAGGGCGGGTCGGCGGCATCCGCGACGGTGCGCAGGACGACGCCGAGGTTGTGCCGCCGGAGGTCGTCCTGGCGAGCGGCGCCGCCGGGGGCGCGACTGGGGGCGCCACCAGGCGGTGTCGCGGACAGCGCGCTCATCCGGTTGACCCTAGTCGAGCGCGACCGATATGTTCGATGGACGAATTAATCCGGTGCCGGCTCGACGGCACCGACGTGCTGCCCGGGAGGCGACCGACCATGACCACCAGCGACGACCACGAGTTCACCTTCGGCCTGTGGACGGTGGGCTGGGCCGGCTTCGACCCGTTCGGCGCGCCGTCACGCGCCCGCCTCGACCCGGTCGAGGCGGTGCACAAGCTGTCCGACCTCGGGGCCTCGGGCATCACCTTCCACGACGACGACCTGGTGCCGTTCGGGTCGACGCCGAGCGAGCGGGACGGCATCCTCACCCGGTTCCGCGACGCCCTCGCCCAGACCGGGATGACGGTGCCGATGGTCACGACGAACACCGCCTGGGAGCCGGTGTTCAAGGAGGGCGCGCTGACCGCCAACGATCGCTCGGTGCGCCGGTTCGCGCTGCGCAAGATCCTGCGCCAGGTCGACCTCGGCGCCGAGCTCGGCGCGCGCACGTTCGTCATGTGGGGTGGCCGCGAGGGCACCGAGTACGACGGCTCCAAGGACCTCTCGGCCGCGTTCGACCGCTACCGCGAGGGGGTCGACACGGTGGCCGCGTACGTCAAGGAGCAGGGCTACGACATGCGGCTCGCGCTCGAGCCCAAGCCCAACGAACCGCGCGGCGACATCCTGCTCCCCACCGTCGGGCACGCGCTCGGCTTCATCGCGATGCTCGAGCACGGCGACATCGTGGGGCTGAACCCCGAGGTCGGGCACGAGCAGATGGCGGGGCTGAACTTCACTCACGGCATCGCCCAGGCGATGTGGGCCGGGAAGCTGTTCCACGTCGACCTCAACGGGCAGCGCGGCATCCGCTTCGACCAGGACCTCGTGTTCGGGCACGGCGACCTGCTGTCCGCGTTCTTCACCGTCGACCTGCTCGAGAACGGGTTCCCCTCGGGTGGAGCCGGATACGACGGGCCGCGGCACTTCGACTTCAAGCCGTCGCGCACCGAGGGCATCGACGGGGTCTGGGCCTCGGCCGAGGCGAACATGCGCACGTACACCCTGCTCGCCGAGCGGGCCGCGGCCTTCCGCGCCGACGCCGAGGTGCGAGCGGCGATGGAGGCGGCCGGAGTTGCGGCGCTGGCCGAGCCCACCCTCGGCGACGGCGAGACCATCACCGCGTTCCGCGCCGACACCTCCGCGTTCGAGGAGTTCGACGCCGAGGCGGCGGGAGCGCGCTCGTGCGGCATGGTGCACCTCAACCAGCTCGCCCTCGAGCACGCCCTCGGCGCCCGCTGACGCCGACCCCTGCGACCGTCGTGGATGACGCCCAAACGGTTTCGCCGCCATGGCGTCGATGTGCGTGGATGGCGTCGAGATGTGGATGCCGTTCGCCGGCTTCGCCGCCATGGCGTCGATGTGCGTGGAGTGCGCTGGTGAGCGGGCGTCATCCGCGGGCTGCGGTAATCTAGAGGGCGCCGGCGCGGGTGATACCCCTCGTATGCGATTGCGGCCCAGAAGGGCGCCGCCGGGTCCACGAACACTGAGCTACCTGCCAAGGAGATCACCCATGTCCGTCGACCACCAGGTGCGCGACCTCGGTCTCGCCACTGCCGGCCGCCACCAGATCCGCCTCGCCGAGCACGAGATGCCCGGCCTGATGTCGCTGCGCGCCGAGTACGGCGACAGCAAGCCGCTCACGGGCGCCCGCATCGCCGGCTCGCTGCACATGACCGTGCAGACCGCCGTGCTCATCGAGACCCTCGTGGCGCTCGGCGCCGAGGTGCGCTGGGCGTCGTGCAACATCTACTCCACCCAGGACGAGGCCGCCGCGGCCGTCGTCGTCGGCCCGCACGGTACTCCCGAGGACCCGCAGGGCGTGCCCGTGTTCGCCTGGAAGGGCGAGACGCTCGAGGAGTACTGGGACTGCACCGAGCAGATCCTCACCTGGCCCGGCGGTGCCGGCGCCAACATGATCCTCGACGACGGCGGCGACGCCACCATGCTCGTCCACAAGGGCAAGGAGTGGGAGGCCGCCGGCCAGGTTCCCCCCACCACCGAGGAGGACACCGAGGAGTTCGGCGTCTTCAAGGCGCTCGTGCGCCGCACCCTCACGCAGGACCCGCAGAAGTGGACGACGGTCGCCGCCGAGATCAAGGGCGTCACCGAGGAGACCACCACCGGCGTGCACCGCCTCTACCAGCTGGCCGAGGCCGGCGAGCTGCTGTTCCCGGCGATCAACGTCAACGACTCGGTCACCAAGAGCAAGTTCGACAACAAGTACGGCTGCCGCCACTCGCTCATCGACGGTCTTAACCGCGCCACCGACGTCCTCATCGGCGGCAAGGTCGCCGTCGTCGCGGGCTACGGCGACGTCGGCAAGGGGTGCGCCGAGTCGCTGCGCGGCCAGGGCGCGCGCGTCATCGTCACCGAGATCGACCCGATCTGCGCGCTGCAGGCCGCGATGGACGGCTACCAGGTGGCCAAGCTCGAGAGCGTCATCGAGCAGGCCGACATCGTGGTCACCTCCACCGGCTGCTTCGACGTGGTCACCGCCGCACACATGCAGCAGATGAAGGACAAGGCGATCCTGGCCAACATCGG
>JBOFBK010000127.1:0-6756 GCA_051645525.1 Dermatophilaceae bacterium | reverse complement strand
CGGGTGGGGCGGCGGGGTGGTGGTCATGGTGGTGCGCAGGATGCCGTGCGGGGATTCCGCCCGGACATCGAGGCCCTACGCGCACTCGCAGTCGTCCTGGTCGTGGCCAACCACGCCGACGTCCCGGGCCTACCCGGCGGCTACATCGGCGTCGACGTCTTCTTCGTCATCTCCGGCTACCTCATCACCCGCCACCTCCACACCGAACTCACCACCCACGGACGAATCAACCTCACCGACTTCTACGCCCGCCGCATCCGCCGCCTCCTCCCCCTGGCCACCCTGGTCACCCTGACCACCATCACCGCCACCTGGCTCATCGCCTCCCCCCTCGAAGCCCGCCGCGCCGCCCACGACGCCCTCTGGGCCACCCTCTTCGCGATGAACATCCACCTCGCGAACACCGGCGTGGACTACCAAGCCGACCAAGACCCCTCCCTCTTCCAGCACTACTGGTCCCTGGCCATCGAAGAACAGTTCTACCTCGCCTGGCCCCTCCTGCTCACCATCGCCGCCCTCACCTGGCTCCCCCACCGCCACCGCCGAAACCACCACGGCCACCGAACCCACCGCCGCCCCGCCACCTGGGCCCTCACCCTCGTCATCACCACCGCCACCGCCACCTCCTTCGCCTACGGCCTCCACCAAACCGACACCGCCCGCGCCCTGGCCTACTTCACCACCCCCTCCCGCGCCTGGGAACTCGGCATCGGCGGCCTGGTCGCCATCACCGCCCCCACCCTGACCCGCACCCGCCTCCTGCACCACACCCCCACCACCACCGCACTCACCGCCGCCGGCCTGACCGCCATCACCACCAGCGCCATCCTCTACACCGACACCACCGCCTTCCCCGGCACCGCCGCCCTCCTCCCCACCCTCGGCACCGCCACCGTCATCACCGCCGGCCTGGTCCGAGCCACCCCCATCGAAACCCACCTCCTGAACACCCCCATCCCCCAAGCCCTCGGCCGCACCTCCTACGGCATCTACCTCTGGCACTGGCCCATCCTCACCCTCACCCCCACCTACCTCGACACCACCACACCCACCCCCACCCACCGCGCCATCGCCATCACCCTCACCCTCTGGCTCGCGTCGGTGAGCCTGGTCGGGTTCGAGAACCCGGTACGCGCGGCCCGGTGGCTGCTGCGCGCACCGAAGCGGACGCTCGGCCTCGGCGCGATGTCGGTGTCGGTGGCGGCGTCATCCACCCTGGCCGCCGCCGTGCTCATCCCGGCCCCGCGCGGCACGGGCGCGGACGCCTCGGCTGCGGACCCCGCCCGGATCGTCTCGGCGGTCGGGTCGGCGGTGACCATGCGGGCGGTCCCGGCGAACGTGTCACCGCCGATCGACGAGGCACCGAACGACACGCCGGACCCCCGCACCGGCGACGGGGTGTCCTGCATGGTCGAACTGCTGGACTCCGAGCTCGCACGAGAACCGAACGGGGAGTGCGTGTTCGGCGACCCGAACGGCAGCACCACCGTCGTCCTAGCCGGCGACTCCCACGCCTACCAATGGCTCCCCGCCCTGGAGGGCATCGCCCTGCAACGCGGCTGGCGGGTGATCTCGATGACCAAGTCGGGCTGCCCGCTCTACGACGTGACGCTTGTCAACACCATCCTCAAGCGCGACTACCGGGAGTGCTACACCTGGCGCGAGAAGGTGATGGCCCGCATCGCCGAGGAGCGCCCACAACAGGTGCTGCTCAGCGCGTTCACCGGATCGGAGCGCGACGACCCCGGGTTCACCCAGGCATGGGCTCGCGGGGTCGATACCACGGTGCGAGCCCTGCGCCGACAGCAGCTCGGGGTCAGCGTGCTCGCCGACACGCCGTACCCGGGCACCGACATCCCCGACTGCCTCGCCTCGAACGTGGCCGACGCCCGCCGCTGTGCGGTGCCGCGCACCACCGCGCTCAGCGACCTCCCGCGCCGTAGCGCCACGGCGCGCGCGGCGCGGGCGGCGGGAGCCACCGTCATCGACCCCACCCCGTGGTTCTGCACCGCCACCTCCTGCCCACCGGTGGTGGGGACCACGGTGGTCTACAGCGACAACAGCCACATGAGTGCCACCTGGTCGCTCGCCCTGCGCCGGCTCCTCGCCGACCAGCTCGACCGTCAGGCACCCCGGCTGGCCCGTTCGAGCGGATGACGCACCGCCCGGGCGGATGACGCCCGGTTCAGTCGCCGGTCGGATACGCCGTCGACGCCGCCCCCGAGCGGATGGCGGCCCGCCCGGTCACCGATCCGAGGCCGCTCCACTGAACTGGGCGGCGTGCAACCGGGCGAATGCGCCTCCGGCGGAGAGCAGCTCGGCGTGTGAGCCGCGTTCGACGATGCGGCCGTCCTCCATGACGAGGATCAGATCGGCGTCCCGGATCGTCGAGAGCCGATGCGCGATGACGAAGCTGGTGCGGTCGGACCGCAGCGCCGTCATCGCCTGCTGGACGAGCAGCTCGGTGCGAGTGTCCACCGACGACGTGGCCTCGTCGAGCACGAGCAGCAGCGGTGCGGCGAGGAACGCCCGGGCGATGGTGACGAGCTGGCGCTCACCCGCGCTGATGTTCCCCGCCTCGGAGTCGAGCACCGTGTCGTAGCCGTCGGGGAGCGACTGCACGAACCGGTCGACGTAGGTGGCACGGGCCGCGGCGAGCACCTCGTCGTCGGTGGCGCCGGGCCGACCGTAGGCGATGTTGTCGCGGATGGTGCCGCCGAACAGCCAGGTGTCCTGCAGCACCATGCCGATGCGGGAGCGCAGGTCGTGCCGGGTGAGCTCGGTGATGTCGGCGCCGTCGAGGGTGATCCGGCCGCCGTCCAGCTCGTAGAAGCGCAGCAGCAGGTTGACCAGGGTCGTCTTGCCGGCACCGGTCGGGCCGACGATGGCCACGGTCTGACCCGGCTCCACGACCAGGTCGAGGTGCTGGATCAGCGGACGGTCGGGCGTGTACGAGAACGAGACGTCAGCGAAAACCACACGCCCGCAGGGCTGCTCGATCTCCGCCGGCCGGCCGGCATCCGGCTCCTGCTCGTCGGCGTCGAGCACCTCGAAGACCCGCTCGGCCGACGCGACCCCGCTCTGCACGAGGTTGGCCATGGACGCCACCTGGGTGAGCGGCTGGGTGAACTGGCGCGAGTACTGGATGAAGGCCTGCACCTCGCCGACGGTCATCGCCCCGGTGGCGACGCGGAGCCCACCGACCACGGCGATGGCCACGTAGTTGAGGTTGCCGATGAACATCATCGCCGGCATGATCACGCCGCTGACGAACTGGGCACGCAGGCTGGCGTCGTGCAGCTCGCCGTTGCGGGAGTCGAACTCGCGGCCCACCTCGTCGCGCCGGCCGAACACGGTGACGAGGTCGTGCCCCGTGAACGTCTCCTCCACGGTGGCGTTGACCTGGCCTGTGCTCGTCCACTGCTGCACGAAGTGCCGCTGCGACCGCTTGCCGATGGCCGCGGTGACCATCATCGTCACCGGGATCGTCACGAGGGCGACCAGGGCGAGCAGCGGCGAGAGCCAGAGCATCATGCCCACCATCGCGAGCACGGTGAGCAGCGAGGTGACCAGCTGGCTGAGCACCTGCTGGAGGCTCTGCGCGACGTTGTCGATGTCGTTGGTGACCCGGCTGAGCAGCTCACCGCGCGGCTGGGAGTCGACGTACGGCAACGGGAGCCGGTGCAGCTTCTCCTCGACCGCGGAACGCAGCCGGAACACCGCGCGGTTCACGACACCGGCGAGCAGCCGGCCCTGCACGAGCTGGAGCAGCGCCGCCACGAGATAGATGCCGAGCGCCAGGAGCAGCACGCGGCCGAGCGCGCCGAAGTCGATGCCCTGCCCGGGCACGAGGTCGCGCGCCCCGGCGAGCACGTCGGCGAGGCGGTCCTCGCCACGGGCGCGCAGGTCGGCCACGGCATCCGCCTGCGAGGTGCCGGCCGGCAGGTCGCGGGACAGGAAGCCCGAGAAGACCAGGTCGGTGGCCCGCCCCAGCACTGCCGGGCCCACCGCGTTCAGCGACACGCTGACCAGCGCGAGCAGCAGCGCCATGCCGATGACGGCGCGCTCGGGCCGCAGCAGGCCGAGGAGCCGGCGCGCGGACGGGCCGAAATCGCGCGACTTCTCGGTCGGCTGGCCGATCGCGGCCTGCGGTGGCCCCTGCCGCCGGATGCCGGTGGGCCCGCGCCGCTCGTCGGCCGCCCGCTCCTCGGCCGTCTTCAGGGTGTCGCTCATGCTGCCTCCTCCGCCTGCAGCTGGCTCTCGACGATCTCGCGGTAGGTGGGACACCCTGCGAGCAGCTCGTCGTGGGTGCCGGTGCCCACGACGGCGCCGTCCTCGAGGACCACGACGAGGTCGGCATCACGGATCGTGGACACCCGCTGGGCGACCACGAGCACGGTGGCGTCGCGGGTGATCGGCCGCAGCGCGGCCCGCAGCCGGGCGTCGGTGGCGACGTCGAGCGCGGAGAACGCGTCGTCGAAGAGATAGATGTCGGCACGGCGCACCAGGGCTCGGGCGATGGCCAGGCGCTGACGCTGGCCACCGCTGACGTTGGTGCCGCCCTGGCTGATCGGCGCGTCGAGGCCCTGCGGCATGGCGCGCACGAACTCCTCGGCCTGGGCGACGCGCAGCGCGTGCCACAGCTCGTCGTCGGTGGCGTCGGGATCGCCGAGCCGGAGGTTCGAGGCGACCGTGCCGGTGAACAGGTACGGCCGCTGCGGCACCAGGCCGATGCGTGAGCCCAGGCTGCGCGGGTCGCTCTGGCGCACGTCGACACCGCCCACCAGCACCGCCCCGCCGGTGACGTCGTGCAGCCGTGGCACGAGACCGACGAGGGTGGTCTTGCCCGCGCCGGTGGAGCCGACGATCGCGGTCACGCTGCCGGGCCGCGCGGCGAACGACACCTCACGCAGCACCGGGCTGCGCGCCCCCGGGTAGGCGAAGGTGGCCTCGCGCAGCTCGACGGTGAGCGGGCCGGGCGGAAGGGTGCGGGCGTCATCCGGCGCCGGTGGCCGTACCGAGGACTCGGTGACGAGCACCTCCTCGATGCGGCCGGCCGACACCGAGGCTCGCGGCACCATCATCGACACGAAGGTCGCCGTCATCACCGACATGAGGATCTGGATGAGATACGCCATGAACGCGGTGAGCTGGCCCACCTGCATGGCGCCGGACTCGACCCGCTGCGCGCCGAACCACAGCACCGCCACCGTGGAGGCGTTGAAGACGACCATGACGAGCGGGAACACCAGCGCCTGCAGGCGCCCCACAGCCAGGGCGGTGGCCGTGTACGTGGAGTTCGCCTCGCCGAACCGCTCGCGCTCGACCTCCTCGCGCACGAAGGCCCGCACCACCCGGATGCCGGTGATCTGCTCGCGCAGGATGCGATTGACCGAGTCGACCGAGGTCTGCATGCGGCGGAAGTACGGCACCATGCGGGCGACCGCGACCCCGACCGTGACGCCGAGCGCGGGGACGGCGACGGCGACCAGCCAGGCCAGGCCAGGGTCCTCGCGCAGTGCCATGGCGATGCCGCCGATCATGGCGATCGGCGCGGAGACGAGCATCGACAGGCTCATGTAGAGCACCTGCTGTACCTGGGTGACGTCGTTGGTGCTGCGGCTGATCAGCGTGGGGGCGCCGAACCCGGCCAGCTCTCGAGCGGAGAAGCCGCCGACCCGCCGGAACACCGCCGCCCGCAGGTCACGGCCCACCCCGGCCGCGGTGGCGGCGCCCAGCCGGGTGGCGCCCACCGTGGCGGCGATCTGCACGAGCGACACACCGAGCATCGCCGCGCCGGCCGCAAGGATGAAGCCGGTGTCACCCGCGGCGACACCCTCATCGATGATCCGTCCGTTGAGGCTCGGCAGGTAGAGCGAGGCCACCGTGCCGGCGAGCTGGAGCACGAGGAGCGCCGCGATCATGCCGCGGTACGGCCGAAGGCGCGCGCGGACGATGGTGAGCAGCGACGTCATCTACGCCCTCCTGGTGCCGTCGAGCACCACCGAGACGATCTCGGCGGCGGTGAGCGAGCGGGCACGGAACATCGGGTGCACGCTGGCCATGGTGAGGTTGGCGAGCACGTCGACGACGCGCTGTACCGGCAGGCGGAGGAGCTCGGCGTCGGTGTCGATGACGTCCGTGAGAGCGGCATCGATGCGCTCGCCGTCGCGCTTCCGCGCGGAGCGACCGCTGGAGCCGGTGCCGGTGCCGGAGCCGGTGCCGGTGCGGCGGGGCGGCCGGTCGGGGAGCACGCCGGGCGGCATCCCGCCGGAACGGAGCGCGAAGATCAGCTCGATCACCGTGCCGAGGTGCTCCTGGCAGAGGGCGATCGCGGCCGTCAGCCGCGACTCGAGTGGGAGCTCACGATCGATGGCGGTGATGGCCTCGACCACCTTTGTATCGTCGAACACCGTTGCACAGCAGGCCTTCACGAGCTCCTCTTTGGTGCCGAAGGCTCGGAACAACGTTCCCTCGGCGATGCCGGCGGCGTCGGCGACCTGCTTGGTCGTCAGGGCGGCGCCGTGCTCGCGGAGCAGCGGCAGGGCGACCTCGACGATGGCGGCTCGGCGTTCCTCCGGATGCAGTGCGGTGGCTCGGGGCGTCACCCGCAGAACCTTAGTTGAGTGAGCACTCACTCACAAGCGGTGGGCGGTCGTCGTCGGATGAAGCGGGCGGGTCGTCATCCGCGGGAGCAGCTGGTCGTCACCGGACCGAGCACAGTCGTCACCGGACCGAGCACAGTCGTCACCGGAC
>JBOFBK010000126.1:0-15049 GCA_051645525.1 Dermatophilaceae bacterium | reverse complement strand
GCCCGGGAGGTCATCGCACACAAGTTGCTGACCGCGCTACGGCCGCAGCTGCGACGGGAGGGCTACCTAGCGGGGTGTGCTCCCGTCGCCGCGTGGTCTCTGGATGGGGGCAGGACAGCCACCCTAACCATTCGGGTGGCTGTCCTGCCTATCAGTCTAAATCGAAAGGAACGCCGATGAGCCCTTCAACCTCCCTACTTGACTTGATCCGGAGCTCCACGCCCGATCAGCCGATAGACCTGCGGTGGGCCGACCTGCGGGGGGCCGACCTGCGGGGGGCCAACCTGCGGGGGGCCAACCTGCGGGGGGCCAACCTGCGGGGGGCCAACCTGATCGAGGCCAACCTGCGGGGGGCCGACCTGATCGAGGCCAACCTGCGGGGGGCCAACCTGCGGGGGGCCAACCTGCGGGGGGCCGACCTGCGAAGCGCTTCGCTGTTCAGAGCCATTATGAATGACTGCGACCTGACCGAGGCCGACCTGCGGGGGGCCAACCTGCGGGGGGCCCTCCTCATAAGGGCAAACCTGACCGCGGCCGCTCTGACCGATGCGTCCCTGACCGGCGCGCGCTTGGATGACGCCCGCTGGTCGGGTTTCGCGCTCACCGGTGCTCTGTCGAGTCCGGTTTTCCTGCTGCCGACCGGCGGGGGTGCGGGCTGGCAGTTTCGCGTAGGCGACTGGTCCGGCACGGTCAGCGAGTTCCGCTCAATGGTGGAGGGCACCGACTGGCCGGGGAGCGTTGGCGCAGAGCAGGCTAAGCGCCGCCCGGCTCTGCTCGCGCTGGCCGACATGGCCGACGTGCACATCGAGATCCTTCGAGCAACCACGTGACAACGAGAGGTGACGCAATGTCAACGCCAGACGAGATTCGAGCGCGGCTGACCGAGGTGGCCCGATGAGCGCCCGGGAGGTCATCGTCTTTGCAGAAGATGACTCCACCGTCTACGCCGACAGCGGCTCCACCGCCTACGCCTGCGCAGGCTCCACTGTCCATGCCAACGATGGCTTAACCGTCCACGCCTACGCAGGCTCCACTGTCCGCGCCTACGCAGGCTCTGTCATTCACGCCTACGATGGCTCTGTCGTTCACGCCTACGATGGCTCTGTCATTCACGCCTGCGAAGGCTCTACCGTCCACTCCTACAGCGACTCGACTGTCCACTCCCACGGCGATTCGACTGTCCACTCCAACGCAGGTTCCACCACCCACGCCTACGCAGGTTCCACTGTCTACGCCAACGCGGGTTCTACTGTCCACTCCTACGATGACTCGACTGTCCACGCCCACGATGGCTCCGTCGTCCTCCCCGGGAGGGCCGTCTAATGCCCACCCCCACCCGCGTCCGCAACCACTACGGCTCCGCCGTGTGGGCGAGCGTCTCCGGGACCGTGCCTGACTGGGAGGGTGGACACCGGTGCGAGGGGGTGGGGTAACGTGCCGCTGACTCGCAAGCGCGACGAGGTCGCGCGGATCGTGGAGCTCCTAGAGTCCGACAAATACGACTCGGCCGACAAGCTCGCGTTCGCCCTGCTCAAGGAGTCCGCGAGCATCGCGCTCGGGCGGGACCTGTACGGCCTGGCGGTTGGCGGGAGCGGTGGCTACACGTGGGGCCCCTACTTCACGGCCGCCGACGCCCACAGGGACTACACGACCCGGATCAAGGCCGAGCACCCCTCTGGGGTGCGGCTCGTCGCGATACGCGCCTACAGCGAGCCGGTCGAGACCCTCGACCCCAGCCCCGAGCCGACCGACCGGTGCACGTGCGGCCACCCCGTGTGGGCGCACACCCGCGAAGGCCGGAAGGTCGGCGACTGCGCCATCGAGGCGTGCTACGTCAAGCCACCCAAGAAGCGGGCCCCGCGATGCGGGTGCCCGAAGTACCTCGCGGCCTCGGCCGAGAAAGAGTAGGCTCTGCCTCATGGAAACCACACAACACCCCGCCACGACGGTCAAGCTGCCAGCTTGCGCCACTCTGAGCTACGCGCGTGCTGTCGGAAGCGCTCTCCAGTACGGCCCCAGCCCCGCGGCCTCTAAGGCCATCGCCCGCTACTGGGGCGCCTCGTCCGTCGAGACCCTCGCGGGCCACGAGCTCACCGTCCTCGCCACCGGCGGGAGGGTGCCGCTCGGCGCGCTCGCCGACGACGTCGAGGACGTCGTCGGACTATACGAGGTCATGGGGATGGACGCCCAGGCGCTCAGATCGGTGGTCGCCTGGGCCGAAGCGCACGCCACGGGACCGGCACTCTGATGGCGAGCGCGTCCGTCACCCTGTCCACCCTGCGTCACGCTGACGCCCCGCTCATCCGGGCACTGACCCGGTACCCGAACGCCTCGGTCGACGTGCCCTGGCTTACCGACGTGTACGACGACTCTGGTCGCAAGGTCGGCACGGACTACCTGATCGATCTCGACACGCACGCTAGGCTTGTCGGCATCATAGAGACAACCTTCTAATCGAACACCCAGAGACGGGAAATATCATGACACGCATAGACCCCCTGACTGAGCGGCCACCCCCCGCGCTGGTCGCGCTCGCCCACTCTAGCGAGGTGGCCGAGGCCGTCTCGTATCACTGGCCGGTGGCGGCGGAGACACACGGCCAGGGCGCGGTGCTCGCGCTAGCGATGGCGGTCGCCGACTGGCTGACCGGCGATCTGGACCCGACGAGTCCGCTGTGCGTGGACCTGACCGCCGGGTCGTACGACCCCGCCGAGGCGCCCGCGGTCGTCTCACTGCTGTGTGACTGCCTCGGCGATCTGGACCCGTTCGGGAGCCTCTGATGGCAACGGAGAGAGAGAGCGTGGTGCTCTCGGTCCAACGCAAGATGAAGGGAGTGCGCTCGGTCCAGCTGGTGAGCACGTGGAAAGTCGGACGCGAGGCGGACCTGCGGAGAGTTCGGGACGCAGTTCAGCGCCGCGCCCTGCACAGCCTGCGCCCTGACTACTGCACGCGGACGGGTGGCAGCATCCACTCCTGCGAGTGGACGCGCTACGGGCCCGGGTGGCTGCTCGTGGTGACGCACGAGCGGTACGTGCCAGCGTCCGTGGATGAGCAGCACGAGGCGAAGCTGGCGCGAGAGCGTGGCTATCGGGCCGCCGACCCGGAGAGGTTCCGAGCCAAGGATCGGCGCTTCCACGCCCGAAAGGCCGCCCGGCTAGCGGCCCAGCGGGCCGGGGTGTAGGGTGTCGGGCATGGACGATGAGACACGCCAAGACACACCGATCAACGCCCTGACCGTCAGGCAAGCCTACGAAGCGCTGGCCGAGATCCACACCCAGAGGCAGCCGGTCCGCCCCTGGCGCTGGTGGCAACGCTGCCTGGCCGAAGCCGGATTCCACCTCGTGCTCTGGGCGTGGATCCCCGCGCTGCTCCTTTGGGATCACGTGTTCGGCTCCTAGGGGGTAGCACACGGCGCGCCCCGTGTGCTACGGTCTACAGACCAACAACGAAAGGCGAAGCCATGGGCACTACCACCCTGCACACAACGACCGACATCCTCGACGTCCGGGCCGCGTTCGGTAAGTTCGTCGACGACTACGACCTAGACTCGATCGTCCGGGACTACCGGGAGGCGGTCCAAGGCGCTCTACCCGAGGGATACACGCTGCACTACAACGGCCACGTCTACCGCGATCTAGCCTTCCCCGGGGTACGCCTGGACTTCGCCGAGATCGCAGACCCGATCGACTTCTGGGACATCGCCGAACGGCACCAGCTCTGACACCCCGAGGTTGCGCGCGGCGCCTGCCGCGTGCTACGCTCCTCCCATCAGCAACGAACGACAGACGAAAGGCAATACGATGTACGCAACCAAGGCAGTCCTCGAATCCCAGGCGAACGCCCTCTTCGCGCTCTACCTTCGACACGGCATTGACCCGGCCTACTGGGCTCTGCGCCACGGCAGCAAGACCTACGGCCTTGAGTACAAGATCGTGCAGGTGGACCCAGAGACGGGCGGTGAGTCCGTCCTGCTCCGCCTCGGCCTCACCAAGCGCGAGGCCTCCGAGCGCATCTGTGGGGCGATCGCCGCTCTCGGCTTGTTGCGCGGCTAGGCTCCGAGCGCGAACCTCTGCGCGGTCAACCCCCTCGTGACCTTCGGGTCGCGGGGGTTCTCCGCTTGTGCTACGGTCTACGGAACAACGACGAAAGGCGGAATCATGGAACTCAGAGGACTCGGGGGCGCACTGCTGATGGGGGCGACGGTGGCGGCGCTCGCCAGCTCGTGCTACCAGGACGTGAAGCGGGACGCGTTCGAGGAGGGGAGGGCGGTGACGGCCGAGTCGCAGGAGGCGACGTACGCATCCGAGGCTCTCATCGACACCCTGCCCTACTGGGGGGTCCGGGCGCCCGAGTGGTGCTTGGAGGACATGATGTGTTGGATCGGGTCGGCCGCCGACGGCCGGGACTCGATCACGATCATGAGCATGCTGGAGTCGGACCTGATCAACTCCTCGGACAACTACGACGGCCAGCCCACGTGGACCGAGGAGCAGGTTGCGGCGCTCTGAGGTGGCGTGCTACGCTCCTCCCATCAGCAACGAACGACAGACGAAAGGCAAGGCGATGAACACTATCGACGAGATGTGGGGGCGACTGGACTCGCCCGAAGCCCACGAGGCGTGGGCCAGGATCGTAGGCGGCAACGCCTGGGCCGCGATGTGCGAGGAGAAGACCTCGTTCTTTGCCGACTCCGCTCGCGTCGCCGCAGCCCGCGCCGCCGCTGCTACCGCCTATGAGGTCACCGCCTACGCCGATGACATCACTTCCGCAGCCCATACCGCCGCTGCTACCCGCGCCGCTGACGCCGCCTACGCCTACGCTGCATACGCTGCCCATGCCGCCGTCGCTGCTGATGCCGCCCATGTCGCCCCCGTCGCTCGCCAGGCGATCGCCGAGTGCGAGCGGATGATCGCCCTGTGCGAGGAGGGGCGATGAGCACCAGCGACGCCCTCGGGCTCATCCGCACGCGCAAGCCGGGAGACCCGCTCGACCTGCGCGGCCGGGACCTGCGAGGGGTCGACCTCGCGGGCTATGACCTCCGGAACGCCGACCTCCGGGGGGCCGATATGCGAGGGGCTGACCTTCGGTGGGCCGACCTTCGATGGGCTCAGGTGGAAAGGGCCGATATGCGGAACGCGAAGATGCGGGGGGCGGACCTGCGAGGGGTTGACCTCCACGGCGCCGATGTTCTCGGGGCGAACGTAGGCGAGGCCACGACGTAACGACCGCCCCACACCCCCCGGCTACGGCCGGGGGGTTTTTCTGTGCCTTGATCGTGGGCTCGGGGGGACCAGAGAGAGCGGAGAGACGGGATAGTCACCCCTCCTGCACCCACTCTGCATGCACTGATATCACTGCCATCAGGGCGGTATCGGTGCCGATCAGTCGTGATCTGATCGTAATACCTACCGGATCAGTAGGGCATGGCCCCGACAGGGGGCCGGGCCCCCAGTCTACCATACTCTCTGTGTGTATGTGGGTGTGTGCCTGGGCCGAGGCCCACCCCCACCAGGGGGGGTGGGGGGAGGGGGGTACCCCCCTGGGGTATGGGTGATACCAGACTGATACCAGATGAGAACGAGAGCCGTTCTCACTTGACCCGGGGGTGTTGAATCGGGGGCCGCCCACCTACGGTTGACTATCCCCTCACGCTCCCGCTCCCGATCCCCCAGGTTATCCACAGGCTGTGGACGAGGGGCCGCGCAGGCCCCTGACCTGCGCCTTCGCCCCGGGTCGCTAACCAAGTTAGCGACATTTGGTGCCGTATGCTAAACTTGACAGTAGTGAACTTGACAGCGGGAGTCGCTCCGCTCCCCCCGCCCTCAGAGCGGCCCCGGGGGGCCGCCCGGAGAGGCCGACAGGCCGACCCTCCGCTAGGGCTCCGGGGTCGACCCCTAGGGAGACACCGGGTTCTCCGCTAAGGCTCCGAACCCGTCGACCCGAGGAGACGGGTAAGGCACCTCGGTCGGGAGGCCTTCGGCCTCCCTCCCTCGGTAGCGGGAGACCAGAACTTCGGGACTCCGATGGCGAGAGTGCTGCCTTCGCTCGAGAGCTCGACAGCACCGGCTAACCCCTCCCCCTCGACCCTCCCCCTGCCCTCCCCCCTCCGGCGAAGTCTCACCCTTCGCTAACCGCCCCCCAGGAGGGGGCGGCGTGGTAGGCTCCGATCACGCTCGTAAAGGAGCCACTCGTGACCGCCACGAACGACCAGGAAGAAGCCCTCCTCGTGGGCAACCTTGTCTTAGATCACCTCGCCGCTCTGCTTCAGTGGGAAGCCGACTTCACCGCCCTGAACGAGCGGGCGGTGAAAAAAGCGGAGAGGGCGGGACTTCGCCCTGTCCACATCGATCGCGACTGTGCGAGGTCGACCGCCGACGGGGACCCTCCATGGGAGACCGTCGTGCGCGACTACCGCACCGGCGAGGTCGTGGAGAGGCATGAGGGCTTCGTCGTGCCCTGGCGTCCCGAGTGGGTTGAGGGCGACCTCCTTGAGACCGAGGTCCTCGACAAGTTGCCGTATCCGGAGTGCCCGAGCCTAGGCCACCTGCTGGATAACTGGGAGGCCACCACGCTGGACTACTTCCCGGAGTCGGTCCGGGAAGCGGTCCGGGCCCGGGCCGGGCTCGCCCCCGAGAAGACCTCATGAGCGGCGCCACCCGCCCGTCCGCTGGTCGCACGACCCGGACCTTCCTTTTCTCGGTCTCTGTCGCCGATTGCGAGGTCCAGACCTTCCGCTCCGGAGGAGCGGGCGGCCAGAATCAGAACAAGCGGGACACAGGGGTGCGGATCATCCACCACCCTTCGGGCGCCAGGGGGGAGTCGCGCGAGGAGCGCTCCCAGTTGCAGAACAAGAAGACCGCCTGGCGGCGGATGGTAGAGTCACCGGCGTTCGTCTACTGGACGAAGATCCGGTCGGGTCGGTTCGAGACCGACGAGGCGTACCTGGACCGCGAGACGGCCCCCGAGAGACTACGCACCGAAGTCCGCAGCGACGGTCGCTGGACGCGCGTGGTAGACTGAAGGTGCAGCACCGGTCGACCGGTGCTGGCTGCGGCCCGAGGCACTAGCCGAGGGAAGTGTCGTCGGCAGCCGTCCGGACGGACGGTAAGCCGGCGGGGCTGCTCGCTGGTATCTCCCGCCGGAACGACGGGGACCGGTCGAGAGGCTCGGAGTCGAGGACTCGCGGAGCCCCGCCCCCCTCCACCGCGCGCCCCCGGGCTCGCGGCCCAGTCCAGGGGACCGGGAGGAGGGGGGCCTTGTGCGTCAGAAGTGAGACCACAGGCCCCATACGGCCTCAGGCGTGACACCCAACCAGGCCCCGCTTGCGCCTCGTGATACGATTGTGGTATGACGTTGCTCGAAGGCTTCCACCTCGCCCGCCCCCAGTGGGGCGTCGAGGACATGCCCCTCGTGGAGTCGGTCGACCCGAAGCACTCCACCGCCGCTGCGCTGAGGGCTTGGCGCCAGTGGACCCGAACCACCGACGAAGCGGCCCTAGCCCCGTCGGTGCGCCTCCCTCGCTCGAACGCGTAGCCGGAGGCGCAGCGCCGAAGCCCCCCGGCGAGAGTCCGCCCCCGAGAGGGCCGGGCAGAGGGGCCACAGCGTAAGAGGCGTCGGCGGACCCCCGCCAAGATGGGCCCTGGCAGGCCCTGGCGGGGGTTCTTGTTCCGACTCGGCGTGGGACTCATATCCTCCACGACGCCGCGAACTCGCCGGACCCCCGGGGCGAGGGGCCACAGCGAGGCGGGCTGCCAGCCGCGCTCGCACTGGGGGTTCGACATCACGGCCGCGCCCGGAGCCGGTCCTCGTGGAGGAGCCCACTTGCCAGCACTGTCCAAGGAAGACGCGAAGAAGCGCGTCCTCCTCCTGTTGGCCGCGGGTGCCTCGGCGGCCGACGCGATGGACGGCGTGGGTCGGACTCGGAAGACCTACGAGAACTGGCGCGCCGAGGACGCGAGGTTCGCCGCCGACGCAGACGTGGCCCGCGCCAACGCCACCAAGGCCAAGGCCAGGGGCCAGGGGTCCGGCGAGGTGTACTCGCTGTCGTTTGCCGACTGGCGTCGGCAATTCCTCGGCCGGGAGACCTACCCGCACCAGCAGATGTGGATCGACGTCCTGGAGGGCCGAGAGCCCGACGTCTTCCACCCCTCGATCAGGTTCGAGCGCGGGGGGAATTCTCGCCTGCTGTGCATCAACACCCCGCCCTTCCACGCGAAATCCGCGACGATCACGGTCGAGTACACCGTCTATCGGCTGTGCATGAACCCCGCGTTCCGGGTGATGCTCATCTCGAAGACCGCCGAGGCGGCCTCGAAGTTCCTCTACTCGGTCCGGACCATCCTGACCGACCCGCACTACGCCGACCTCCACGCGGCCTACGCCCCGTCCGGCTCGTTCAAGCCCGAGCGCGGCGAGGGGCGATGGGGGAACAACCTGATCTACCTCGCCAACCGGTCGACCGACGCGGTCGACAAGTCCGCCAAGGACCCCAGCGTCCAGGCAGTCGGCCTGGGCGGCCAGGTGTACGGCGCTCGGTGCGACCTGATCATCCTCGATGACGCAGTGGACGACAGCAACGCGGCTCACTACGAGAAGCAGTTCGACTGGCTCACCCGCACGGTCATGTCCCGCGCCAAGGCCGGGAAGGTACTCCTCGTGGGTACCCGAGTGGCCCCTCGCGACCTCTACAGCCACGTGCTGGACGGCGACAACTACCTCTCGGGCACCTCGCCCTGGACTTACCTGGCTCAGCCAGCCGTCCTGGAGATGAACGGCCCACCCGAAGAGTGGGTGACCCTCTGGCCGAAGTCCCATCAGCCGCTCGATGAGGCCTCTGACGAGGAGCCCGGCGCGGACGGGCTCTACGAGGCCTGGTCCGGCAAGGCGCTGGAGCCCGTCCGCGGGTCGAACCGACCCGGGGTCTGGGCGCTGGTCTACCAGCAGCAGCAGGTGTCCGAGGACATGACGTTCCACCCGCTGTGCGTGCATGGCTCGACCGACCGCCGGCGCAAGCCCGGCCCCCTCCGGGCCGGAGAGTGGGGCGGCAGACCGTCCGGGATGGACGGCCTCCAGGTCGTGGGCTCCATCGACCCGGCCGGCACCGGCGAGGCGTTCATGCTGGTCTACGCGCTCGACCGCTCGACCAAGGAGCGGTGGCTCCTGAACTGCTGGACCGGGAGCAACACCAAGCCGTCATGGTACCGGGAGCGGATCGAGGCGATCACGCCAGAGTACGGCGTCCAGGAGTGGATCATCGAGTCCAACGCGTACGCGTCGTGGCTCATCCATGACGAGCAGCTGAACGAGTACGCCCAGCAGAACGGCGTTCGCATCCTCCCGCACTACACCGGTCGAAACAAGATCGACCCCGACTTCGGGGTCGCGTCGATGACCACTCTGTTCGGCTCGGTCAGGGAGAAGACGGAGGGCGGCGAGAAGGTGTTCGCTCACGACTCGATCATCCACCTCCCCGACCCGGACCACTCGGCCGGCGTGAAGGCGCTGGTCGACCAGCTCCTGACCTGGGTGCCCGGCAAGTCGGGCGGCAAGCTCCGACAGGACGGGCCGATGGCCCTGTGGATCGCCGAGACTCGCGTGCGCACCCACGTGGCCGGCTTCCGGCAGGAGCAACAGACCCACTCGGTGACCCGGTTCACCACCGCGCGCAGCCGCTCGCGGATGCACACACGGATGGCGGGAGCCGAGTACTGATGATGGACGACATCGAGGTCATCGCTGACCGCGTGCGGGACCTCAAGGCGTACTACTCGACCCGCGACACCGAGACGACCAAGCTCCAGGCGCTGCGCTCTGGACAGTGGGAGCTCCTCGCGCCTGGCGCGTTCACCGAGGACTACCCCGCGCCGATGGTGGCGAACCGCGTGGACGTGATGGCCCGCGACGTCGCAGCGTCGCTGGCCCAGATGCCGTCGATCTCGTGCGCCGCGGCCGGCGGGGTCTCCGAGACCCAGAAGAAGTTCGCCGAGAAGCGCACCAAGATCGCCAATCACTACGTCTCGGCGTCCAACCTCGACGCCAACCAGACCGACGCGGCCGACTCGTACAACTACTACGGCATGCTCGTGTACTTCGTGGACGTCGACACCGAGCACAAGCGGCCGGTCATCCGGGTGCGCAGCGGCGGGAACGTGTACGCGGTGTGGGACGGGCTCGGGGACACCGTCCTGGCGGCCGAGGAGTGGGAGTGCTCCCGCCTGACGCTGGAGCAGCAGTACCCCGGCCTCGAAGCGAAGATGACCGAGTCCCGGATCTCTGGCGAGCGGGTCAAGGTGGTCCGCTACTCGGACCGCAAGCGGACCGTGATGTACCTCCCCGAGGTGGGGAACTGCGTCCTGGCCTCGTACGCCAACCCGATCAAGGGCCGCTCCCAGTACGTGTGCGTCCCCCGCTCCGGGGGGACGGGCTCGACGTTCAACTCCCCGCCCCGCGGTGCGTACGTAGACCTGATCTACCCCCAACTGGCCCGCCACGAGTTCACGAACCTCATGCTAGAGGCCGCGTACAAGTCGGTCCAGGCGCCGGTGACGGTCCCGATGGACGTCACCTCGGTGCCCTACGGCCCGGACGCCGTGATCTCCACCCAGAACCCGCAGGCGGTCGGCCGCCTACGGGTCGATGTTCCACCCGGCGCGTTCCAGGCGATGCAGACGCTCGACCAAGACCTCGCCATCGGGGGCATGTCCCCGGAGTCCAGGACTGGGAACATCCAGGCGTCGGTCATCACAGGCAAGGGCATCGAGGCCGCGTCCGCCGGGTACTCCTCGCAGATCGCCAACGCCCAGACGATGATCGCCTTCGGGCTCAGGTTGGCGATCCAGCGGTGCTTCATGATGGACGAGGCGCTATGGCCGAACACGAAGCGCGAGATCCGGGGGATCGAGAACGGAATCCCGTTCGTCGGGTCATATATCCCATCCAAGGACATTGCCGGGGACCATTCGGTCGAGATCGCGTTCGGCTTCATGCTCGGCATGGCCCCGAACAACGCGCTCATCTTCCTCCTCCATGCGATGTCGGCCGGACTGATCTCGAAGGACTTCGCCGCCCGGCAACTCCCGGTCGGCGTGAACCCGACCGAGGAGCAGCGCAAGGTAGAGCTGGAGTCACTACGCTCGGGGATGCTCCAGTCAGTGGCCGCCCTCGCGGGCGCCATCCCGGAGTTCGTCACGCAGGGCCAGGACCCCGGCCCGATACTCATGCAGGTGAGTGAGGTCATCTCCCGCATTCAGAAGGGCGAGGCCATCGAGGACATCGTGAAGAAGGTCTTCGCCCCGTCACCTCCCCCGGAGGCGCCGCCAGGGGCGCCCGCCGACCCGCTCGCCGCGCTCTCGGGCGGCGGGGCCCCGCCAGTGGACCCGTCCACCCCGCTCGGGCCGGGCGACCGACCCGACCTCCAGCAGTTCTTCGCCGGCATAGGCAACTCAGGCGAAGCCCAGCTCTCCGGGGGGGTATCCCGGATGGACCCGGTGCAGCGATGAAGAGGGCCCGGGGCTGGACCCCAGTACGGACCAGTGTCGACGCCAGGGCGGCGGCGCTGGCCTCGTTCACCCGCGCGCAGGAAGCGGACCCCCGACTCGGGTTGGCGGCAATTCTCGGCCGCCCCGGCCGCCACCCCAGAGTCCCCTACATCGCCGGCCGGAGCGCAGAGGTGGAGCATGGCTGACGGACAGCACGGTGGGTACCGCAAGCCCGGAAGCCCGGCCCCCGTATCGGGACCGGGCTCACTCTCGCGCCGGACGGACGGGCACGTCTCGGAGATGACCGTCACCGACATGCCGTACGGCGAGGCGGGCGCCACGAACGCGGCACAGTCGGCCGCCCCTATGTCCCCACCCCGGCCCGTGATGTCCCCCGTCCCGCCGCCGGCGGCGATGCCCACCGGCCTGGACGCACCCACCGCTCGGCCGGACGAGCCGGTCACCTCCGGGGCGGACGCCGGCCCCGGCCCGACCTCCGCCGACATCGGCCTCCCGCAGGCCGGTGACGATGAGCTGAAGGCCCGCTTTGGGCCCATGCTCCCCACCCTCGTCCGCATGGCGGATGCGCCCTACGCGACCTCGGCCTACCGGATGCAGGTCCGCCAACTCATCGCCCGGATCACCTCTTGAGGAGCACGCATGGGTCTCGGTGACTTCCTCGACGACGCAGCCGACTGGGGCAAGCGACTAGTCGAGACCGCCGCACCGGTAGCGAACTTCAACCTGGGCACGTTCCTGGGAGCTGCGGCGAAAACCTACGCCAAGACCGCCGAGCCCAACAAGCCCTTCAACGCCTTCCAGCTCGGCGTGGACACCGCCCTCGCTCCGGTCGGCGTGGCCGCCGAGCCCCTGACCAAGGTCCCTGGCTTCGACGAGCTCATCACCGTTCTCGACGCGCCCCGTCGGGCAATCGACACCGCGCTCATCACGTCCCGCTCGGCCGAGGTCCGCAGCGAGCGGTTCGGCGAGGATCAGTTCGACACGCTGACCAGCCTCGACGCCTGGTCTCGCGCGTGGAAGCAGTCCGCCCTCACGAACCCAGACCGAGTCACGGGTGGCCAGGTCCTCGCGCAGGAGTACATGGGCGAGGACAGCATCGACCCGCTCGATGAGCGCGACGTCGAGGCCTTCCAGGAGCAGGCTCTCGACTCGTGGGGTGGGCAACTCCTGTCCGCGTCTGTCGACCTCGGCGCTTCGTTCGTCAGCATCCCCGGGCTGGGGGCCGCTAGCAAGCTGCGCAAGTCCTCCGGCATCAACACCATGGCCGACGCCGAAGGTGTCGCCAAGCGCTTCGCCGAGGCTCCCGAGGCTGGGCGCACGGGCACCCAGAAGGCCAAGGACGCGGCCGTTCGACTCGCCTTCCCCGACGGCAAGCAGAACCTCGACGCGCTCGTGGAGCGCCAGGTCAAGGGCCTGCGCGAACTAGACGGCATCCACAGTCAGTCGACGATGCTCAACAGGCTCAAGGCCCGCATGCCCCTCGCCGACGAGGGTTCCATTGCCGCCATCGCCAACCAGTTCACCGAGATTAACAAGGTGGCCGACCCGGCCGCCCGTGATCGCCTGAGGATGAACACCTTCCTCGGCGCACTGGGCTCCACTACCGCCAAGAAGGCGATGATCGCCGACGCACCGCTTCTCGCGCGGAACTTCGAGAACCTGGCGAAGAACCCCCGCGAGGCTGGGGTCTTCACCGACCTGTACACCGCCCGGATTCACGAGGGCGACGAACTCGGGGTAAGCGAGATCGTCGAGGAGCGCTACAAGACCGAGGCCGACAAGGCTGAGATCAAGGCTCTAGCCGCGCGCGCGAAGACCCTCGGGCAGGCCAAGCGCGACTCGGTCCGGCTGGAAGCCGAGATCAAGCAGGCGCAGGAGGCATTTCGTGTCGCCGCCCGCCAGGACATCCTCGACCAACGAGCCAACCGCGTGGGCGACGCCCAGAAGGCGCGCGAGCAGCGGGATATCGCGCTCGCCGACTACGAGGAGGCGCGCAAACACGCCAGGGACGCGACCAAGGCCGGCAGGGAGTTCGACCGCCAGGGCATGAACGACGTCATAGGGGCCCGGCGCGTGGCGCTGGAGGAGGCCGAGTCCCGACTCGCCCTCGCCCGCGAGGACCGCGCCCTCATGGACGAAACCCCTCTCGACGACGTGGACATCCTGGAGGGGTGGGAGCAGCAGATCGGGACGGAGCGCCTCGCGCGTACCGGCCTCGGGGAGGCGATGCGGGCCACCCGCGCCAAGCGCGCCGAACTGCGGACCTCGCTGGACGCCAAGAAGGCCGAGCTGACGACCCTGCGTCCGTTGATCGACAAGGCGAACACCCGCATCTCGGAGATCCTGGACATCGCGGGCACCGACTCCACGATGGCGCTCGTCGGCGACGCCAAGCCGACGGCGCTAAACCGCCTCAAGGCGCACGTGCGCGAGCAGATCGGCTCGGAGCACTACGTCACGGCCGGTCAGGGGAACGCGATCCTGCGCGTCCGCTCGCTCCCCAGCGTCAAGGCGCGACAGATGCTGGCCCCGGCCGCGCGGGGCCAGATCGCCCTACGCGAGATCAACCTCGGCCAGCAGCAGCTGGCCGACACCCTCGCGCGCTCGAAGGTGTACACCGCCGCCGAGATCGGCGCGGCGCGCAACAGCCTGATCGGCGCCTCCGAGGCGGACAGGCCTTCGATGGTCGCCCGCATCCAGGAGGAGATGGTCACCCGGATGGCCGTCCGGCACCTCGGCCAGACCTTCCCTGATCGCAGCCCTGGTGAACTACGCGATATCGCCAGTGAGATCTCCTCGTTCACGACGAAGGAGTTCGGCAAGGGGAACGCGAACGTCTCCTTGGCCGCCGATGAGTCGATGGACGCCAGGCTCGCCACCGTCCGGGGCCCCGATGGCGAGGCCGTCGCGTACGACAGGGCGACGCTGCGCAGCCAACTTGCGGACAACGCCCCGATGCTCGACCCCTGGGACGTCGAGCGGATGATGAGGGACCACGTCGGCGGCTTCGCTCGCAACGTCCGCCAGGGCCTGCACGTCCTGCAAGACATGCACGACTTCGGGGTCTCCGCGTGGAAGATCGGGTCGCTCCTGCGACCCGGCCTTGCCGTGCGCTCCCAGTTGGACTCAGGGGCCCGGACGCTGGCGTCGCTTTCGGCCGCGGAGTCGCTCATCACCATGATGAACGGCGCCGTCAACGTCACTCGCAACCGTGGGCTCGGCGCACTGGCGAAGGTTCACTTCGCTGGCCTCGACCCGGCCCAGGTGGCCGCCACGCAGCGAGCCATCGGCCTCCAGACCGTGCGCGCCGGCAAGGGGCAGTACGAATTCCGGTTCGCCGACGACGTCGAGGAGCTGCGCGGCGCACTGACCGCGGCCCAGAAGGGGCAGTCGGTCAGCGGCTCGATCTTCGCCCAGCAGATGAAGGCGTACAAGGATGTCGTCGTGGATCGCGCCTCGTGGGAGCGCCGCGACCCGAACTCGATCCACTGGGCGCAGGGGTACGCCGAGTACGCCAAGACACTCCTGGCTTCCCCCTCGGCCCGGAAGCT
>JBOFBK010000125.1:0-2275 GCA_051645525.1 Dermatophilaceae bacterium | reverse complement strand
CACTTCGCGGCGGCACCGAAGAACGGCAGGTCGGCATCCCCGCGTTCCGACTTCGCCGCCGCCACATAGACCAGCTGGCGCGCCGCCTCGAGCTGCATCGCCATGTCGGCGAGCATGAACTGCACGCCCTGGAAGTCGGCGACCCGCCGGCCGAACTGCTGCCGTTCCTTGACGTAGGCCGTGGCCTGGTCGAGGGCACCCTGGGCGATGCCCACCGCCTGCGCGCCGATGGTGATGCGGGTGTGGTCGAGCGTGGTCAAGGCGAGCTTGAGGCCGGCGCCGAGCTCGCCGACCAGCCGGTCGGCGGGCAGGCGCACCTCGTCGAAGTGCAGCTCACGGGTCGGTGAGCCGGTGATGCCGAGCTTGCGCTCCTTCGCACCGAAGGTGAAGCCCTCGTCGCTCTTCTCGACGACGAACGCGGTGATGTTGTTGCCGCGCGCGCCGTCGGGGTCGGTCACCGCAAGCACGGTGTAGTACTCGGAGACACCGGCATTGGAGATCCACGACTTCTGCCCCGAGAGCACCCAGCCGTCGCCGTCGGGCACCGCACGGCACCTCATCGCCGCCGTGTCGGACCCCGCCTCGCGCTCCGAGAGCCCGTACGAGAACGCGGCCTCCCCCGCCGCCAGCGGCGTGAGGTAGCGCCGCTTCACCTCCTCGGACCCGGCGAGCATCAGCGGCAGCGACCCGAGCTTGTTCACCGCCGGGATCAGGGATGACGACGCGCACACCCGCGCGACCTCCTCGATGACGAGACACACCGCGAGCGCGTCGGCGCCGACCCCGCCGTACTCCTCGGGTACGTGCGGCGCGAAGAAGTCGCTCGCCACGAGGGCGTCGTGCGCCTCCTGCGGATAGCGCGCCTCCTCGTCGACGACTGCCGCGAACGGCGCGATCTTGTCCTCGGCCACCGCGCGGACGGCATCCTGGATCGCCTCGTGGTCCTCGGACAGCCGGAACAAGTCGAAGTCGCCAGTCATGCGTTCGAGGCTACCCGCCGGTACCCGCGCCGGTCGTGGCCGGCGGCCGAGGCGAGCGTCACGGTCTCGATCGCGGTCGGGCGGGTCCGGCGTACCGCGAGGATGCCGGAGGAGGAGCTCTGCCGGATCACGGCACCGCCATCCGGCCGGATGGCGAGCTTCGACCATGGCCCGCAACCCCTGCCACTCGCCGTCAGAGCTCGGCGAGGGCGGCTGCTGGTCTGGCGGAATCGCATTCTGCCGTCGACGAACTCGGCGTAGCATCACTTGCTTATCGAACTTTTGTTTGGATATAGTCGGGGTGTGTCCTCTACCTCACCGGCCTCGCCCGAGCAGCTACTGGTGCTGGAGGCCGCGGTGGGGGTGCTCGACGAGCTGGCCGGTGATCTGAGTCGGTGGTCGGAGGAGCAGGTCGGGCAGCTGATGGAGCTGGCGGATCGGGCCGCGGCGAAGGCGGGTGCGGTGCGGGTGGTAGCGGCGGTGGAGACGGCCCGCCGCTCGGAGCTGTCGGTGCGGGAGCTGGCCTCGTGGGTGGGCGAGCATGCGCGCTCGTTGCGGCAGGGTGGGGCGGTGGCGGTGGCGAAGGTCGCCGCCGCGGTGGCCGTACTGGACCAGAAGGCGGGGTTGAGTAATGGGGGGCCGGTGGAGCCGGACCCGGAGTCTGCGGTCGGGATCGTGTGGTCCAGGGTGAGGGCGGGGGTGCTGCAGCCTCCGAACGCAGTCGCGGTGCTGGTGGAGGAGCAGCGGATGCACGAGCGGCTGGTGCCCGAAGCGGTGCCGACGGTGACCGGGGCGCTGGTGGACCTGGTGGTGGCGCACGGGCCGGGCACGATGAAGCAGTTGCGGCCCCGACTGCTCGCCCAGCACGGGCGGCATGGGGAGCTGGACACGCTGCAGGAGCGGCTGCGGTCCGGGGCGTACCTGTCCACCCGGATCGTGGACTCCGCCGACCTGACCCGATACGAGCTGGTCATGACTCCTGAACAGGCTGTGGTCCTGGAGGCGGCGATCGGGCCGATGTGCGCACCGGCGCCGAACGAGGAGACCGGGGAGCGAGACCACCGGCCGGCGGGGCAGCGCCGCGTGGAAGCGCTGGCCGAAGTGTGCCGCCGCTCCGCCGCGGTCGACGCCGGTGCTGCCGGGTCTGACGGGGCGGCGGGGTCTCCGTCCGCGGTGCACGTCACGATTTCCCTGGCCGACCTGCAGGCAGTCACCGGGTGCGGGGAGGTGCTGGCCTCGGTCGCGTCGCAGGCGGTGCTCGGGCCCGGGCAGCTGCGCCGGATTGCCTGCGACGC
>JBOFBK010000124.1:0-3000 GCA_051645525.1 Dermatophilaceae bacterium | reverse complement strand
CTGCGACTGGCGGCGCAGCGTGGCCGGCTCGATGCGATCCAGGGGTCGGACGGCATCTGGCGCAGCTCCCGCCGAGCCGTCGACGAGTACCTCAGGACCAGAGGGACGCGGCGGCGGTAGCCGACCGACGTCGTACGGTGACCGACGGCGTCCAGTCCTCCTCGCTGGTCCGTACGCAGTGGGCGTCAGACGTTGCGGCGGTACCGGCCCGCCCCACCTCGAACGCGGTCAGCAGCTCACAACGGGAACGGAGCGGCGAGGTCGGCGAACATCGGGAAGTGCTTGACGTTGAGCGTGGCCAGTCGGCAGCCGTGCACGTCGGCCGTGGCCGCGATGAGGTAGTCGGCGATGCCGATGGCCGCGTGTGAACGCCGGTACTCCCGGCGGAGCTCTGCGGCTCGCCAGGCGACGGCATCGTCGACGGGCAGCGGCTCCAGGGAGTCGAGCAGGCGTGTGACCTCCCGTCGTTCGCCCGAGCGCATCCCTCCGGCGATCTCGGCCACGGACACGACACTGACGGCGAGCGGCCCGGTCTGCTGACGTGCGTCGAGGAGCCAGTCGCGCGCACGCTCGACCCCGCGTAGGTGGGCGATCAGTACATCGGAGTCGACCAGGATCACCGGCGAGCGATCCGGTCGAGATGAGCGCCTCGCGCACCGTCCCCGCGGTCGACCTCGACGACGTCGTCGCGCAGGGCGCCGAACGAGCCGGCGAGCGCCGCGAGGTCGCTCGCCGCCCGGTCCGTCTCGCCGCGAAGTCCTCGGTCGAGCACGCGGCGCACCACCTCCGCCCGCGACATCCCCTCGGCCCGAGCCCGCGCGTCGAGCCGGGCGACCTGGTCGTCGCTGAGGTAGATGTTGGTGCGTTGCATACACCACAACATACATCACACAACGCCTCATCACCACGAGACGCCGGTGCCCTCTCACGCCGTCCGACCGGGCCTACGACCCGTCAGACGTTGCGGCGGTACTGGCCGCCCACCTCGAAGAAGGCCTCGGTGACCTGCTGCAGCGAACACACGCGGGCGGCATCCATGAGCACGGCGAAGACGTTGCCGCCGGACACCGCGGTCTCCTTCAGGCGCGCGAGCGCGGCCTGGGCCTCGTCGCGGTGCGCCTCCTTGAACGCGGTCACCCGGGCGAGCTGGCCCTCCTTCTCGGCCTCAGAGGCGCGGGCCAGCTCGACCTCGCGAGGCACGTGACCGGCATCCGGCGCGAGGAAGGTGTTGACACCGACGATCGGCAGCGACCCGTCGTGCTTGCGCTGCTCGTAGCGCATCGACTCGTCCTGGATGCGGCCGCGCTGGTAGCCGGTCTCCATGGCGCCCAGCACCCCGCCGCGCTCGGAGATGCGGTCGAACTCGGCGAGCACCGCCGCCTCGACGAGGTCGGTGAGCTCGTCGACGACGAAGGAGCCCTGCAGCGGGTTCTCGTTCATCGCGAGCCCCCACTCGCGGTTGATGATCAGCTGGATGGCGAGCGCGCGCCGCACCGACTCGGCGCTCGGGGTGGTCACCGCCTCGTCGTAGGCGTTGGTGTGCAGGCTGTTCGCGTTGTCGTAGATCGCGGTGAGCGCCTGCAGCGTGGTGCGGATGTCGTTGAAGTCCATCTCCTGCGCGTGCAGGCTGCGGCCGCTCGTCTGCACGTGGTACTTCAGCTTCTGGCTGCGCTCTCCTCCGCCGTACCGCTCGCGCATCGCGACCGCCCAGATCCGGCGGGCGACCCGGCCGATGACGGTGTACTCGGGGTCCATGCCGTTGGAGAAGAAGAACGACAGGTTCGGCGCGAAGTCGTCGATGTCCATCCCGCGCGCGAGGTAGGCCTCGACGTAGGTGAACCCGTTGGCGAGGGTGAACGCGAGCTGGCTGATGGGGTTCGCCCCCGCCTCGGCGATGTGGTAGCCGCTGATCGAGACCGAGTAGAAGTTGCGAACTCCCTTCTCGATGAACCACTCCTGGACGTCGGCCATCATCCGCAGGCTGAACTCGGTGGAGAACAGGCAGGTGTTCTGCCCCTGGTCCTCCTTGAGGATGTCGGCCTGCACGGTGCCGCGCACCACCTGCAGGGCACCGTCGCGGATGACGCCCGCCTCCTGCGCGCTCGGCTCCCGACCGTGCTCGGCTGCCCAGGTCTCGACCTCGCGGTCCATGACGGTGTTGAGGAAGAACGCGAGAATGGTCGGCGCCGGGCCGTTGATCGTCATCGAGACGCTCGTGGTGGGCGCGGTGAGGTCGAAGCCGGCGTAGAGCTCCTTCATGTCGTCGATCGTCGCGACGCTGACGCCGGAGGTGCCGACCTTGCCGTAGACGTCGGGGCGGCGGTCGGGGTCGCGGCCGTACAGGGTGACCGAGTCGAACGCCGTCGACAACCGGGTGGCGGGCTGGCCCTCGGAGAGCAGCCGGAACCGGCGGTTGGTGCGGAACGGGTCGCCCTCGCCGGCGAACATCCGGGCCGGGTCCTCGCCATCGCGCTTGAACGGGAACACCCCTGCGGTGAAGGGGAAGTGGCCGGGCAGGTTCTCCCGGCGGAGGAAGCGGTACAGGTCGCCGTCGTCGGAGTAGCGAGGCAGGGAAACCCGCCGGATGGCGTTGCCGGACAACGACTCCCGCGTGAGCCTCGTGTGGATCTCCTTGCCGCGCACGGTGACCACCTGCTCGTCACCGCTGTAGGCCTCGACGACCGACTCCCAGCCGGCGAGCTGCCGGGCGGCCTCGAGCGGCAGGTCGTCCTGCGCGGCGGAGAGCAGGCCGTCGACGTCGGAGCGGTCCCTACCGGCGAGCTCGAGCTCGGCGGCGACCGCCGTGAGCCGCTGCACCCAGCGGGCGGCGTCGGCCCACCGCTCGGTGTCGGCGTGGTAGGCGCGCACCGTCTCGGCGATCTCGGCGAGGTACCTGACCCGCTGCGGTGGCACGACCTGCCGCAGCACCGAGGAGTGCCGCACCGAGACCGGCGCGAGGGACCCCTCGGCGACGGCGAGCCCCTTGTCGGACAACAGGTT
>JBOFBK010000123.1:0-7228 GCA_051645525.1 Dermatophilaceae bacterium | reverse complement strand
TGTCCGGCTACGCGTTCGGGCGCCTGGTGTGGCGCGGTGCACGGCCGACCTTCATGTTGTTCCTCGCGACGATGATGGTGCCGCTGGAGGTGACCGTCATCCCGCTGTTCGTCATCATGCAGCGGCTCGGCTGGGTCGACACCTACCAGGCCCTCATCGTCCCGGTCGGCTTCAGCGCCTTCGGCGCGTTCCTCATGCGGCAGTTCTTCATGTCCGTCCCACGCGAGCTCGAGGAAGCGGCGAGCGTCGACGGGGCGAGTGCCTTCCGCACCTTCTTCTTCATCATGCTTCCCCTGGCGCGCCCGACCATCGCCGTGCTGTCGGTGTTCACGTTCATCGGCTTCTGGAACTCCTTCCTCTGGCCCCTGATCGTCACCAACGACGTCACCACGTACGGCACGATCCCGCGTGGCCTGCAGGCCTTCTTCGGACAGCAGGGGGCGGAGTGGCACCTGGTCATGGCGGCATCGGTGATGTCGATGGCGCCGATCGTGCTGCTGCTGATGGCCCTCCAGAAGCACCTCATCAAAGGCGTGGTCAGCAGTGGTTTCGGCGGACGGTGACCGCGTGACGCGGAGCCGGCCCGCCGGACGTGTCCCGCTCGAGAGGGCCGCCGACGAGGAGGCCGGATGCCGCCCACGGCGCTCGACGTCCTGATCCTCTCCGTGGACCAGTGGCGCTGGGACGCGCTCGGATGCCTCGGCTCGCCCGCGCGCACGCCGGTGCTCGACCGGCTCGCGGCGGGTGGCGTGCACTTCGACCACGCCTTCGTGCAGTCGCCGGTGTGCATGCCGTCGCGCGTGTCGACCCTGACCGGGCAGTACCCCTCGGCGCTCGGCATCACGCACATGGGTGTGCCCGTCCCGGAGGCGACCGAGACCATCGCGACCATCCTCGCGCGGCGAGGGTGGCGCACCGCGAACATCGGCAAGCTGCACTTCCAGCCGCACGCCAACCGCGACCACACGCTGCGCCACCCCGCGTACGGCTTCACCGACCTGGTGCTGTCGGAGGAGCCCGGCCCGTACGAGGACGACTACCGCGCCTGGGTCCGGGCCGTGAGCCCGGAGGCGGAGGCGATGATCAGCTCGGGGCTCCCGCCCGCCGCGCACACCTGGCATCAGGTGCTGGGTACGACGCCGGCCGACCCGGGCGACACCGCCAGGAGCGACTACACCACGGTGCGCGCCTTCGACGCCCCGGCCGAGCTCACCCACACCGCGTGGGTCGCCACCCGGACGATCGACCACCTCCGCGGGCTCGGCGAGCACGAGCGATCCCTGACCATCGCGTCCTTCTTCGCACCGCACCCGCCGTTCCACGTGCCGCAGCAGTTCCTCGACCGGTACGACCCGAGCAGCCTGCCCCTGCCCGCGCGCACCGCCGACGAGCGGTCGAGACAGGCGGCGACCGGCGTCACCGACGACCAGCTGCGCGTCATCCGGCACGGCTACCTGGCCGCGATCAGCGAGGTCGACCACCACGTCGGCCGCATCCTCGACGCGGTCGACGAGCGCGGTCGCCGGGACGACACGCTCGTCGTCTTCGTCTCCGACCACGGCGAGTGGCTGGGGGACCACCTCCGCCTCGCCAAGGGGTTCCCGGCCGACGACCCGGTCTCCCGGGTCCCGCTCATCGTGTCCTGGCCGTCCGGCGTGTCCCGGCCCGGCCGGACCTGCTCGACTCTCGTCGAGGCGGTCGACATCGTGCCGACCCTCCTCGACGCGCTCGGCATCCCGGTGCCCAGCACCGTCCAGGGCCGGTCGCTGCACCGCGCCCTGGTGACGGGGGATGACGCACGCGACCCGGAGGTCGCCGTCACCGAGCACCGGGGCTGGCGCTCCATCCGCACGCGCGACCACCGGTACGTCATCACGGCCGACGGCACCGAGCACCTCTGGTTCGTGGGCGAGGACCCGACGAACGAGGTGGAGCTCGTCGAGGGGCGTGAGTCGCTCCTCGCCGACCACCGCAAGACTCTCCTGCAGCGGATGCTCGCCGTCGAGCGCCCGCTCCCACGCACCTGGCCCTACTGACCGAGAGGCACCACCTGATGACTGCGCTGCGGGCGACCGCACCAACCCTCGAGCTCGACGGACCGTGGACCCTGCGTCGTGTCGGTGGGCCCGCTCCCGCCGGGTTCACGGATGACGCGGTGCCGGCGACGGTGCCGGGGTCGGTGCACACCGACCTCTTGGCGGCAGAGCTGATCCCCGACCCGTACCTCGACGACAACGAGGCCCTGGTGAAGTGGGTCTCCCGGTGCGACTGGGAGTACACGCGCGAGTTCCATTGGGAGCGTGACGAGTGCGAGACAGCATCACTGGTGTTCGAGGGTCTCGACACGGTCGCGCTCGTCGTCCTCAACGGTGCGGAGATCGGCCGCACCCGCAACATGCACCGCACCTACCGGTTCGACGTCACCGAGCACCTGCGGGACGGCCCGAACCTGCTGACCGTCACCTTCTCGTCGGCCGTCGCCGCCGCCGACGCCGAGAGCCTGCGGCTCGGTTACCGCCCGCACTCGAACCATCATCCGTACAACGCGCTGCGCAAGATGGCGTGCAGCTTCGGCTGGGACTGGGGGATCGACACCGCGTCGGCGGGTCTCTGGAAGAGCGTGGCGCTCGTCCGGTCCGCCGGCGCCCGGCTCGAGGAGGTGGTCGTCAGGGCCGAGCTGGTGGAGGGTCGCGGCCAGGTGACGGTCACGGCGTCGCTGGCGCACCCGGTCGCCGAGGACACGACCGTCGAGTGCGAGGTCGAGGGCGTCGACGCGCGCGGGCTCGTCCCGGCCGGGTCCACGTCGGTGCAGGTGATGGCGGTCGTCGACGAACCCGAGCTGTGGTGGCCGGTGGGCTACGGCACCCAACGCCGGTACGACGTCGAGGTCCGGCTGCGGTCGACGGATGAGGTCGTCGACACCCGCCATCGGCGCGTCGGTTTCCGCACGGTGCGGTCGGACACCGCGCCCGACGCGCACGGGGTCCCGTTCACGCTGGTCGTCAACGACGTGCCCGTGCTGGTCAAGGGCGTCAACTGGATCCCCGACGACGCGTTCCCCCACCGCGTCGACCGCGAACGCTACCGCGCGCGCCTCGACCAGGCACGGTTCGCGAACGTCAACCTGCTGCGGGTCTGGGGCGGTGGCATCTACGAGAAGGACGAGTTCTTCGAGCTGTGCGACGAGCTCGGCATCCTCACCTGGCAGGACTTCGCGTTCGCCTGCGCGGGGTACTCCGAGGACGACGACATGGCGGCGGAGGTCGAGGCCGAGGCGCGGGACAACGTCGGCCGGATCGTGCACCACCCCTCGCTCGTGGTGCTGAACGGCAACAACGAGTGCCTGTGGGGCTTCGACGAGTGGAGCTGGAAACCCACACTGCGAGAACGGCCGTGGGGCGCCGGCTACTACTACGACCTGCTGCCTCGCATCGTGGAGGAGCTCGCACCGCACGTCGTGTACACACCCGGCAGCCCGTTCTCACCCACGCCCGGGGTTCGGGCCAACGACCCGTCGGAAGGCACGGCGCACTTCTGGGACCTGTGGAACGAGCGCGACTACCCCGCATACCGCGAGTACGCACCGCGCTTCGCCGCCGAGTTCGGGTGGCAGGGGCCGCCGACCTGGTCCACGCTCACCGCCAGCATCGGTGACGACCCGCTCACGCCCGAGTCGCCGGGAATGGTCGTGCACCAGAAGGCGGCCGACGGCAACGTGAAGCTCACCAGGGGGCTCGTCGCGCATCTGGACCTGCCCGACGACATGGAGGACTGGCACTGGGCGATGTCGCTCAACCAGGCCGTCGCCGTCAGCACCGGCGTCGAGCACTTCCGCTCGCTGGCCCCGGTGTGCATGGGCAGCATCGTCTGGCAGCTGAACGACTGCTGGCCGGTCACGTCGTGGGCCGCGGTCGACGGGTACGGGCGGCCCAAGCCCCTGCTCTACGCACTCCGCCGTGCCCATGCCGACCGGCTGCTCACCATCCAGCCCCGCGACGGCGGGCTGGTGGCGTTCCTCGCCAACGACTCCGACCAGCCGTGGGACGTCGAGTACCACCTCGAACACCTCGACTACGCGGGTGCGCTCATCGCGGCCCAGGCGGATGCCGTCACCGTCGCCCCTCGGTCGGTGCGCTCGGTGGCGGTACCGCAGGCGATGCGTCCGAGCGCCCCGGGACGCGAGCTGCTGCGGTTGCGCGCCGGCGACCACACCGCGCACTGGTTCTTCGGTGAATACAAGGACTCGGCGCTGGAGGAACCGCGGTACACGTGTCGCCTCGACGGCCACGCGGGCGCGCAGACGCTGCACGTCACCGCCGACACCACCGTCCGAGACCTGAGCCTGCTGGTCGACAAGGTCGACCCCGACGCGCAGGTCGACGACATGCTGGCCGTGCTGCTGCCCGGCGAGACCGCGAGCATCGGCATCCGGTCCGCGAGGACCTTCTCCCTCGAGGAGCTGACCGTGCCACACGTGCTGCGGAGCGCGAACCAGCTCGTGGCACGAGGAACCCGGCGGCCCGAGCCGGAGGCCGCCGTCACAGGGAGCGAAGCGCCCCGATGAAGTAGTCCATGAATGCGCCGGCGTCGACACCCGTCGCGACCTCGACGTTCGGCGGGGGCGGCTCGGCCCCGAGCAGACGGTCGACGACGAGGATGCCGCGTGCGGCGCCGTCGCTCGTCACGACGTCGACCGCCGCCTCCTGGAAGGTCAGCAGGTCGGGCCGGGTGAGCGCGGCGACCGCGAGCGGGTCGTGCATGGCGCAGGAGTCGGCGCTGGCGGGGTCGCCGGGCTGGAACGCGTGCATGACGTCGATCCAGGCCGAGGTCGCGGCTCCCGCGAGGCGGCTGAACGACCCCGGTGCGGCGGACAGTCGTGCCGCGTGGTCCCTCGTCAGGCGCACCTGCAGGGTGACGTCGAGCCCGACCCACCGCTGCCGGGCGCCGCACCGCAACACCGCTGCTGCCGCCTCCGGGTCGTGGTGGACGTTGAACTCGCCGGCCGACCGCCAGCTGGGCATCGTCCCGAAGAACATCCCGCCCATGACGACGATCTCCTTGACCGCCGCCGGCAGGCGCGGCTCGAGGGCGATGGCCGCCGCGACGTTCGTCAACGGGCCGATGGCGAGGATCGTGACCTCGCCGGGACTGCTCATCACCAGGTCCGCGATGGCCACCGGGGCGTAGCCGGGCGAGGGGGTCATGCCGAGCCCGTATCGTGCGGTCACCTCGGCACGCGGGGTGCGACGACGCTCGGGGCGGGTCAGCGGCGTCGCCACACCCTTGACGACCGGCACGTCGGTGATGCCGAGCCGGTGGGTGAGCTCGAGCGCGAGCAGGGTGGCGCTCTCGACGTCGGTGTTGCCGTGCACGGTGGTGATGAGCTCGACCCGGACGCTCGGGTCGGCGTGCGCGAGCGCCAGGGCGAACCCGTCGTCGATGTCGGAGCCGGGTGCACCCATCGCCACGTCGGTGTCGACGATCAGCCGGATCACCGGTGCGCCGCCTCGGGCTCGGACCGTCGCCGGCAGCTCGCGCGCTCCACGAGCGACGTGGGCAGGGTGAGCTGCACGAGGGTCTCGGCGCCCCGGCCCTCGAGGCGGTCGAGAAGCATCTTCCCCGCGGCCACGCCGAGCTCGTAGGACGGCTGACGCACGACGGTCAACGGGGGAGTCATGAGCGGAGCCCACGGGGAGTCGTCGAACCCGACCAGGCCGAGGTCGACCCCGATGCGTAGCCCCAGGTCGGCGATCGCGGCGAGGACGCCGAGGGTGAGGGTCGCGTTCGCCACGAACAGTGAGTCCGGCCGGTCGCCGGAGAGGAGCAGGTCGGCTGCGGCGGCGCGGCCCCCGTCGGCGCTGAACGAGGTGTGCCGGATCAGCGGCGCCGTGTCGTAGCGCCGCATCACGCCGGCGTAGCCGCGGGCTCGCTCGGCACCCGTGATGCTGTCGACCGGGCCGGTGATGCAGGCCGGTCGACGCCAGCCGTGCTCGAGCAGGTGCTCGGTGGCGGTCGCGGCGCCGACGGCCGAGTTGGTGCCGATCGTGTCGGTGAGGACCTCGGGTGTCTCACCGTGCGCAGTCGACGGGGAGCGCAGCAGCGGCCGGTCGACGGCGATGATGGGCACGCGCGCACGCATCAGCGGGGCGACATCCGTGGCGGGTGTGAACGGCGTGATGACCAGGCCCGCGACCTGTTCGGCGTGCGCGACCTCGAGGTACTCGCGCTCCTTCGTGGCGTCCTCGTCGCTGTTGCCGAGCAGCACGGAGTACCCGGCCTCCGAGGCGACATCCTCGACCCCGCGGACCAGCGAGGTGTGGAACGGGTTCGTGATGTCGGCGATGATCATCGCCCACACCCTCGTGCGGCGGCGCCGCAGGTTGCGGGCGACGGCGTTCGGCCGGTAGTCCATCGCCCGCACCGCCTCGCGCACCCGCTCGGCGAGAACCGGGTCGACCGCGTGCCCGTTGAGGACCCGCGACACCGTGGCGGTGCTGACTTGAGCGATCCGTGCGACGTCGATCTGGCGGACCGGTGCGTCGCCGGTGGGCCCTGCCGTCGCGAGAGGCTCGGTGTGCGGAGGGCTCGCCATACGGCTCAACCGGCGGTCGATCGGGTCGGAGACATGCGCCGAAGGCTAGCACCGTGAGTAAACCATTACCGGCGGACGACGATCGCCGGTGGCTACGATGACCTGCTGTCCGGCGCCGGCTCGCACGGTCGTGGACCGCGGCCTTGCAGCCGCACTCAGTAATCGTATTATGTGCGCGTTCGGCCTGGCGCCGCTCTCGACAGGGGAGCGGCCGCGACGGGTCGTGCTCGACGCGGGCGATGGTGCGCGCGGAAGGAGAGCCCGGATGACGCCCGTGCAGGCCCTCAGCGCGCGCCACGTGCACCTCGATTTCCACACCTCGGAAGCGATCCCGGACATCGGTGCCGACTTCGACCCCGACGTGTACGCCCAGACCCTGGCCGACGCGCACGTGAGCAGCGTGAACACCTTCGCCCGCTGCCATCACGGGTACGTGTACTACGACTCCACGGTCAACCCCGAGCGGGTGCACCCGCACCTGTCGCGCCCGAACCTGCTCGTGGAGCAGATCGAGGCGTGCCACCGGCGCGGCATCCGGGCACCGATCTACACCACGGTGCAGTGGGACCAGTTCACCGCCGACGAGCACCGGGACTGGCTGCTGGTCGACGAGGAGGGCAAGCCGTACGGCAACGC